>NZ_JAFCTI010000001.1:0-449104 GCF_049895945.1 Pseudarthrobacter sp. DSP2-3-2b1 | reverse complement strand
CGCATCCTGAGCCATTGGCGCTGGGCTTTGGTGACCCGGTAGCTGGTCCGGCCGATCTCCAACGGCGCACCATCCCTCGGATCGATGAGCACCCGGTGGAAGGACTCGGCACCTTCGGCGATGAGCCTGCGGGCCATGGTGATGGGGATCGGCCCGAACCCGTCCAAGTCTGCAGGCTCATCCGTGATTCCGAGGAGGGACATGATGGGGACGGTGACCAGGACCTGCGCCCGAGGGGAAGGGACACCCGCGGTGAGACTGTCCTCAGAGCCGCCCAGGAGCCAGGCCGCGGCGGCGTCGGCCCGCAGCTGGGTCATGGTGCGGTCCTCATCCGGGCCCTGCAACGCCCGCGCCGCCGCCGTGGCCCGGTTCCAGATCCCCACGGCCTGGTCAGCGGGCAGATACGCCGAAAGCCAGGCCATCCCGTCCCGGTCCGGCCGGTATTCCAGCCGCCGGTCAGCCACAGACCTCAGGTGGCGTTTTTCGATGCTCACCGGGTGGTGGCGTTCCCGCCAGGTCCGGGCCTTCTGCCGGAACCGGGAAGGGATCAGTTCCCCGGCGGGACACCCGCGCGCCGGGTTGGGCGCCTCAGGGTCCAGGAAATGCGCCTCCAGTGCAGCCGCGCCGGTGGGGTCGAGGTTGGTGGTCTCGTCCACCATCACCCGGGCATGCTGCCAGGAAATGGTCCCGTCCTGCAATGCCGACAGGGTCAACGGCAAAGCGGTGGTTAGTTCCAGGGATTCGGCCAGCAGTGCACCGGCGGTCCGTTCGCTGATCGTCAGGACACAGGCGACCTCAGCCACGACCGCCATCTCGTGGGCCCCATCAGACATCACAGGTGACGCCAGGGCCTGGGCCGTGGCTGCGTAGCCGGCGGCCGCATGGACCATCACCGCGGCGACCTGCGCATTGATCCGGGTAGCCAGAGCCAACGTATCCAGCCAGCCATCAGCTTCACGGCGCAACGGATCATCATCAGCAGCACGCCCAGCCGGCCCAGCAGACTCAGCTAGCCCGGCAAAGTCTGCGTTCCCCGTGAACCCCGCGGGCCCAGCCAGCCCGGGCACGTCCGCAGAGTGAATCCCGCGCTGAGCCGCAGCGAGCAGCAACGCGGCGGAGGCATAAACAGCCTCCGCCGCCTCCACCGCTGCCTTGATTCCCATACCCACATCATCCCGCGGGGTACCGACAAGAACCGCGAAGCTACAGGCCTATGTGGATAACCCAGCGTCCACGCGAAATAACCTTAGGCACCCGCCCGCGCCGGCTCGGCAGATTCTCCTGAGTCTGACCCGGCTCCGGTGTCAGACTCCTTCTGCCACGGCCAGCGGCCGGTGATTTCAAGCTCCAGTGAGAAGCTCAGGAAGGTTCGGATCAGCACGATAATTGCCAGCACGCCCACACTCTCGAACGTGGGTGTCACGGCCACGGTGCGGATGATGTCGGCGGCCACGAGAAGCTCAAGGCCCAAGAGAATAGACCGGCCCAGCAGTTGCCGATAGGCGCGGTAGACGGTCAGCTTCTCAGCTCCGGCGGGGAGCTTCCGTGGCTGGTAGCCGCGCAGGGCCATGGGAATGGAGACAATAGCGCCGATGACCATCACGGCCACCCCGGCGAAGTCCATGTATTCGCCTACGGCCTCAATGATGTGCTGGAAATCCACCGTGCTCCTCGTCCGCAGGGGGTCAGTACCAGGGTCAGTACTCTGCCTTGCCCCAGCCTACGGGTGGCGGACGCCCGCCCCGGCCAGGACTTCCCGGTAGCCTTCGCGGAAGGATGGGTAGGCGAACTTGAAGCCGGTCCCGCGGAGCAGGGCGTTGCTGACGCGCTTGTTGCCGCCACGGGCCTCACCGGCTGGACCAACGGGAGGTTCCGGAAAGCCCATCTCGGCAGCCAGGAAACGAAGTACCTCGCCCATGTCTGCGGGATCGCTGTCCACCCCTAAGTATGCCGGCGCAGGCATGGGCTCCATGGTGGTCAGGTGGACGATCGCCGCTGCGGCGTCATCCCGGTGGATCCGGTTGGTGTAGCGCGGTTCATCGGGAATCACCGCAGCGCCGTCGCGGACCTGATCGATGAGCCGGGTCCGCCCGGGACCGTAGATCCCGCCCAGCCGGAGAATGATCGGGGAAGACCCAGTGCCGCGCAACCGCGAGAGCAGGAGATCCTCCGCCTCACGGATGATACGCCCCGAGAAACCGCCAGGTGCCGGCGTCGTGCTTTCATCAACCCAGCCGCCGGCGGCATCGCCGTAGACGGCCGTGGAGGACACAAACAGCACCCGCCGCGGGGTCACGCCATCGCGCGCGAAGGCGTCCAGGACGTGCGAAAGCCCGTCCACGTAGGCGGCCCGGTAGGCCGCCTCCGTGGGTGAGTCGGCAGCTACGGCGACGACGACGGCGGTTGTGTCCGCCGGAATGGCCGGCAGATCGGCGGAACTCAAGTCAGCCGCTACACCTTCGATGGCGGCCGGCAGCTTCCCGGGGGAGCGGCGCCAGCCAACCACGTGATGGCCGAGGGCGGCAAAGCGCAGGCCCGCCTCGGTGCCTAAATCGCCGCAGCCGGCCAGGAGGATTTTCACGTGGTCAGGGTGCCTGGACCGGGAAGAACACGCGGGGATCCTGCAGGAGCGCCGGGTAGTCGAAGGCGGACCGGTCAATCACCTCGGTGAGCGTGAAGTTGCGGCCGAAGCGGCCGTCGTCGAGCGTGATGGGCCGGCCCACCACCTGGCCCACAGCGAACTTGGCGCCGTCCTCGAACATCACTGCCACCGCGGTCTTGCCCGGCAGGGTGGCGAAGGCGCTCTCCTGGGCCTGGCGCTTCCGCGTGGGCTTCTTGACCAGCTGCTTCGGGGGAAGCTTGCGGGGCTGCTTGGACGGCCGGCGCGAACCGTCGTCGACATAGACGGGGGAGTAGCCGTCCGGATCCACCGCGGCGGGAGCCACAGCGTGGCCGCGGACCGGCGGCAGAGCCACAGTGTCCAGCGTTTGCGGATCGATCTCGGCGTGCGGGTCTCGGAGGATCCAGAGGACATCGCCCTCGGGTTCCGCGGGATAGAACTCGTGCTTGGGCTCGGGCCAGAGGTAATCGAGGTCCACGTCAGCGTCCGGGAAGACTTCCTTGTAGAACTTCGGTTCCTTGTGGACCAGCTTGGCCCGGTGGCTCAGGTGGAAATCGGGATTCCCGAGCCATTCCGGCATAGGGATCTTGGCGGCGTAGTCTGGGTGGGCTGCCTGCGGCGCGAACTCGGTGATGTTGCCGCGGGTGTTGTCGGCGTGGCCGCGGGCGGTCCATTCGTCCACCATCGCCAAGCCGTACATGGTGAGGGCCGGCACGTGGCCCATCCACATGCGGACGGCAGGGTGGGTCTGCCAGCCGTACTCGGGGATCACCAGCGCACGGAGGGTCTGCAGCGCTTCGACACGCTGTTTGCCAAGCCTGGCGGTGTCCAGTGCTGCGGCGCTCTGCCGGAAATCGGGGTACGGGAGGAAAGTTTGCATTCTTTCAGTCTGACGGCACCGGGCGGATGTGCCAATTGCAGTGCCCGCCACCACACACGCGCCGCTACCCCGCACGGGCAAATGTTCACATAGTGGACCGATACATACAGTGGATATCGCTATCCACTAAGATCGCCGAAACGTCCCACCGTCCCGGAAGCCCCCTCATGACAATTTCTGCTGATGTGACCCCCGGAAAAACGAGTTCTTTTGTGCCCCGTTTCGGGCAGATGCTCAGTCCGGAGGCCAAGGGCATCCTGGTCCTTGATGAATTTACCCTCGATCCGGCCGCCGCGCGCAAGGAGCAGCATGGCTTCCGTGCGGCGTTGGCCTCGGTGGCGCTCACGCTGCGCCGGATCGTGGCTCTGCGGGTGGTGATTGCCCTGGTGGCGATCGGGAATCTGCCCTTGTTCCTGCTCTCCAGCGGCTGGTGGATCTACGCCGTCTCCCTGACCCTCGTTGTGGCCGTCCACCTGGCGGTCTCCTGGCTGAACCGCCACGAGCCCAAGGTCCGCCAGCGCCAGATGCTCGAACTGCACATGCACCGTGAGCGCAGCGCCAACTACCGCAAGGTCCGCGACGCCGTGAAGTACATGATCGACACCCCCAGCCGCATGAACGAGCACCTCTACCTAGAATTGCTGGCAGCCAAGCGTGTGGCTCTGAACCTCGCCCACGGGACCGTGGCGCTGCTGGACACCAGCGACGACGCCGCCTGGAAGGTGCGCATCGTCCGGGAAATCAAGGTCGCCGTCTAACGGATTTTCAGTAGTCCAGCTCTTTCGCAACAACGCACGACGCCGGCGCTCCCCTTGTGGGGGAGCGCCGGCGTCGCGTGTTGGGAGGCAGTCCGTTCCCGGCGCAGTCCATTCCCGGCTGGGTCAAGAACCGGGCATCCCTGAAGCCCTTAGGCGGGAAGCTGGATGACCTGTCCCTCGAACACCAGATTGGGATCGGCGATGGTGTCCAGGTTGGCGTCGGCCAGCTGCTGCCAGCCGCCAACGACGCCCAGCTTCTCAGCCACGGTGCTCAAGGTGTCGCCGGCTACGAGGGTGTAGGTCTCGCCGCTGAGGGCTACCGGTGCAGCGTGCTGCGGAACCGTTACCGGTGCGGCCTGGACGGGCGCGGCCTGTACCGGGGCGGCCGGTGCGGCCTGGACGGGCACACTCTGGACCGGCACGCTCTGGGGAGCCACCGCCGTCGCGCCTCCGCCGCCGCTCAAACCGAGCTGCGCGGCGCAGGACGGCCAGGCTCCCCAGCCCTGCGCGGCCTGTACCTGTTCTGCCACGGCGATCTGCTGTTCGCGGCTGGCATCGGCCGCGGAACCGGTGCCGCCATAGGCCGCCCAGGTGGTGGGGCTGAACTGCAGGCCGCCGGTGTAGCCGTTGCCGGTGTTGGTGGCCCAGTTGCCGCCGCTTTCACACTGTGCCAGGGCGTCCCAGGTTGAGGTGCTCGCTGCATTTGCTCCCGTGGCGGACAGTGCAATCCCCGCCATGGAAATGGCTGCAACGGTGGCTCCACGGCGCGCGACAGTACGGATGGTGGTGTTTGTCATGGTTTTGATGCTCCTGAAGGCCACCAGCGCTCGGTCCGTCCCCGGACGTTATCGCGCCACTGCCCGCCTCTGACGAATAGAGGTCAACTTCGGTGGCTGCCGGCCGGGCAGTTCTGGTGGAGGCAGCACCGGGCATTCATCGGCCCGTCTGGTGGGCCTGCTCCACGCTAAAACATTGCGCCGCCGTTATCAAACCGAGATGTTTTCTGAGTGTTAGCTGGTGGCAGGCTGTGGAAGCGCCGCCGCCAGGTAGGGCGCGGTGCGGCTGTGCGGTGAACGCGCGACGTCGGCCGCGGTTCCGGCGGCGACGATTCTGCCGCCGGCGTCCCCGCCCGACGGCCCCAAATCAATGACCCAGTCCGCGGCGGCCACCACTGCCATCTCGTGTTCGACCACCACTACGGTGTTGCCGCTGTCCACCAGGCCGTGGAGCTGGGCCATCAGCAGTTCGACGTCGGCCGGGTGGAGGCCGGTGGTGGGTTCGTCCAGGAGGTAGAGGGTGTGGCCCCGCTGGGCGCGCTGCAGTTCGGTGGCGAGCTTGATGCGCTGCGCCTCGCCGCCGGACAGTTCAGTGGCGGGCTGGCCCAGCCGAAGGTAGCCGAGCCCAACGTCCCGGAGGCTCTTGAGGCTGCGGGCGGCGGCAGGAATATCGGCCAGGAACCCGGCTGCATCGTTAACTGTCAGCCGGAGCACCTCGGCCACGTTCTTGCCGCGGTAGGTCACGTCCAGGGTTTCCGGGTTGTAGCGGGAACCATCGCACTCCGGACACGGACCGTAGCTGCCCGGAAGGAACAGTAGCTCCACGGCCACAAAGCCCTCACCCAGGCAGGTCTCGCACCGCCCGCCGGCCACGTTGAAGGAGAACCTCCCGGCCCCGAACCGCCTGGCGCGCGCCTCGTCGGTGGCGGCGAATTCCTTGCGTACGGCGTCGAACAGGCCTGTATAGGTGGCCAGGTTCGAGCGGGGCGTACGCCCGATGGGCTTTTGGTCCACGGTCACCAGCCTGTCGATCCGCTCCGCGCCACTGACCGGCCCCACAGACAACGGCGTAGCCGGGCCGGCCTCATCTGGATCCGCCGGCTGCGTGGCCTTGCCCGATGGTGCAGCCTTTGCCGAGGGTGCATCTGCTGCAGGCTGGGCAGCCGCGTGGTCCTTCAGCCCGGATCCCACCACTTCCCCCAGGACATGGCTGACCAGCGTGGACTTGCCTGAGCCGGACACTCCCGTGACGGCCGTCAGGACGCCCAGCGGGAAGGCCGCATCAACGTCCTTGAGGTTGTGGCGGCTGATGCCGGTCAGCTTCAGCCAGCCGTCGGGCTCCCTGGTGGTGTTCCTAGAACGTTCGCTGTTCCCAAGGGGTGCGCGGCTCGCGTGGGGAGCGCCGCCGTCGGGCGTCCCGCCGCTGAACAGGAACGGACGCGTGACCGATTCCTCGATCGCCGCCAGCCCGGCAACCGGCCCGCTGTAGAGCACCTCGCCGCCGCCCTCGCCGGCGCGGGGACCTACATCCACCAGCCAGTCGGCGCGGCGGACCACGTCCATGTTGTGTTCCACCACGAAGACGGAGTTGCCGGAGGCTTTCAGCTGGTCAAGGACCGCCAGGAGCGGCTCGGCGTCGGCGGGGTGAAGGCCTGCGGAGGGCTCGTCCAGCACGTAGATCACGCCGAACAGGCCGGACCGGAGCTGCGTGGCGATCCTGAGCCGCTGCATCTCGCCGGGGGAGAGGGTGGGGGTGGCACGGCCCAGGGCGAGGTATCCCAGGCCAAGGTCCAGGAGCACGGTGACCCGGTTCAGGAGGTCCGCGGTGATGGCCACCGCCACCTCGTTCTCCTCTCCGGAGGTCTGCTTGCGGGACGCGGTTCCGGCTTCCTTCAGCCCGGCGGTGGGGCGGATGATCTCGGCCAGTTCCACCATCGGTGTTGCGTTGAGCTCGGCGATGGTGCGCCCGTCGAAAGACACGGCGAGGGCTTCGGCCCTGAGTCCGGTGCCGCCGCAGAGAGGGCACGGCCCGGACTCCATGAATGCCAGGACGCGCTCGCGCATGGAGGCGCTCTGGGAATCGGCCAGGGTGTGCAGGACGTAGCTTTTGGCGCTCCAGAAGCGGCCCTTGTATGGCTTGGCCACGCGGTCGCGCTCCGGGGTGACTTCCACCACCGGCTGTTCCTCGGTAAACAGGATCCAGTCGCGCTGCTTCTTCGGCAGCTTCCGCCAGGGCACGTCGACGTCGTAGCCCAGGTGGCTGAGGATGTCGCGGAGGTTCTTGCCCTGCCAGGCGCCCGGCCACGCGGCGATGGCCCCGTCACGGATGGTCAATGCCGGGTCCGGAACCAGGGATTCCTCGCTGACCGTGTGCGCGACCCCCAGCCCGTGGCATTCCCGGCACGCGCCCGCGGCAGTATTTGGCGAAAATGCGTCTGAGTCCAGCTGACCGGCGCCTGCCGGGTAGGTTCCGGCGCGTGAGAACAGCATGCGGAGCGAGTTGGAGAGCGTGGTCACCGTGCCTACGGTGGAGCGGCTGCTGGGTGCGCCGCGGCGCTGCTGAAGCGCGACGGCGGGAGGCAGCCCCGAGATCATCTCCACCTTGGGATTGTGGCCCTGCTGGATGAGGCGGCGGGCGTAGGGGGCCACGGATTCGAAGTAGCGCCGCTGGGCTTCCGCGTAGATGGTGCCAAAGGCGAGCGAGGACTTCCCGGAGCCGGAGACGCCCGTGAACGCCACGATGGAGTCGCGCGGCACGTCCACGTCCACATTCCGCAGGTTGTTTTCCCGCGCGCCCCGGACACGGACAAAGCCATCCGCGAGGTGGTCCGAGGTGGAAAGTGATGACTGGTCAGCCTGCTGGGGTTTCCGCATCGGTCCGACTCTAGCCGCGATGGGGCCGGCGGGCGATATCCTGACCGGATGAACACCTTTGCCGACGCTACTGCCGCGCCCGTGACCATAGCTCCCGAAGAAGCGTTGACCGAAGAGGCGTTGGCCGAAGAGCAAACGGCCGAGGTGCTGCGGCCCCTGACCGTCGCCGAGCTCCACCTGCACATCGAGGGCACCCTGGAGCCGGAGCTGATCTTTGAACTCGCCGCCCGCAACGGCATCACCCTCCCGTATTCGGGGCTGGACGAGCTCCGCGCACTGTACGAGTTCACCGACCTGCAGTCCTTCCTGAACCTGTACTACGCCAACATGGCGGTGCTGCAGACCGAACGGGACTTCGCCGACATGACCCGCGCGTACCTGTCCCGGGCAGCCGCGGCGGGAGTCCGGCACGCCGAGATCATGATGGACCCGCAGGCACACCTGTCCCGCGGCATCCCGCTGGAAACATGCGTCAACGGCGTGGCATCGGCCCTGGCGACGTCGGAGGAAGACTTTGGCATCTCCACCCTGCTGATTGCGGCTTTCCTGCGGGACCTGTCCGAGGAATCCGCGCTGGAGGTCCTGGACGCACTGCTGGCCATGAACGCCCCGATCGCTGCCATCGGGCTGGACTCGGCCGAGGTGGGCAACCCGCCGTCGAAGTTTGAACGGCTGTTCGCCAAGGCCAGGGAAGCGGGCCTGCGGCTGACCGCGCACGCGGGCGAGGAGGCGCCGCCGTCGTACATCATTGAAGCGCTGGACATCCTGGGCGTGGAGCGGATCGATCACGGCATCCGGTGCATGGACGATCCCGAACTGGTGGAGCGCCTCGTGGACGAGCGGACCCCGCTGACCGTATGCCCGCTCTCCAACGTCAGGCTGCGGGCCGTGGACACCCTGGCGGACCACCCGCTGCCGGCAATGCTCGCCGCGGGGCTGAACGTATCGGTGAACTCGGATGATCCGGCCTACTTCGGCGGGTACGTGGACGAGAACTTTGCCCAGCTCAGAGCCGTATTCGAACTGTCCGAGTTCGATGTGGCGCGGCTCGCCGCCAATTCCATCCACTCGTCCTTCGCTTCCGAAGAGCGTAAAACCGAACTCCTGAATGAACTGAACGGCATATAGCTACTGGCCGCCTGCTCGCTTACACTGGTGCGCAGGCGTGTCCGGGAAGAGTCCGGTGGTACCCAGTTACCACGCGCAGGGTTGAGCAAACAGCCCCTTTCCGAGACCCCTGCCTCAGTTCCGGCTTAATCCGCGTCATAGATGGTCACGACACGCAGAGTTAACCATTTCAAGTCGCGCGATTAACAAGCTGTTGGCAGGATGCCTAGAGACCGATCGCATTACTCAAGGGGAATCATGGCCAAGTCCACCGCAGATAACACCGACCTCCGACTCAAGACCGTACTGAGCGTCCTGACCGAAGGTGTGTGGTCCGGCGACACGTTGAACGCCGGCGAGGTTCTGGCGGAAGCCACCGCCCGCGTACCGTTCAGTGACCACGAAGCGGCGTTGCTGACCGGCGGCATTCCCCGCGGCCACAAGGCGCTCACGTCCGCCACGGCCAAACTGGTCAAGGCAGGCTGGCTGGTCAAAGGCCGTTCCGGCTGGACCATCACCGAAGACGGCATGCGCGCCACTGTTGCGTTCCCCGATGCGGCGTCCTTCGCTGCAGCGCTCGACGCCGGCACTCCGGTTCCGGCCGACGTCGCCGTTCCAGCGGCCCCGGCAGTCAAGCCGGCCCGTGCCGCGGCCCGGACCGCCGCCGCGCGCACAGCAGGCAAGCCGGCTGTCCAGGAAACCGCAGCAGCCGGTGTGGAAGCCACCGCAGCCCAGGAGGACACCGTGACGAAGACGCCCGCCAAGAAGGCACCCGCCAAGCGGACCCCTGCCAAGAAAGCAGCGGATGCAGTGGGCAAGGCCGCGAAGGTCATCGAGGACGCAGTGGAACCGGTGGTCAAGGCCGTCCGCTCGCGAAAGTCAGCGCCGAAGAACGAGGCCGCGGTTGCTGCCGGACCGTCATCGAACGGAACGCACACCGTGGGCAATGCAGCTGAGACCTTCCCCCAGCCGGAGACTGTGGCTGTTGCCGGTGACTTCAACACCCTCCTCGGCGCGCCGGAGAACTGGGCCCCGCAGTACGACGAAGCCCAGCTCACCCTGGACACCCTGGACCAGCTGTGGAAGATCAGCGCCGCCCTGCCGGCCGGTTACTACACCTTCAAGATCGCCCTGAACCGGTCGTGGGAAGAGAACTACGGCGCGTTCGGCACGTTCGATGGCCCTAACCATGAACTGCACCACGACGGCGGCACTGTCACCATCAGCTACGACCACCGCACCCGGGACATCACCATCAACTGATCCCCGGTCTCTGGACAAAAACTCCTCAGTGAAGCAGTGTGGAAACCGGTCATCCTGACCGGTTTCCACACTTTAAGGAGATGCTGAAATGACCCTTCCTTCCGGCCTGACCCCAGGCGTATGGACTCTGGATATGTCGCACAGCGAGATCGGCTTCACGGTCCGGCATGCAGGGATCAGCAAAGTCCGGGGCCGGTTCACGGACGCGCAGGCCGAGGCCCGCGTTGGCGAATCGCTGGCCGACGCCTCCCTCCACGCCACGGTCAATACGGCCAGCTTCGAGTCCGGTGATGCCAACCGCGACGGCCACGTCAAAGGACCTGATTTCTTCGACGTCGAAGAGTTCCCCGAGATGAAATTCCGCGCCACCTCGGTAGAGGGCGACGGCGAGGACTACACCCTCACCGGCGACCTCACCATCCGGGGCATTACCAAGCCGGTGGAGCTGGAAGTCGAATTCACCGGGGTGGCCGTGGACCCGTTCGGTGCCACCCGCGCCGGCTTCTCCGCTGAGACCGAGATCAGCCGCAAGGAGTTTGGCCTCACCTGGAACGCAGCGCTCGAGGCCGGCGGCCTGCTGGTCAGCGACAAAGTGAAGATCAACGTCGACGCGGCCTTGGTCAAGCAGGGCTGATTCAGGTCCCCATGGCTTCTGGAAATCCGCAATCTGGAGATTCCCCCTCAGGAGATTCCCCCTCCGGAGATGCCCACACCGGTGATGTCCGGCTCTCTGCCCGCGTCTTCGGCGTGGTGCAGGGGGTTGGGTTCCGTTTCTGGACGATGGGCAAGGCCGACGAACTGGCCCTCAAAGGTGAAGTGAAAAACCTCGACGACGGCTCGGTCTCCATCGTTGCCGAAGGCCCGGATCAGCAGGTTCAGACGCTGCTGGACTGGCTGAGGTCAGCGAATGCTCCTGGCCGGGTGGAACGGGTGGAGGCGTCCATGGCCGCCGCCGAGAACTCGTTCCGGGACTTCAGGGCCCGCTGAGGGCATCGGTACCGGCCACTCCGGCGCGTGCCCTGGTCCGTTTGCCTGATTGGTCGAGGGGACGTTCCTTGGGGCCGGGCGGGTACGCGTGCCGCCGCCCGGCCAAGGTGATCACGAACGCGAGGACGGCTGGAATTGCTGCCGCCACCGGAACAAGCAGAGGCCCGGCGAAGGTCAGCGCAGCGGCTCCGAACATCGCGCCGATCATGATCCCGACCTGGATAGTGAGAACGGTGAGCCCGTTGGCGGCGTCCCGGTACTCGCCGCCGGCCCGGAGGATGGCGGACTGGTTATAGATTCCCATGGCACCGATTCCCGTGCCCCAGAAAAACATCAGGACCAGGGTGATGACCAACGCCAGGCCGGGGAGGGCGAGGCCGGCGAGCGGCAGCAGGAGCATGGACACCGCCACCCCGGCAATCGTGATCAGGAGCCAGCGCCGCGGCCGCGAATCCACGGTGATGCCGGCGATCCAGATGCCTACCAGCCCGGCCACCCCGAGGACGCTGATGGAGAGCGGGATGCTGAAATCGGGGAGACTGGCCTCGCGCAGGAACGGCGCGATGTAGGTGAACAAAGCGAAGTGGGCCATGAGCATCAGGGGCCAGCCCATGGCGACCACTTTGACGCCGGGCTGGCTCATCGCCTGGCGGACGGAGGGGTGCGGAGCGTCGGGGATGCGCCGGACCGGCGGCAGCAACCAAATGGCCAGGATGGCCAGCAGAACACCGGACGCGGCCAGGACCAGGAACGCCGCGCGCCAGCCGACCAGGCTGCCCAAAGCGGTACCCACCGGGGTGCCGATGGCCAGGCCCAGACTGTTGCCGCTGAACACGATGGCCAGCGCCTTGCCTACTTTATGGGCGGGAACGATCCGTGCCACGAACGGGGCCATGGCGGACCAGAGCAGGCCGTGGGCGATGCCGCCCACCACGCGTGAGCCCATGGCGGCGCCGAAATCGGAGACCACGGCCACCAAGGCGTTGCTTGCTGCGAAGGTGATGACCAGCGCGATGAGCAGGAAATGCCGTGGGATCCGGGAGAGCAGCAGCGACAACGGGATGACGGTGAGCACGATGATGGCCGCATAGCCTGCCGTGAGGTAGCCGGCTGTTGCCTCCGAAACCCGGAAGTCCGCGCTGATCTGGGGCAACAGCCCGGAAGGCAGGAGTTCGGTGGTGATGGCGGTGAAACCGATGGCGGCGAGCACTACGAGGGCGCCGACGGGCAGCTTGGTGTTCTGGGATGTCACTCCCTGAATTTACCCTGTTTCGCGATTGGCTTTTGAGGTCAGGACCCGGATTCCTGGTGGCCGGACCGGTTGCGGGCCGGGCCGCCAACCGGGCGCCTGGGGCTGAGGCCGATGAACGCCCCGAGCTCCTCGAGCACAGCTGGTTTGTGGGGCATGTAGTTGGTGAGTTCGGGCGAACGGACCACCACGGCACGCCATTGGCCCCTGGACACTGCGACGTTGATCCGGTTCCGGTTCAGCAGGAACTCCGCCCCGCGGGGCGCCTCGGGAACCGCCGAGCAGGCCATCGAGACCAGCACCACGGGTGCTTCCTGGCCCTGGAACTTGTCCACTGTGCCTACCCGGACACCTCCCAGCCCGGCCTCCTGCAGGGTGAGCCGGATCAGCTGGACCTGGGCGTTGTAGGCAGCCACCACCAGGATGTCCTCCGGGGCCAGCGCACGGGCCGGTTTGTCTCCGCCGGGGAGCCACTTCAACCCGATGTGCCGGTTGGCCTGCCGGACCACTTCGGCTGCCTCTTCAGCGGAGGAGGTGGTGTTCCCGCTGTGCTCCACCAGGATGGTCTCCACCCCGGCGGGAAGCTCGGCCAGGCTGCGGAGGGAGGCGGCGGGCGCTGACTCGAGCTTGCCTTCATAGCTGAGGACGGACACGGCACGGCACAGGTCAGGATGCATCCGCCAGCTGTCAGCCAGGAAGTAGCCAAGGCTTTCGGGCAGTGTGGCGTGGCCGGCGGCGAGCCAGCCCAGGGCCGATTCGTCCACGGGCTCCGGGTGTGAACCCTGGGTTACCTGCGGCAGCTGCTGCGGGTCACCGAGGAGCAGGAGCCGCTTGGCGGACCGGGCAACAGCCAGGGTGTTGGCCAGCGAGAACTGGCCGGCCTCATCAATCACCAGCAGGTCCAGGGACCCGGCCGGCACAGATTTCCCGGTCATGGTCCATGCTGTCCCGCCCACCAGGCAGCCGCCGGGGGAGGCCAGGAGTGTGGCAACGTCAGTGTCCTTGACGTGCGCCCACGGGACGTCATGGGCAGTGACGAGCTTCTTGGCCACCCGGGCCGGATCCACGCCTGCGGTTTCGATCGCAGTGCAGAGCATGTTCTCCACCACGGCATGGGACTGCCCCACCACGCCGATCTTCCAGCCCTCCGCCACCAGCCGGGCGATGACGTGGGAGCCCACGTACGTCTTGCCCGTCCCGGGAGGGCCCTGTACCGCAAGGTAGGAGAGGTCCAGGTCCAGCAGCGAGGCGGTGATCGCCGTGACGTAGTCAGCCGCTCCCGAACTGTCATCCGTTACTGGAGCGGGGGCAGGCAACGTCCGGAAACGCGGCGGGGCCTTGCGGAGGATGTCGATGCCGGCGTGTGCGGGCAGGGAGGGCAGTGAACCGCCGACGGACTGGGCCAGTTCGGCCAGGGCGGCTTCGATGCTGGCGGTGCCCACAGGTTGGTCCTCGGTGAGCGCAACAGGCAGGTGCGGGTACGCCGGGACCTTCCCCGTTTCCCTTTCCTCGATGGTGATGCTTGTCCGGCCGGGGACGCCGGGGTGGTCCTCCACGGCGGTGACCAGCGTGCCAAAGGTGAAGCCGCGTCCCCGGGTGCCACCGTTGGGATTCTCCAGTCCGTCCGGGACCGGTGCGTCGTACAGCCGGCACCAGGTGCTTCCGGGTTTGAAATCCGAGCCCTCGCTCATGGTCCCGGCGAGCCTGAGGGTGCGGGTGCGCATCCGCTCCCGGGGCTTGGCGAGGACCCAGTCCGTGAGGATCTCGGCAGTGTCCACCACAAACACGTTGCGGTGGTCTGACCAGGTGTCGAGCTCGGCCTCTGTCCGGTCGAAATGCTCCCACCAGAACTGCTTCCGTTCGCGGCGGTGGTAGCCCACTGCTGCAGCCACCATGGCGATGGCGCGTTCATCGTCAGTCCAGGGCCGGTGGTCCGGCAGATCTGCAAGGTATTCCTGGAGGCGCCGTTCCTCCGGCGAGGGCTCCGCTTCCAGGGCCCCGGCCGCCACCTCCGGCACCGCACCCTCACGCGGCAGCTGCCCGCCGTCGTCGGGCGTTCCAGAGGCGTCCCTTCTGACCGCGCTGGCGGCGCGCGTGCCGCGCAGCTCAAGCAGCCAGTCGCGGAGGCGGAGCGTGGAGAGGCAGTCGTATTCGTTGTAGTCGGAGATCGAGGCGAGGACGTCAGCGGCCTCTGCCGCGTTGCCGCCGTCCCGGGCTGCGCAGTAGGCGGCGTACGCCACCACGGACGCGCCGGCGTCCTTGACGTCGCCTGAGCGGAGGTTGTCTCCCATATAGAGGGGCTCGAGTTTTTTGATGGAGTAGGACGGCTCGGAGATCCGCAGCGAATGCCGGGCCGTGGCGTAGAGGTCCACCAGGACGCCTTCGCGCAGCCAGTTGTCCACGATGTCCTCGCCGGCCAGGTGTGTGACCGACAGGTTCCGGAGCGCCGATTTCTCGTAGGCGGCGTAATGGTAGACGTGCATGTCCGGGTACCGGGAGCGGCGATCCTCCACGTAGGCGAGGAAGTCCAGGAAGGCCTGCCGCTCCTCATGGCGGGAATGCGCCCAGAGGGGCCGGAACACCGGCTTGTCAGTGGCGCCGGCGTCAGCAGCCGGCGCCTCGATCACGCCGAACAGGTACTCCAGGCCCCACTTGCCGGTGGCGGGATCCTGCCACAAGGGATCGCCCTCGAAGTCGAAGAAGATGTCGCCGGGGCTCGGTGCCGGAATGCCGGCGAGGGCATTCTCCGGCAGCACCTTGAACGCGACGGTGTGCTCCGCGCCGTCCTTGGCGAAGGTGCGGGAACCGTCCGGCACGTCCCTGCCCAACTGCATCCGGGCCTGATCGCGGAGCCGGACCACCGGGCCGGTGGCTTTGCCCCGCGGGAGATCGGCCAGGGCGTCGATGGTGGTGATGCGATCGGCAGTGAGTTTCTTCCGCCGGACCATGGTCATGCCGCCCACCATCAGGAGATCACGGTGGGACTGGACCTGCTCCGCGCAGTAATTGCACCGCCCGCAGTACCCGACGCCGGGCTGTTGCCACTGCACCGCCTCCCCAGCCTCGCGGTGGGCGGCGGTCAGCGCGCGGAAGTGGTCGCGGCGCTCGCGGAAGACCGGGAGCAGGTCCGGCAGGGAATGGTGGCTGCGGACGTACTCGCCCTCCACCACAGCCCCGAGCACCAGCGTGACCCGGGGCGACGGCTCCAGGCCCATGCCGATGAGTTGGTCGCCGTAGGCAGCCAATTGCAGCAGCGCGCCCACTTTCGCATGGCGTGCGAGCTTGGTGTCCCACACCTCGTAGCGCCCCGGCGCGCCGGTGCCAGCTGCCTCGTTGACGATGAAATCGGCGTAGCCCAGGAACTCGCCGTCAAAGAAAGTTGCCTGGAAGACGACGTCGGCCCCGGCGCGGAGCGCGAGTTCGGTTTCGGCGTGCTTGGCCAACAGGGCGTTGCGGGTATTCGCGCCCCGCTCGAGCGAGTACACCCCGGCGCCGCGGCCGGCGTCCCATGCGCCGTACTCCGCGATCAAACCGGCCAGGACTTTGGCCTCATGCCTGTCACCAAGCGCCCCCGCACGGCGCTGCATCTCGTCGTCGGGAAATTCCGCTTTGGGGGAGCGGCCCAGTTTCTCATCGAGGATGCGCAGCGTGCGGTACTCACATTCGCTGGCGGCCACCAGATCGCTGGCGGAAAACAGCAGGTCCTGCTGTGCGCCGGCACCCACGGCGGCGGCGCCGCGGCCAGGATCAACGCTGGCCGGATCGAGCAGAAACACGGGGCCTCCCCATTAAGAGCCTGGCCAGGAACAGTTCCGGGGCCATGTTTCGAATCTACCAACAGCCACTGACAACGCGGGGCACAGGATGCTCCCCGGGGCCTCCGGGAGGGCAATAGTACCCCCGCGTTGCTGTAGTCCTGGGTGGTAGGTGCGGCCGGCTGTTAGTCCTGCGCCGCCCGGACCTGGGCTTTGTCGTGTTCGATGTGCGCGCTGCGGATGAGTTCCAGAAACTCTGTCTCGTTGCGGATGAGCCGCTTGTACTTCTCCGGCAGTTTGCGGATCTGTTCTTCCTCGCGAACCATGCTGGAGAAGATCTTGTCCCGCTCGTTCATGTCGGTTTCGTAGTTGAGGTCCAGGTATTCGGTGGCGTGCCTCTTGGCCCCGGACACTGCATTCTTGGCCTTACCCTTGGGGCTGAAGATCGAGGCCAGGACGGTGACAGCCAGGACGCCGAGGATCACGCTCAGGGAGACTTCTGTGCTGACCTCCACCACGTTGACCTTCTGGCCGTCGTTGATGAACCTCAGGGTGTTCTCGTGGAGCGCGTGCAGGATGAGCTTGACCCCGATGAAGCCGAGGATCGCTGCCAGCCCGTAGGCGAGGAAGATGAGCCGGTCCAGCAGCCCGTCGATGAGGAAGAACAGCTGGCGCAGGCCCATCAGCGAGAAAGCGGTGGCCGTGAAGACGATGAAGACGTTCTGCGTCAGCCCGAAGATCGCGGGAATGGAATCAAGGGCAAAGAGGATGTCCGTTCCGCCGATGGCCACCATGACCAGGAGCATCGGCGTGAGCACGCGCTTGCCGTCCTCCATGGTGAAGAGTTTGTCGCCGTCGTAGTGCTGCGACGCCGGGAGGTACTTCTTGGCCAGCCGGACCACCAGGCCTTCGGAGTCGTCGTCGTGGCTGTCAGGCTTGAGCAGGTTGCCTGCGGTGACCAGCAGGATCAGGCCGAAAATGTAGAAGATCCAGGCGAAGCTGTTGATCAGCGCGGCGCCCAGGAAAATAAAGGCGGTGCGGGCTATCAGGGAGAAGATGATGCCGAACAGGAGCACCTTCTGCTGGTCGGCGCGGGGAACCTTGAAGCTGGCCATGATGATCAGGAAGACGAAAAGGTTGTCCACTGACAGGGCCTTCTCCGTGACGTAGCCGGCGAAGTATTCGGTGCCCATGGTGGGTCCGCCGAACCACAGCACGCCGAGGCCGAAGAGCAGGGCGATGCCCACATAGATGGCTGACCAGGTTGCGGATTCCTTCAGCGAAGGCGTGTGGGCCTTGCGCACATGGAAGAAGAAGTCGAAGGCCAGCAGGCCTACGATTCCGATGATGGTCAGGGTCCAGACATAAGAAGGTACTTCCACGCGGCGGGCCTTTCGTTGGAGTCTCCTTCCAGACTACCTAAGCAGGCCGGAGGAGTTCATGCTCCAGGACGGCGGTCCGGGAGAGGGTCTTGTAGCCCTCCCGTTCGAAGAGGACTGTGATGACGTCGTCCTCGTGCCGCATCACCAGCCCCGGCCCCCAATCCTTGTGGACCACGGCTGTCTGGAGCGGGAACACCTCCCCGCCGTCCGGCACCAAGGCCGCCACGCCGTCGTCGTACTTGCCGTTGGGGGACTCCTGAACGGCAACCTCCCGGGAGGCAGCTTCGGCGCACACATCGCAGTTGCCGCAGGGCTCAGGGAGGTCCTCTCCGAAGTAGCCCAGCAGGTACTGCCGGCGGCAGCCGTCCGTCTCGGCGTAGCCGCGCATCATGTTCAGCCGGGACTGGTCCACGCGCTGCCGTTCTTCGGAACGTTCGACGGCGGCGCGCACCAACGCGGGCAGCTTGGCTTTGGAGCTGAGCCGGATGCCGCGCTTGCCGGTGCTGACAGCGCCAACCTCCTCGAGCTGGTTCACCAGGGCTGTGACACGGCGGGCCGGGAATCCAGTCAACTCGGCCACGGCCGATTTGGGCGCGGGAGCGCCGGCCGCCCGAAGGACCTTCAGCACGGCCAGCAGCGAATCCGGATCGGCGGAGCGGGTGCCGAAGAACTTCCTCAGCCCGAGGTCCTCGGAGCGGTAATGGAGGATGGCGGAGGCCGGCTGCCCGTCCCGGCCGGACCGGCCGATCTCCTGGTAGTACGCGTCCAGTGACTCGGGGATGTCCGCGTGGACCACGAAGCGGACGTTCGGCTTGTCGATCCCCATCCCGAAGGCAGTGGTGGCAACCACCACGTCCAGCTGGTCGGCCAGGAACTGTTCGTGGATGCGCTCACGGTCCGCTGCTGGACGGCCTGCGTGATAGGCCTCCGCGCGGAGCCCGTTCTTCACCAGCTTCGCCGCATACTTTTCAGTGTCCTTGCGGGTGGCAGCGTACAGCAGGCCCGGGCCTTCCGCGGCGAGGGCCGTGACCTGCTCCAGGACGGCTGTGAGCTTGCCTTTGTCCTCATGGTGGCGCACCACGTCCAGGCTGATGTTGGGCCGGTCGAAGCCGCGGACCAGCACCAAGGGGTCCTTCATGCCCAGCCGTTTCACGATCTCCTCGCGCACCGGCGGCGAAGCGGTGGCTGTCAGGGCCACTACCGGAGGGTTGCCCAGCCGTTCCCGGACAGCGCCGAGCGTCAGGTAGTCAGGCCGGAAATCATGGCCCCAGGAAGAGACGCAGTGTGCCTCGTCCACCACAAACAACGGAACATCCAGCGCAGCGAGCCGCTCCACGGTTTCCTCTTTGGCCAGCTGTTCCGGTGCGAGGAAGAGGAACGTGGCACGGCCGGCCTCCGCACTTTGCCAGGCTTCTTCCACTTCAGCGTCGCTGCGCGTGGAGTTAATGGCCACGGCCGTGTCCGGACCAAGCTGTTCGTTCAGCCGGTCCAGCTGGTCCTCCTGCAGGGCAATAAGAGGTGAAACCACGACGGCGGGGCGTCCCGTCTGCTGATTGAGGTGGACGGCCGCAACCTGGTAGATCGCGGACTTCCCGTAGCCGGTGGGCATCACTGCAAGGACGTCGCGGCCGCCGGCAAGGGCGCTCATGCCGGCGAGTTGGCCGTCGCGCAGCTGCGGCAGGGAAAAAGAGGAGGAGGCAAGCGCTTCGAGCGCAGGATTCGCGGACATATTAATGGCTCCGGGGGATGGGTCCTGCGGCCGCTTGCTTCAGCCGTGGTGACAAGCCTAGCGTGCGGTGACTGCCGCCGTCGTGCGCTCCAATGAATGTCCGTCTCCGACGGCGGCGCCCACCGCCGTCGGGGGCGTCTTCCTTGACTTACGGGGTCCCCTGAACAAGTGTGGAAAGCGACCGTTCCGCCGGTGGTCCCGGCGTGCCTGCGGTCCCGGCAAGAACCAAGGAGATCCAGCGTGACGCGCAAGAACCCGCAGGTTGAAGAGGCCAACGAGGCTGACATTGAGGTCACCGGCCATCCGAAGACGTGGGCCGCCGGCGTCCCGGGCGTCTACCACTCCCTTGAGCCTGCTATCAAGCACATGGGACCTGGCCGTGCCGGGAAGACGCTCCTGGCGCTGAACCAGAAAGACGGCTTCGACTGCATGAGCTGTGCGTGGCCGGACCCCGGCCACCGGAAAACCTTCGAGTTCTGCGAGAACGGCGCCAAGGCGGTCACGTGGGAAGCCACCCCGGTGGTTATCGGCTCCGAATTCTGGGCCGAGCACCCGGTGAGCGCGCTGCGTGAGCGGTCCGAGTACTGGCTGGGAATGCAGGGGCGTCTGACCGAGCCTGTCCACAAGCCGGCGGGGGAGGACCACTACCGGCCGGTCAGCTGGGAGCAGGCCTTCACCATCATCGCGGACAAGCTCAAGTCCCTGCCCAGCCCGGACCAGGCCACCTTCTACACCAGCGGCCGGACCTCCAATGAGGCTGCGTTCCTGTACCAGCTGTTCGTCCGTTCCTACGGCACCAACAACCTGCCAGACTGCTCCAACATGTGCCACGAATCCTCGGGCTGGGCGATGGGGCAGACCATCGGGATCGGCAAAGCGACCATCTCCTACGATGACTTCGCCAAGGCGGACCTGATCATCGTCATGGGCCAGAACCCCGGCACCAACCATCCCCGGATGCTCACGGCGCTGGAAGAGGCCAAGGAAGCGGGCGCGGACATTGTGGCAATCAACCCGCTGCCGGAGGCCGGGCTGATGCGCTACAAGAATCCGCAGAAGGTGAAGGGAATTGTGGGCCGCGGCACGCAGATTGCAGACCAGTTCCTGCAGGTCCGCATCGGCGGGGACATGGCTCTGATGCAGGCGGTCTCCAAACGGGTCCTGGACGCCGAGGCCGCGAATCCCGGGTCCGTGCTGGACCACGCTTTCCTGGCCGAGCACTGCCAGGGGCTTGAGGAGTTGGGCGAGCACCTGGCCGGGCTGGACGAGGCAGCAGTGCAAGAAGCCACCGGGCTGCGGGTCGAGGAGATCGACGAACTGGCCCAGCGCTACCTCAGGGCCGAAAAGGTGATCATCACCTGGGCCATGGGAATTACGCAGCACAAAAAGGGCGTGGCCACCATCAAGGAGATCATCAACCTGCTGCTGCTCCGCGGCAACATCGGCAAACCTGGCGCCGGCGCGTCCCCCATCCGCGGCCACAGCAACGTCCAGGGTGACAGGACAATGGGCATCTGGGAACAGATGCCGCCGGCCTTCCTGGACGCCTTGGGCAAAGAGTTCAAGTTCGAACCGCCGCGTGAACACGGCATTGACGCCGTCGAAACCATCCGGCAAATGCGCGACGGCGGCATCAAGGTCTTTCTCGGCCTTGGCGGAAACTTCGTGGGCGCCATGTCCGACACCGACGCCGGCATCGCCGCCATGGAGAACACCGAGCTGTCGGTCCAGATTTCCACCAAGCTGAACCGTTCCCACACCGTCACCGGCGCCGAGGCGCTGATCCTGCCCACGATGGGACGCACGGAGATCGACCTGCAGGAATCCGGTCCCCAGTTCGTCTCGGTCGAGGACACTGTCTGCGCCGTCCACGCCTCGCACGGAACGGTTGAGCCGGTAGCGCCTGGCCTCCTGTCAGAGGTGGCCATTGTCAGCAGGCTGGCCAACAAGGTGGTGGGTGATTCGGTCCAGGCGGATTGGGCCGGGTTCGAGAAGAACTACGACCTGGTCCGGGAGCACATCTCCCAGGTGGTCAGTGGCTGCGAGGACTACAACCGGAAGATCCGGCAGGACGGCGGCTTTGTCCTGCCCAACGGGCCGCGGGACTCCCGGACGTTCAACACGCCCACGGGCAAGGCGATGCTGACGGTGAACGAACTGGAGCATGTGGAACGGCCCGCGGGGACCCTGATCCTGCAGAGCATGCGCTCGCACGATCAGTTCAACACCACCATCTATGGCAACAACGACCGCTACAGGGGCATCAAAAAGGGCCGCGAAGTGGTGTTCGTCAGTCCGGAAGACCTGGCCGAACTGGGCCTCAACGACGGGCAGCACGTGGACATCCACGGCGTGTACAAGGACAACGTGGCGCGCGTCTTGCGGAACTTCCGGGTGGTTTCCTACCCCACGGCGGTTGGCTGCGCGGCGGCCTACTACCCGGAGGCCAACGTGCTGGTCCCGCTGGAGAGCGTCGCCGAGGGTAGCCAGACGCCGGTGTCCAAGGCCATCATCGTGCGGCTGGAGCCGGTCGCCGGTGCCTGAGGGCGGCCCGCCCGTCCTCATAGGGCGCGGCAGCGCAATGCTCACGGGTCTGTTCACTGCGTCCTGGATCATTGCGGGCCTGGCCGTCCTGGCGACGATTGGCTGCCTGCTCACCATCCCGGCCCTCGGCTGGGCGCCGGGTAACCCTTGGGCGGGCTCCATCCTGTACATCCTGGCGCCCGGCCTGCTGATCCCTTTCTTCCTCTCCATGTTCTCCCGGGCCGCTACGCACTGGCTTGATCCGAACGGCGAATGGTTCCGTCCCACGGGCACGCAGCTGGCGATGCGCGTTGCCATGTCCCTGGCCTTCGTCCTGGTGGGCCTCGCTGCACTGATGGCCGGGCTTGCCCCGTTCGAGGATTTCATGCCCGGCAGCTGGGACCGGGCCGGGGACCTGTTTGTGGCTGCCTTCGCGGGGCTGATATTCCTCGCCATCCTGATTTCCGGCGTGGCGGGGGCCGCGATCGTGGGCGGCTGGAAGGGCGTACCGGCCGGTCTGCTGCTCGCCGCCGGGTTCGGCGCACTGTGTTTTTCGGCATTGGCACGCGAACCTGGCTGGGATGTTGCCGCCTACACCCTGCTGGCTGCCTCCGTGGCGTGGTTCTACGCGATCGGCATCGAAACCGGATGGCTCACTGACTTTCACCATGGGGTGATGGGTCACTGGCTCACCGGTGTGCTCGGCGCCGCAGCGGTGGCCACCATGTTCTGGTGGGGACCGCACGCCTTTGCCTTGGCCGGACTCTGCGTCCTGGCCGGCTGGATCCCGCTGCAGCTGCCCCGGACCACCGGACAGGCCACGCCGGTGACCCGCAGACCCGGCCCGGAAAAGCCATCCGGCCGGGAACTGGAACGCAAGCAATACGCAGCCGGGGAGCGGGAGCGGAAACGGCGTGCCCGGCAGGACAGGACCCGCCGGCAGCGTTCCTAGGACCGCCAGCCGGGGGAGCCCTGATTTATTGGCCCGTGTCGGCCCAGCCCTGAGCCGCCGGGCCGCCGTCGTGACCGTCCCCGCACAGCTGAAACGCGACGTCGGCCGCTTTGGAAACAGCGGCAGTGGAGGAGTCTTTCGAGCCGGCGCTCCCGGTTCCGGCTTCCAGCCCGGCCGCATAGCCCACCAGGAACGTGGTCACGGGGGCGGCCGCGTGGATCACGGAACCGGCTGACTTCCTGGCCAGGTCAAGCAGGAGTTCCTGGTCCACGTCCAGGTCCAGGACCTGAAGCGCCTGGGCCAGCCGGTGGGTCCACTGGTCCAGGACCTGTGCTTCGTCGTCGGTGACAGCCATGTTTACTCCTAAGTTCTGGTGCTCGGGATCACTGATGCTCGGGCCGCTGGGCGTCCTGCACCGCTGTCCCCGACACTACAAGTGATGACTGGCTAAGTCACCGGTTACGCTGGCATGAGCAGCTACCCAGGAGATCCCGATGACTGAATTCACCGTCCGCCACAACCCTGAGCGTGAGCGCTTTGAAGTGCTCGTGGCCGGAAACGCGATCGGCAAGGCGGCGTACAAGAAGTACGACGGCGGCGGCGCACCGCAGCGGATTTTCTACCACACGGTGATCAACGAGGAATACGGCGGCCAGGGCCTCGCCGGGAAACTCGCCACGTTCGCTCTCGACGACACCGTGGCAGCCGGCCTGGGGATCGTGCCGGTGTGCCCGTACATCAAGAAGTTCCTGACCAAGCACCCGGAATATGCGGGCAGCAAGGTTGCCATCACTCCGGCGCACCTGCAGTTCCTGGAGGACGCTTTGGCCGCCAGAGCCGCCAAGGCCTAAGGGCCGCGGAGGTTCACGAAGTCGCAGTTCAGCGGCCTCGTGCACCAGACTGTTTCCGTGAGCAACAAACCCCGGACCGGCCTGGCGGTGGCCGGCCTCAGCCTGGGCACGGCGCTGAACCCGCTGAACTCGTCCATGATCGCCGTGGCCCTGGTGGTGCTGCGGGCGGATTTCGGGCTCGACGTCGCCACGGTCACCTGGGTGGTCACCTCCTTTTACCTGAGTTCGGCCGCTGGCCAGCCGCTGATGGGGCGGCTCGCTGACAGGTTCGGGCCGCGGCGGATGTTTATGCTGGGCATGGCCCTGGTGGCCGTCACTTGTGCGCTGGCGCCCTTTTCGCCGAACTTCGCGTTGCTGTGCGTGGCGCGGGCTGTGATGGCGCTTGGAACTGCGACCGCGTACCCCAGCGCCGTGGTGATGGTGGGTGACATAGCGCACCGCGCCAGGCTGGAGTCCGCACGCCCGCTGGGCCGGATCCAGATGGCCAACACCTCGGCGGCAGCGGTGGGGCCGGTGCTTGGCGGACTGCTGGTGGGCTTCGTGGGCTGGGAGGCGCTGTTCCTGGTCAACGTTCCGCTGGCACTGGCGGCGTTGCTGATCGTGCGGCAGACAGCGCCGGCAGACGCGGCAAGGGAACGCGGGAGCCTCGCGGAACTGCTGCGCGACTCGGACATCCCGGGCATCCTGGCCTTTGTCAGCTCCCTGCTCCTGGTGATGATGGCACTGCTGGACGTCGCCCCGGGCTACCGCTGGTACCTGCTGGGGGCCGGCACCGTGGTGGCCGCCCTCTTTGCCTGGCGGGAGCTGCGCTTCAGGCCGCCGTTCCTGGACCTTCGCCTGCTGGGCCGCAACCGCCCCCTCATGCTCGTGTACGTGGGCTTTGCGGTGTTCAACGGCGTGTACTACTTCGTGTTTTTTGGCCTGCCCCAGCTCCTGCAGGAAGCCGGCGGCTACGATCCCGGGCTGGTGGGCCTGCTGATGCTGCCAATGGCCACCCTGTCCGTTCTGGCGACGCCGTGGGCTGTCCGGGCCATGGGCCGGTTCGGCGTGCGGCGGGTGATGATTGCCGGCGTCGTACTTCTTACCGGGGCGGCAGGCCTCATGTGGCTCCTCACCGCGTCACTGGCCATTCCGCTGGTCCTGGCGCTGACGGCGCTGATCGGCATTCCGTATGGCGTGGTGAGCATCGCCTCGAACCAGGGCATGTTCGTGTCCACGCAGCCGCAGGAGCGCGGTGTGGCCGCGGGGATCTTCCAAACGTGCCGCTATGTGGGGGCGATTACCGCCACCGTCCTTATTGGCGTCTTCGCGGGCGGCGGTGTGGACCAGGAGAGCTGGGGGCAGATGGTGCTCGCCATGCTGGTGCTCAGCGCGGTGGTGTTCGGCGTGACCCTGCTGTGGCGGGAGCGGACGGACTAACGTTCCTCCGCCGCCCCCACCTCCTGCGCAAGCTGAAAGCTAGAGCTGCGCGGGGTTGAGCGGCTGGGGAACGATCGGCTGGTCGTTGGCGGTCAGGTCGATGCCCAGGTCCTTGGCGAGGACAAGTCGCGTGTCCTTGTAGATGCCCGGGTGGTTCTCGTCCAGGTCAAAAACACGTGCACCGCGGAGGCGGTTTCGCTCAGCGCCGGACAGGCCGTAGGCGCCGAACCCGGTTCCGGGTGCATAGCCGAGTTGCACGCCGTAGTAGTTGCCCACGTAGGTGTTCACGTGGTCGTGGCCCACGAAGTAGCCCTTGACGTCTCCGCGCTCCAAGAAGGCGCTGAAGAGTCCGGAGTTGATGGGACCCGGGCACTCATCCTCGTTCCTTTCGCCCACAATGCTGTGCCTTGTCAGTGCACGGGCGTGGTCGGCGTCGGTGCGTGAGTCCAGGCTGGCGAACCACATGTTGCGGTGCTCGTGAAGGGCAATGTGGCCCCACATGAGGGACGGGATCTTCTTGCCGTACTTTTGCTCCGTGGCGATGGACATGTTCCGGTACCAGGTGACCTGGTCCATGCGTACCCAGTCCCAGTCCGGGTAGCCTTGGAAGTCTTGACCGTCGATGGTGTCCGGAGCGTAGCGTCCGGTATCGATGAGCCAGAGGCCGAAAGCGGGCGCTTTGGTCTTGGCGGACTGCACCAGCAGTAGAGAGTTCGAAGTGCCGGTCAGACCGTCGGTGGAATCGCCGTTGACGTTGAACTCGTAGGTCTGCAGGAACTGCAGCATCCTGGCCTCGGACATGCCGGTCCGGGACACTGAATCCTCGTCGTGGTTGCCGAACGTAATGGCCCACGGAATTTTCCTGCTTTCCATGGGCTGGACCACGTGGTTCAGTGCCTGCTTGACGTCCAGTTCGGTATTGCAGTCACCGTTGATGACGTCCCCATTGATCACCACGAAGTCGGGCTGTTCCGCTTCCAGGGTTTTGTCCATGAGTTCGATGGTGCGGCGGTCGGTCTGTTCGTCGTCTTGGGTGTCGTTGAACTGGACTACCTTGAACCGGCCATCCGGGCGAAAGGCAAGGGTGGGCTTGGGTGCTTTTGTGCCCGGTGCTGCGTTACTCGCAACTCCGGAGGCGACGGTCAGTCCCAGCGCTCCTAGCGTTCCGGCGGCGGCCAGGGCCGCTCGCCTGCTCAGTTTGGCCTGGTGGATTCCGGTGTTCATTACTGCCTCTCGTCACTGTGGCGGCCCTGGTTCAGGCCGCCGCTCAGGTGAGCGTAGAAGGGGGAAGCATCCCTCCCTGAAACTTCCGGTGAACGTCGCGTGCAGCACACCTTGCGCCCGCACCGTGGGCGCCTATGATGGCCGCATGTCCTCATACGAAGTTACGCGCAGCGCCCTCATTCCCGCCCCTGCGGAATCGGTCTTTCCGCTGGTCAACAGCTTTCACGAGTGGACCAAATGGTCACCGTGGGAGGCCGTGGACCCCACCATGGACCGCTCCTACTCGGGCAACGATGCCGGCGTCGGCGCGAAGTACAAATGGAGCGGCAACCGCAAAGCAGGCAGCGGCAACATGGAAATCATCGAGTCGGATGCACCCCGGAGCATCAAGGTCAGGCTGGAATTCACCAAACCCTTTAAAGCCGTCAACCCCACCACGTTCACGTTCACACCGGCCGACGGCGGCACCCGGGTCACGTGGCGGATGACCGGTGAGAACAAGGGGCTGGCAAAGGTCTTTGCCCTGTTCATGAACATGGACAAGTTGGTCGGTTCAGACTTCGAGCGCGGGCTGGCGTCCCTCGCGGCAGCGGCGAAGGCCAACAAAGCCTGACGCCTGTGGTCGGTCGGCGGGCCTCACAGACCTCCCGGTGGGCCTTTCTCTGGGACTTTGAAGGGCCATAATCCCCATAGTTATCGCCGTGACCCGCGCCTATGGTGGATCCATGGCTGATACATTTTCGTTCCTGGTGGACGCTATGAAGAATGTCGGCGTGTCCAAGGCCTACGGCCAACCCCTCCAGATCGGCGGGGAGGAAGTCATCCCCGTTGCCCTCGTTTCCTACGGTTTCGGGGGCGGCAATGATGCCGAGGGCGGTTCGTCCGGCGGCGGCGGTGGCGGCATGGTGCTGCCGCTGGGTGTCTACCGGAACGTCGGCGGGCAGGCGGTATTCCGTCCCAACACCATCGTCGCGCTGGTGTGCCTGGTGCCGGTCCTTTCGGTGATCGGCTCCGCGGTCCGCCGGTCCATCCGCGCCGCACGGTCCTAGGCAGGAACTGACCCCGCTGTCAGAGCCGACGGCGGGCTGCAGAGAAGGAGCACGGCATGGGACTCATCCACATTGACCTGTTCACCACGCTCGACGGGGTCGCGCAGGCACCCGGCGGACCCAACGAGGATACTGAAGGCGGTTTTTCGTTCGGCGGCTGGCAGGCGCCCCTCATCGACGAAGTGGTCGGCGGGCAGATTGACGCCGGAATGGAGGGGATGGACGCCCTGCTGCTTGGCCGCAAGACCTACGACATCTTCGCCGGGTACTGGCCGCACGCCGGAGGGGATATTGCAGAGCTGTTCAACCGGCTTCCGAAATACGTGGCTTCACGCACGAATCCAACCCTTGAGTGGGCCGGATCCACGCTGCTCGGTCCGGATGTCGCCGCTGCTGTCCGCGAACTGCGCGACCGGCATGAGAACACCCACGTCATCGGCAGTCTCAACTTCGTGCAGACCCTGCTCGCCGAGCGGCTCTTTGACCGGCTCACGCTGTGGGTGTACCCGATCCTCCTCGGCAACGGGAAGAAGGTCTTCGACGGCGGTGTGGTTCCGACCAACCTGCGGCTCATCGAACCCGTCATTGCTTCGCCGAATGGTGCGGTGCTGCAGCGCTATACGCTCGCCGACGGCACGCCCGGCGTCGGCGACATGTCCGCTATCGACCAGGAGGGTTAGGGCTCCAACACCAGGCGGACCGTGTGCCGGGATCGACGCCGTCTTACCTTGAGGTGCGGCGCGTGCGGGCCTGCCGCACCAGGCGGATGAACGCGTAGATGAAGATGGCCTCGATGACGGCCATGAGGGCCAGCAGCAGCCAGTCGCCCTGCGCGATGAACACCACAGTGCCGGTGAGGACAAGTGTGGTGCCCAGGACCAGCGCGTAGACGGCGAACCCGATGGCCACCTTGGCGCTGCGCACGCCGGTCCGGAAGCCGAATCCCACCGGCTCGCCTCCGGGGTAGCCCTCAACACGGTCCGGGGCGGCGGGCTTGAGCCGATCGAACTCCTCCCAGGGGTCCCGGTCCTGATCCTGATAGGTCATGGTTCCATTATCCCGCGGGTGGCTAGAGGACTGGACCTGCGGCCGCGCGGTACGGTGGCCACATGCAAAAGATATCGATCCAAGCCCTGGCCCGCCAGCAGATCACAGCCGCAGTGGCAGCCCCCAGCGGCCGCGCCGCAGATACCGCCTTCGGCGGGCACGAGAAGAGGCTCCGCCAGACCGTGATGGCTTTCCGGGCCGGCACGCAGCTCAGCGAACATCAGAATCCGGGCGAAGCCACGGTCTTTGTGCTGCAGGGCTCCGTTTGGCTGAAGGCGGGCAGCGAGTCCTGGCAGGGCAAGGCGGGGGACCTGCTGATCGTGCCGAACGGGCTGCACAGCCTCGAGGCGGAAGAGGACTCGGCCGTCCTCTTCACGGTGGTCAAGACCGACCGGTAGCGGCTCAGCCTGCCGGGTGCCGCCGTCGGGAATTACAGCGGCGGGAATTGCGACGGCGGTACACGCCCGGGGAGCGCAGCGCCAGGTCGCAGGTGCGCCTACTCCCGCCGGACCGGCAGGAATAAAATCGCTGAATGGGCACCGTTGACGATTCCTTGGCCGAACTGCCTGAACCCAACCGCGGCTGCCTGCAACGGGTGATCGAGATCGCCCGGACCGTGGTCCCTGAAGCTGAGGAGGGCATGAGTTACGGAATGCCTGCCCTCCGGTTTGAGGGCAAACCGCTCCTCGGCGTCACGGCGGCCGCGAAGCACCTCTCGGTGTTTCCCTTTTCCCCGGCGGTGATCGACGCCGTCGCGGACCGGTTGGAGGGGTACTCGCTCTCCAAGGGGACCATCCGCTTCACCGCCGAGCATCCCCTGCCGGAGGACGTGGTGACGGAAATTGTCAGGCTGCGGCGGGCCGAGATCCTTAAGTAGGGCTCCGCAACCCCTCCTGGCAAGCGCCAGCAATCCCCTATTTCGGTCTGCCCCGGAACGTTCCATAATGGCCACATAACCTTCGGGGACCCTCGCGCCAATGATGGCTGGCGGGGCGTTGCAGAGTCCCAGGCGGCCGCCCCGGCACTTGGCGCAACGGGCGGCCACGCGGACCCGCGACCGGGCAGTTCCGGGACCAGCACCAGGGGGAGAGCATCGCCATCATCGCCACACATTGATGCACAGAAGGAACTCACCATGCTCAAGGATTCAGCACTTATAGCTGTCCTTCCCGCGAAGGACATCAACAGGGCAAAGGATTTCTACCGGGACAAGCTGGGAATGGAACCTTCCGAAACCGTACAGGACAGCCTCGTCTACCGTGGCGGCGACGGAACGCGCTTCCTGATCTACCAGACGGAAAATGCGGGGACGGCCAAGAACACCCAGATGGGCTGGGAAACGGACAACCTTGAACGCGAGATGGAGGAGCTGCGGGCCAAGGGCGTCGTCTTCGAGGAGTACGACATGCCCGGGCTGAAGACGGAAAACGGCGTTGTCGATAATGAATGGGGAAAGGGCGCCTGGTTCCTGGACAGCGAAGGGAACATCCTCAGCCTTTCGCAGCGTACCTAGGCACCAGCCATAAGCCCTGATGAGGCCCAGAGCCCGCGCTGGCTCTGGGCCCCATCAGGAAACAGGGCAACATATGGGCGCCCTTGAATACTCGGAGTGGATCAAGGCTTCGCCGGAGGATGTCTGGCGGGTCTATGCCGACCCGTCCCGCTTGCCCGAGTGGCAGACCGGCTCGCCCGTTATCGTTCGTATCGAGGGCGCCGGAGATCAACCCGGCTCCATCTATACCTCCACCCGGGGCCCCGGTACCGCCCGCACCACGGTGCTCTCGGCGGACCCGCCGCACCGGTTGGTCACCCGGAGCGTGGCCTACTTCGGGCTGACGTTCGACGTCGACAGCCGGCTACTGCCCGAACGGAACGGCACGCTGCTTCGCCTTCGGGTCGAGACGCACTGGCCCCGCGGGCTTGGCCTGGTGGGCCGGCTCGTGGAGCGCGCCATCCTCAGCGGATCGGAAGCCCGGAAGGAACTCGCGAACCTCAAGGCCATTGTGGAGCGGGAGGCCGGGAAGCCCCCGGCCCGCCGGCAGCACTGAGAAGGTTTGGCGCAGGGGGCGCAATCGGCGCGCCCCGGGGCTAGCATGGGCCTCACCGACAATGTGCAGTGTTGCACGCGGCGGCCACGCGCAGTGAGGGGATGCCATGGAATCGAACGAACTGCTGCTGGACGCCTTCGGCCGGATCCGCGAGGCGGTCGAAGCCGTCTTGGAAGGGCTCGACGACGAAGCCCTGACCCGCCGGCCGGGCGGCACCGGGAATTCCATCGCCTGGCTGATCTGGCACCTCGGCCGCGTAGAGGACGCACAGGTGGCTTCCGCCGCCGGCCTGAAACAGGTCTGGACCGCCCAAGGATTTGTGGACCGGTTCGGCCTTCCACGTTCCAAACGGGACACCGGCTACGGCCATACGACTGATCAGGTGGACGCGGTCCGGGCACAACCGGACCTATTGCTCGAGTACTACGGCGCCGTCCACCGGCAGACGGCCGGATTCCTTGAAACCCTTGGCGCCGAGGACCTGGACCGCGTGGTCGACGAGAGCTGGGATCCTCCGGTGACCCTGGGCGTGCGGCTGGTCAGCACCGTGGCTGACTGCCTCCAGCACGTGGGCCAGGCGGCGTACGCCAAGGGCCTGAAGCCCGAACGAAACGGCATGCCCATAACGGGAAAAGCTGAGGCTGTCCTGCACGACGGCACCACTATTCTGCTCACCATCCGCGGAGGAGGACCGGCCATCCTGCTGCCGGTCAGCCTGGCGCCGCACACGGCGGCGGAAGCGGAGACGCTGCGGCAGTGGGGAGGAGACCCGGACCTGGGGCCCAACCTCATCAACGGACTGGCCAAGACGAACCTGGTGATCGCGGCCGACTACGAGGCCCACAGGATGGCGCACCCGGCACCGGCGACGCTGACCCCGGAGAACATCGCGGCGGACCTGCTGGCCATCGCGGACGCCGCAGGCGCCGAAACCTTCGCCTATTACGGCTATTCCTGGCTGGCCTTGAGCGGCCTGCAGCTCGCACTGCGCACAGACCGGCTCCGGGCGCTCGCCATGGGCGGCTTCCCGCCGCTGGACGGCCCGTACCAGAGCATGCTGACGGTCACCCGGGCAGCCCATGTGATGTCGGGGAAGGCGGCCGGCGCGCGGGCCGCGACGGTCCCGGAGCCCGAGCCGGGGGACTGGGACTCCGTGTCCGTGCAGACCACGGAGGAGCAGACGCAACAGTTTGTCACCCTGTACGAAGCGCTTCAGGACTTTGACGATATTGCCGCCGTCCTCCCTGCAGACCTGCCGCGGCTCGCGTTCGCCGGCGCCGAGGACAGCATCGACTACAAGCCGTTGTGGGGTGGCGTCCTCGTGAGAATCGGGGAGCCCTTGGCCCGGCACCAGGGGACACTGACCAAAGCGGGGTGGGACGTCAGAGTCCTGCCGGGCCTGGACCACCTGGGAGCCATGCACAGCTCTGTTGTCATGCCCATCCTCACCGACTGGCTGCAGAAATCTGGCTGGGTGAAGTAAGCCGGACCTTGTTGCTCTGTGCTGACGTCCCCGGTGCAAGGCATACAGCGTGCGACCATCAGAGTGCCGGCGGAGTCTGCCCGAGCCGGAACGGCGATCAGGGGGACGTTGTGCATAGGGAATCCAGGCCGGACAAAAGGTCACTGCCCCGCTGGGCAAGTGCCGCCGTCGTAATCTATCTGTCGGTGACAGCTGCCGCTGTTGCCGTGGCCCTTCTGAACAGCGCGCTCAGTCTGGGGCTGGACCATCTGTGGCTGCTGCGGGCGCTGATGCTGCTGACGTTGCCCGTTTCGGCGGCGTACTCGGTGGTGGGCATCCTGCTGGATCTGCCGCGTCCGCCGTGGCCGCGGGAGTTCAGTTTCGGCGGGTTAAGCCCGACGGCGCTGCTCTTCTACCTGGGCTATCTCGCCCTGGCGGTGGTCAACGCAGCGGTGTTCCGGTGGATTGTCCTCAGCAGGAAGGGCAAACCCCGGCGAGAGGCTGCCACGAGCACTCCCAAGGCAGTGCAGCCCCGGGGTGTCAACGGGAACGTAAAGCAACTGTGGTGGGCAGTCCCGTTGGCTGTGGGGCTAACTCTGCCGCAATGGCTCGTTGCCGGCTTTATGTGGTGCGGGGTCAGCGGATGCAGCGGCGGGGGATTCGGGGTGTCCACCGGGGGCGAATGGGTGGCGGTCATCCTGAGCGTGGTCAACGGCCTCATATTCGCGGGTGCAGTTTTTGCCGTGCGCTGGCTGTATCCCGCCCGGAGACGCGCCCTGATTGCCGTGGCGGCCGGGACACTGTTCGGGCTGGTTGGTGCGGCAGTGACCCACGGCTAGATGCCACGGGCAGCCAGCATGGAGCGACGGCTGGCGGGCGAGTCCGCGCTGCCCGCCAGCCGCGCACGGTAATTCAGTGGCTGGACAGTTGCTGGGTCATGGATTCCGGCAGCATTCCAACCTGTGCCATGAACTCCAGCTGGTCGAAATAGAAGCGGTGATAGACGCAGGCTCCGTCTTCGACCCGGCCCACGTCACAGCTTTGGACCCTGATCTTCTTGCCGGTGGGCGCCAGGCTTTGTCCGCTTGCCAGCTTGAGCTCCCCGGTGTTTGTCCCGGTGACGATGCCCTCATCGATCGCCGTATTCCCGGACTCATACTGCCGCACTGACTCGTAGTGAACGTCCGGCATGGCATCCCACTGCTGGAAAAGATAGCTGGTGATCTTGTCACGCCCGGTAATCTCACCCCGGTCAGGGGTGACGAGGACGGCTTCGTCGGCGTAGCACCGCGCCATCATGTCTTTATCTTTTGCATTCATGGCCGCGGTTATCCGGTCCATAACCTCGCGTGCCTGTCCCATTTTCGACCTCCTTGTAATTGAAGGCGGCTGGCGGGCAGGTTGCCCGCCAGCCGCCAACAGCATCCTTCTAGTGGCTGGACAGTTGCCTGCTCAGCGATTCAGGGAGCAGTCCCAGCTGTCCCATGTATTCGAGCTGGTCGAAGTAGAAGTGGTGGGACTTGATCTGTCCCCCTTCCACCTCGGCGATATCGCAGCTCCTGACCCTGATCTTCTTGCCGGTGGGCTGCACGGTTTCGCCGGAGGGCAACCTGATGGGTCCGGTGTTCGTGGCGACGACGTAGCCCTCATCGATTGCCACATCCCCGGCCTCGTGCTTGGCTGTGTACTCATACTTGATGTCCGGGAATGCATCCCAGAACTGGTACAGATAGTTGGTGATCTTGTCCCGCCCGGTGATCTTGCCTTCATCCGGGGTGAAGATGACGGCCTCATCGGCGAAGCTCCGCGCCAACATGTCCCTGTCCTGTGTATCCATGGCCGCGGTAAACCGGTCCATGACCTCGCGTGCCTGTCCCATTTTCGACCTCCATTTGGTTAAGGGCGGCCGCACGGAAGCGTGGGCCGCTTCCTGGTTTTGGCTCTCCTGAGGGAGCCAATTTAAGTACATGCCCGCCGCCCGGGAGTGTCAACGAACGGGACTACCCTCCCTTAAAACGGCAGGGCAATCAGCGCCAGCAGGGCCGGCACAACGTCGCCGAGGGAGCCTGGCATGAGGGCTGCCGGCCTGAGTGGCTTGCCCGGGCCGGGTGAAGGCGGCCCGGATGAAGATGCTGGTTAGGCTGGGCTGATGGACTTTCACATCCGGCAGGCCACCCCGGAGGACGCCGAGGCGCTGGTGCTCATGCACACCCTTGCCCACGAGGAGGCGTACGGAGAGCGGTTGTCGGCGGAGTTTTTCCGCGCCCGGCGTGCCGCGATTCCCGAACGGGTGGAGCGCCGCCGGCCGTCCCTGGCAAGCGCTGATCCGCGGATCATCGCCTTCGATGCAGACGGTGAACTGGTGGGGTTTGCCGACGCCGGGCCGGGACGGGATGATGACGGCCCTGAAGCGTTGGAGCTGTATTCGTTGTACACGCTCAGGCGGACGCACGGCAGCGGTCTGGGCACGGCTTTGCTGGGTGCCGCCATCGGTGAAGGCCCGGCCTACCTTTGGGTGCTGGAGGACAACCCGCGTGCGCTCTCCTTCTACCGCAAGCACGGTTTCCGCCCCGACGGGAAGCGCGGCCTGCTGCCGCCCGAATGGGAAGAACTCCCCGAAGTCCGGATGGTCCGGCCCTCGGGGGACGGCTAGGATCGAAGGCGTTGCCGCAGGTCAGCGGCGGTTTGGGGGAAATGATGAATACTTTGCTACTGCGCCGCGCATTCCGCGCCACCACGGCACTGCTGGCGGCGGCCGGGCTCCTGCTGGGACCCGCCGTCGTCGCGCTTCCGGCGCTGGCCAACGACGCAACGGCGCATGACGCAGCCGAGGTGGGTATCGGCCTCCAGCCCCTGGGCGTGGTGTCCGCGCCGGACGGGACGCTGTACGTCAGCGATTACCACTGGGCTGGCGGCGTCGCCGTCTTCGAGCCGGGAAAAACCCGGGCATCCCGCACCATCACAGTGGGGCGCTTTCCCTCATCCCTGGCGATGACGAAGGACGGGACGCTTTACGTGCTGCAGACGACGGACTCGGGCCAGGCCCAGATCGGCGTGGTTTCCGCCGGTAAAGCCACAACGGACTTTGCCATCGCCGTCACCCCGGGCAACCACTGGCTCACGGCAGGACCGGACGGATCGCTGTTCGTGGCCAACCCTGCTGAAGGGAGCGTCTCGGTGGTCCCGCCCGGCCGGACGTGGACCGAGCGCACCATCCAGGCAGGGCCGTATCCGGTGGAGGTGACGGTGGCCAATGATGGCACGCTTTATGCGGCCAATGAGTATGAAGGCACAGTGACCGTGGTCCCCGCGGGTTCGCCCAGCCCGTCGCACACCATCAGCGTGGGCGCGAAGGCACACCCGCACGGCATCGCGGCGGCCCCGGACGGAACCGTGTATGTCACAAACATCCTGACCAACGACGTCGCGGTCATCGAAAAAGACGGAACTGAAGTGGCCCGGCGGATCCCCGTGGGCGGCGCGCCGCAGGAGGTGGTGGCCGCCCCCGACGGCACCGTCTACGTGTCCAACAGTTCGAACAATACAGTCTCGGTCATCCCGCCCGGCGCAGACGCCGTCGCGGAAACAATCCCCACCGGCGAGGACCCGGGCCGGATGGCGGTCCGGGCCGACGGATCAGTGGTGGTGGTCAACCGGGGCGGCAGGTCCCTGACGGTGATTGGTACCGCACCGGAGGGGCCCGGCCCTGTGCCGTCTCCTGCCGTGGTGCCCGACGCCGGCGGGCCGGGGGCGGAGGCCCAGGGGTCCGACGGCGGCTCCTCCGGCGCTCCCATGACACCGGGTCTTCCGGTAATTGCCGCCGCGGCAGCAGTGGTGCTCCTTGGCGGCGCCGGTGCCCTGATCGCGGTGGCGCGGCGCCGGCGGAAGGTCCAGCCGGACGTTCCGGCGTGGACGCTCAGTCAGGGTCAGTGACCGTCTTCAGCTTCTCGAAGGATTCCGTCCAGCCGTCCCGGTGCAGGGCCAGCCGCTCCTCCGTCAGGAAAGGCCCCTGCGAGAGCACCAGGCGGGTGCCGGGCCCGGCGCTCCCGAGCGAAAGGTCCACCACTGTCTCGCCGTCGTCCGGGGTGGGTTCCTCCCAGTTGAAGGTGTAGACCAGGCGCCAGGGCGGATCGATCTCCAGGTACTCCCCCGAGAGGTGGAAGGGCTCGCCGTCCGGCGGCGTCATGCGGAACCGGTAGCGTCCGCCCACCACCAGGTTCACGTCGGCGGCGGGGATGATGAAACCGTGCGGCCCCCACCACTTCACCAATTCCGAGGCTTCGGTCAGCATTTTGAAAGTGCGTTCCGGGGGAGCGGTGAGGGTGCACTCCAGATTCAGGACCAGTCCGCCGGTTTGCTCAGTCATTGTCCAACTCTTGCACCCGGCGGACGCGCACGGAAGGCCGGCCGACTGGTTAACTGTCAGGTGAACTGAGAGAAGGAGCCATCCATGCCCGATCTGGCCGCGTCACGGAGACTGCGGGTAAGCCTGCCCGATCAGAAACTGCTGGCGGCGCTTGAGCCGTCTGCCGGCGTCGAACTTCTGCTGTGGGACCTGACCGGTCCTGCCCCGGCGGAGCGGCTGGACCTGGTGGTGCCGCCGTACATGGGCGGCACAGGGCCGCTCACGGCGCTGGATTCCGTGGACGTGGGGCTGGTGCAGAGCCAGTCGATCGGGTACGACGGCGTGGCCGCCGTTCTGCCGCCGGGGTGCCGTTTCGCGAATGCCGCCGGCGTCCATGAGACGTCGACGGCGGAACTTGCGGTGGGCATGATCATCGCCAGCCAGCGGGGCATCCCGGACTTTGTGCGGAATGCGGCGACGGGCACCTGGGACAACTCGCAGCGTGCCAGCCTGGCGGACAGACGCGTGCTGCTGGTGGGCTACGGCGGCGTGGGGAAGGCGATTGAGGCGCGGCTGCTGCCGTTCGAAACTGAGGTGACCCGGCTGGCCAGCCGCGGCCGCGACGATGAGCGGGGCAGGATCCATGGGATTGATGCACTGTACGAGCAGCTGCCGCTGCACGACATCGTGGTGGTCAGTGTTCCCCTGAGCGAACAGACCCGCCACCTGGTGGACGCCCAGTTCCTGGCGGCGATGGCCGACGGCGCGCTGCTGGTGAACGTGGCCCGCGGGCCCGTGGCGGACACCGAAGCCCTGCTGCACGAGACCTCCTCCGGCCGGCTGCGGGCGGCCTTGGACGTGACGGATCCGGAACCGCTGCCGCAGGACCATCCGCTCTGGAACGTGCCGGGTGTGCTGATCACGCCGCACGTGGGCGGGGCAAGCTCAGCCATGCTGCCGCGGATGGCGCGGCTGATCCGGAAGCAGATCGGGCTGCTGCAGGCCGGACAGGAACCGGTCAACGTGGTGCTGGGCGGGGCCGCCGGCGTTTAGGAATCCCCCCGATATCAACGGCGGGACTTGGCATCGATTGCCGCCTCGCTGTGGGCCGGGTCTTGAGTTGGCCGGTGGGGGATGGACGAGGCGAGGGCGAGGACAACTAAGAACGTCGCAGCCAGGAGTGCCACCCACGCGCCGCGCGGTTCCGTCAGGGCGAGCCGAGCGCCAGCGATTCCGGGCCCGGCCAGGACGACCCCCGCAGCCAGGGCTGCACTGGCGAGGCCGCAGAGCAGCCTCGCCCAAAGCGGGCCGCGGCGGGACAGCCCGAAGCCCCCGCCGATCGCAATCAGGGCGACGGCGATCGCCCCGCCGCCGAGGCCTTCCGTCAGGAGGGCGGTGACAGCGCCCGGCATGAGCATCGGCGCGATGGCGAAAACAAGGGGTGCAAGTGCGAGCCAGCGCCAGTGCTGCCGGCCGCCGTCGTGCCGGAGGGCCTCCGCCCACGCCAGCAATCCGCCAACGACAGCGCCTGGCACGAGGACAGCCCCGAACGTCCCCCACCAGCCGAATGTGGATGCCGGGCCGGCCAGTTCCACCATGTAGGCGCGGAAGCCGGCGGCCCATGCGAGTCCGCCGACGGCACCGATCGCGATGAGCGCCGTAGGGTGCGCGGCGAGGGGTTGCGTTTTCATGGGGTTCCCCTGACCTAAGGCGCCGGGTTAGGCCAAGAGGGGTGACGGCTTCGGCTAGGCTGCCCGGAGCCGGCTTGTACCCGCTCGGGTGCTGCGGAGGGCCTCACCAGTGCCCAGCCCAAGGCAGCGAAGAGAAGCATCCAGCCGGCGATGGCGAACCTGGCGCCAGTGAAGGATAGCGCCAGCGCCGGAAGCATGGGCACGAAGACCCAGAGGCCCAGTGCAAGCGGAATCAAGCGCCGCCAGCCCTTCCACACCCGGGCACGCAGCACCGCCATGCCCGCCACGATCAGGGCGGCACCGAGCACCACGCTGATAATGCCGTACGCGACGCCCAGAAGACCGGCGAGAGCCGACTCCTGGGAGTCTGCGGCGGCGGCTATGGCCGCGAGTTCCGCTGCCGCGAAAGCAGCCATGCACGCTACGGCGACGATTTGGGCGATGCGTCCAGGAGTCCCCAGGCCCAGCGCTCCGGTCCAGCGGAGGGCCATAAGGCCCAACAGGAGGCCCAGATGCTGCACCGCGAACCACACCTGGATAACGGTGAAGGCACCGACATCCAGGGGATAACTCCATTGGCTTTCGGGTACCACGGGCTCAATGAAGGCCAAAAAGACACCGGACGCCGCACCCAGAACCGCTGTCCAGAAGCAAAGCAGGCCAGCGGTCCGGATGGTGGATAAGCGGTGTTCGTTCTGCAAAGTCATGACAGTTCCTTCTCGGAAAATTTTGCTAGAGTAACGCTCTAGTGTGACAATCTAAATATGGCCCCGCAGACACCACCCGTCAATAACGTTCGCAGGCAAAAAGCCGACGCCACCAGGCGCAGGATCGTCCAAGCCGCGCACCAGGAATTCATTGAGCGGGGATTCCACGGCGCCACCATGGCCGGGATCGCGAGCCATGCCAAGGTGGCTTCCCAGACCGTGTACTTCGTTTTCCACACCAAGCCCGAGCTGATCAGCGCCGTGATCGACGCCGCGGTCCTTGGGGACGAGGATCCCCGCCCGCCGCAGGCCCGGGAATGGTGGGCGGAAATGGTGGCGGAGCCCAATGCGGCGGAAGCCCTGCGGATCTTCATCCGGGGCGCCGGTGATGTTTTTGCGCGCGCCGCAGCCGTTTCCGAGGTGCTCCGCGCCGCTGCCCTGACGGACAGCGAAGTGCGACGAACGTACGAATACCATGAGAATCTTCGCCGCGCCGGGTTCGGCGAGGTTCTGCACATGCTGGCGGACAAGGGAACTCTGCGGGCTGGGCAGTCCTTGGACGAACTTACCGACGTGTTCCTAACCGTTTACGGCGACGGTACGTACCACAAGCTTTCGGCCGAGCACGGGTGGAGCCACGAGCAGATCATGGCCTGGCTGGAAAATGTTCTTCCCGGGATGCTCCTGGCGCACCCGGCCTGACACCCTCTGGCACTTCCTGCAGGATTTTGGGGAACGCCCTGGCAGTTCGATCGTCCGCCGGGTCCGCAACTGCAAGAGCGTCGTACAAAAACCGACGGGATGTGACAGAGCGTTCCTCAGAAGCCCACTCGAAGCTTCCCCGGGATATATTCAGGAGCACTGAGTTTGCGCCGGAGCGTTGCTTAGTGGAGCACCCGGTACCGGATATGGGTGACCAGGCTGGTGCTGCGAACTTCCGTCGGCTCAAGGTTGAGGCTCCCGACGCCGTCGAGCAGCCGCTCGCCACCTCCCAGGATCATGGGCGCGATGTGGAGCCGCAGCTCGTCGATCAGACCCGCTGATAGGAACTGCCGGGCGGTCTGGGCTCCGCCGGCAATGGCCACGTCCTTGCTGCCGGCGGCCTCCCTGGCCTGGGCCAGCGCGGTGTCGATCCCGCCGGTGACGAAGTTGAACGTGGTGCCGCCCTCCATCTTCAGGGGCCCGCGTTCATGGTGGGTGAGTACAAAGACCGGTGCATGATAAGGCGGCTCCTCTCCCCACCAGCCCCGCCAGTCCTCAGCCCACGGCCCGGGACCGGGCCCGGCGAACATGTTCCGGCCCATGATGAAGGCTCCAGCTGCGAGGATGCCTTCCCTTTCGGCTGCATGGGCTTCAGGTTCTTCGAACTGCCACCGGTGGAGGCTCTCGCCCCCCTCGCCCAACGGTTCGGCCATGCTTTGGTTCGGGCCGGCGAGGTAGCCGTCGAGGGAGATGGTCAGATCGCACGTGACTCGGCTCATGCGCACATCATGCCACCCGGTTATGGCCCTGAGTAGGGCCGGATTGCTCGAGCGTGACGGTGCCGGCGTCGCCATCCACGCGGATCTGCTGGCCGCTGGCGAGACGCTGGGTGGCCACCCCGGTACCGAGCACCGCAGGGATGCCGTACTCCCGGGCCACGATGGAGCTGTGGCTCAACGGGCCGCCCACATCGGTGACCACGGCCGAGGCCATCGCAAACAGCGGGGTCCAGGCCGGCGTCGTGTTCCTTGCCACCAGGGCCTCGCCGGGCTCCATCAGGGCGAAATCCTGGGGCCCCCTCAGCACGCGGGCCGGAGCCGTGACCCGTCCTGAGCTGGCACCCGTGCCCTTGATGACGTCGCCGAGCTGGTGCTGCGAGCCCGCGGGCATCATGGACCTCAGCGAGGTTTCCATCCAGCGGCTCTCGGGCAGCATCTGCGGGGCAGCGGCCTTCAGTTGGCCCCGCCAGAGCATTTTCCGTTCCTCGACGGCGGCGGCGCGGACGGGCCGGTCCGCTCCGGTGATGGCCACGGCCGCCGTCGGGTCCGCCGCTGCCAGGCCGAACTCGACGGCACTGCGCAGCTCCTGGTACCGCAGCCAGAACACGTCGGCGGCCTCGGCGATGATGCCTGAGTCCACCAGCCGCCGTCCGAGTTCGAGCAGCATCCGCCGCAGCCGCGGCCAGGCCAGGCCAACGTCGGCCAGTGCATCCTCGCGGATCGGCGCGGTGGTCTGTGCCCACCGGAGCAGCCGGAGGAACGCGGCACGGCGGCGGGGCCCGAGGCGGCTGCTGACCAGCTCGGTCTGGTTTTCCCTGCGCTCGGCGGAGCGACGCTGCCGTTCATGCGGATCAGTTCCCTGCCCCCTCAGATAGAACTTCACCGTTCCCAGCAGCGCTGACGGATCGTCCGCCGGCACCGGGTTGGCGAAGTCCAGGTTGTAGACCGTATGGCCGAACCGGTCCAGGTGGGCCTGAAGGCGGACATGCCACTGCCCCCACACCGACTCCTCAAACCCCGCAGGCGGGGTTCCGGTGCGCTGGGACTCCGCCAGCGCCGTCGTCGGTTGATTCAGGAGCGCCGCGTCCAGTCCGGGCACGCCGCGGGCCCAGACGGCGAGGTCGTACAGCGATTTCTCCGCCCGGATGGGTTCGCTGTCGTAGCCGAGGATGAAGGTCTCCGCCGGGGGATCACCATCGCGCCGGACCAGCTTGTCGTAGAAGGCCCGGAAGGAGAGTTCGCTGCTGGCGGCGAGCGGAATGATGGATTGCACGGCGGTGTAGTACACGGTGCCGGCGTCCAGCAGCGTCTGGGCACCCTCCAACAGCTCCTCGCCGGAGAGTTCGGTGACGGGTTTCGCCTGCCAGTTCTTGATGACCCGTTCGTAGTTGGGATGCGAGTAGTCGCGCCAGCCGGCCACCCCCATGTGCGCCTGGCCGCGGGCCAGCGCGCGGACCGCCGTCAGCGTTTTGCCCAGCATCCGGACCATTCCCGCAGTCCGGTAGTAGTAATAGGCGTAGCCGTTGATGGTGGGCATCTTGATGTCGCCCTCGCGGATGATGTTCCTGCCCAGGGCGTCGGCCAGCAAAGCCCTCAGCGAGCGGGACACCGAGCCGTCGATGAGGTCGGCGAAAAGCGGCGAGAGCGGGTCCGGGAGCTGTTCCACGATGCTGGCCCGGAAATACAGACCCTTGGGATACGGCACGGGCCAGGTGTCCGGGGTGTCGGCCGCCGGTTCGGGGAGCGCGGTGATGGGCCGGGACTGCAGCAGGAAGAACCTGCCGCCGGCACGGGCCCACTCGATGTCCTGCGGCGCACCGAAATGGTCCGCGATCCGGGTTCCGAAGCCGGCCAGCTCCGCTGCCGCTTTGTCATCAAGAACAGGCGCACGACGGCGGTCCGCCGGCACCGGTTCCTCCCTGGTGCCGTGCTCGGAATAGACAGTCATGGTTGCCTTGTCGGCAGTCAGCCGCGACAGCACAGCGCCCGTCCCGGCCGCGACAACGAGGTCATCAGTGGTGACCGTTCCGCCCACCACTGACTCGCCGAGGCCCCAGGCGGCACTGATGGCTGTCTGGTCGCGGCGCCCGTTGGCCGGGTTGGCGGTGAACATCACCCCGGCGGCCTCGGCGTCGATCATCTGCTGGACCACCACCGCGAGTCGCACCGAGTCCGGTGCGATCCCTTCCCGGGCGCGGTACGCCATGGCCCGGGCCGTCCACAGGGAAGCCCAGCAATCGATGACGGCGGCGGACAGCGCCTCGGACCCGCGGACGTTCAGGTAGGACTCCTGCTGCCCGGCGAAGCTGGCCGCCGCGAGGTCCTCGGCCGTGGCAGAGGAGCGCACCGCAACGGCCGTGTTCCCGCCGCCGAGACTCCGGTAGGCGGTTCCGAGTTGCGCTGCGATGTCGGCAGGCATGGTGCCGCTGATGAACAGGGTCTGGATCCGTTCCGAGGCGTCCGCATAAGCTTGCGGCGGCGCCTCTTTCGGGAGCGTGGCCAGTTCCTGGATGCCGTCCCCGAGGTGGTTGGATTCCACGAAATGCGTGTAGGCGGCGGTGTTCAGCACGAACCCCGGCGGTACCGGCAGCCCGGCCTGGATGAGTCCGCCCAGTCCCACGGCCTTGCCGCCGGCCACGGCGATGCTGCCAGGTCCCACTTCGCCCAGGTTGTTGACGTAGGTCATGATTCCGCGTCCTCACTGCCCCGCCTTTGGAGCGTTTGAGCGAACCTGATCCTCCACATACTGGCACTGCGGCCTGCGAGAGGCCATAGACTCGGAACCATGTCAGCTCTTTGGGGGATGCAGACTGGGCGCGGAACAGTCCCGGTGGTGATGGCTGGGCTGGTCATTGCGCTCTCAGGGTGCGAGTACAGCGGCCTCGAAGAGCGGCCGGCCCCGGCATCTTCCGTGGCATCAAAACCGAAGCTCCGGTCCTTCGAGCAAAACGCCGCTGATGTGGTGCGTATGCTGGGGGCCCCGTCCTCGGACCCCGGCATGCCATCCGAGGGGGAACCGGCCGGGAAGCTTTCCCTGGTTCTGGCACCCGGTGACTATGTTGTTTCAGGCGCCTGTGCCGGCGTATACGGGGCCAAACTCACCATCGTAAAGGGTGACGGCGAGCCTGAGGCGTCCAGCTTTGAATGCGACGCTGTGCTGGACCGCTTCGTCAGGCACGCCGGCGGGCCCATCACCATCAGCGCGGTCCCGCCCAGGGGCAGGCCGTCAGCAACGGGCGTGAAAGTGCGGGCCAACACGGACAGCAGGGCTTCGGAGCTGGAAGACATGGCGGAGTGGTCACAGCAGCAGCTGCAGCCGTATCTGCCCGGCGAATTACGCGGTTCCGGCAGCTCGAACACAACCACAAGCGGCACACTCCTGGCCGAACCTGGGCAGTACGAACTGCACTTCGTCTGCGCAGGGCCGCCCACGGCTGAGCTGTCGGTGGCCGCCTCGGCAGGTGCTGAACTCCTGGCTCCCGTGCGGATCCCTTGCAACGGCCAGGTGTTCACGGCGCCAATCGTGCTGCCCACTGAAGGAGTAGACCTGACGATGAGCCCAGGCGATGGCTTGGACAGCCGCTTCGCGTACAGGCTCGTCCCGCCATCCGTGTCTTAGGATTCGCGCGCCTGCCGCACGCATTATTGTCGATCCATGGGCAAGGAACAGGACAGCGAGCTGGAGGGGCAGACCTCCATCAACGAGCTGCTCGATAAGCCCATCGGCGACACCCATATCCAGCTGGTGCTGCCCATCCTCGTCCAGCACCGGCCGGGGGAATTCCGCCGCGTCTCCTGAGGGCCGTGCCCTAGGGAGTGAGATCGTCTGCGGTGGACGCGAGTTTCCGCAGTTCCAGCACGTGAGCCTTGAAGGCAGCCTGACCGGCCCTCGTTAGCGACAGCCAGGTCCGGGTCCTGCCGTTGACGGCGCCCTTGCGGACTCCAACGAAGCCTGCCTGATCCAGGACTTTGAGATGTTTGCTCAGGACCGAGTCGCTCAAGCCAAGGGCGTCGCGAAGCACTCCAAACTCGGCTTCTCCCACTTCAGCCAGGATTGAGCAGACCCGCAACCGGGTGGGGACGTGGATGACCTCGCTAAAGCCGTCCGCCATCAGAGACCGTTCCGCACCGCCCGCTCGAGGCGGGCATCCATGGCGTGTCCTGCCACGAGCGTCAGAACCAGGGCCACCACGGCAGCCCCAACCACGAGCCACACGGAGCCGTAAAGGGAATAAAAGGCCAGTGCTGCGGCGGTGATCAGCGCGAAGGAAACCAGATAAACCAGCCCCAGGCCCCGGCTTCCACGGTGCGTATACACATCCATGACCACCCGGCGTCCCCTTGATTGAATCAGGGGAAGAAGGCAGAAAATGATGCATGCGCCGACCAGTACTGCCTGCCCCCAGCCGTTCTCCTTGGAAAAGACCAGCCCGATGATGAACAGTGCCATCCCTATGCCTTGCGCGGGGTAAAGCCAGTGTGGCGACCTGACGTACGGCGCTAGGGCCTTCTTTGAATCGGAGATGGAATCAAGTGCTCGTTGGGCTTCCTGCGCGGACGGCCGAGGACCGTGATTACTTTCCATACCCCAAACCTAGACTTTCCGTTGCGGAAAGACAAGTCTTTCCGCAACGGAAAGTGCCATTAGAAAGAGACCGGCTGGTTGAACCGGTGGTGCTCCACCTGATCGAACCGTTGTCCCTCGGGCTTGGCGTCCATCACGGTGAAGACAATGAGGACGATGGCGCCGAAGAACGGAATCAGAACCAGGAGCCCCAGCCAGCCGCTGAGGTTGATGTCATGCAACCGGCGGGCGGTCAAGGCCCAGGCGGGAACCAGCGTGGCGAGCAGCCAGGAGCTCGCAAGGCTCAGCGCAATCATCAGCCCTACCTCGGACTGGTTGATGCCGGCAAGAACGGCCGCTGCGTAAAACAGGATGATGAAGATGCCGTTGACGAGAACCCACCACCAGTATTCGCTGCGGCTGGCCCGCCCCGAAAACGTTCCGTACTTCTTGAAGAAACGGATGACGGCGTCCGGCAAAGATGCTCCGTACAGTGGCGCCGAGAGCGGCACCTCGCCGGCCGGCTGGGCATACTGCTGTTGCGGTGTGAAAGTCATGATTGTCCCCCGGGTAGATGAGTGAAGCTTTGGTGGTGGGTGCGCGTCCGCGCGGCATAACCCGCTTCCCTCTAAAGGACGGGCTGCGACGGGCACCGGGTCCATCGTAGACGGGTTTATCCATCAAACGGAATAATTCTTAATGAGTGCCGCGGGTGGTGCCGGCCCAGCTCCGGGTGAGCAGCCCTACCGTGCGTGGGATCGAACAGATGATGGCCAGTGCGAGCACCGGCACCAGCGAGATGCCCACGTCGGGAAACTGGCGGATGATCACTGTCAGGTGGGTGTCGAACCGGGAGGGGGCGTAGATGAAGCACAGCCACAGGGCGAACGCGTCAAGGGCGAGGGCCGCTGCGCCAAACGCCAGGGGAGTCCACCGACGCCCGGTCGCCACGGGTCCGCGAAGTAGGAACCGCACCGCCACCCATAGGCTCAGCAGTTCCGCGAGCAGCAGAGCCAACGCAACAGCCCAGCTGTACTGCTGCAGCCAGTCCTCGTGCACCACAGCGGGCGCGGGGGACTGCCCGTGGAGGATCCGCAGCAGGTTGGTGTCGATAGCCTTTAGCCGCGACGGGGCAGCCGTGTCGTTGCCGTTGATCACCAGCGCAACGCCCAAGCCCGTGGACGGAACGAGAGCCAGGTAGGTGTGGCTGTTGCCCCATTCGCCCTGGTGCTCCAGCAGCAGCGGGAGTGCTCCGGGATCAGTCTGCGTCCCCGGATCAACGGACTCCACCAGCCGCCGGCTAAACCACCCCATCGCGTACCGCTGGTCGTTATCCACCCGCATCCTGGGTTCGAACATCGCCGCCACGCTCTCGGGCCGGAGGATGCGTGCGTCCCCGTACCGGCCGCCGTCGAGCAGTGCCATCAGCACATGGCCCAGATCCTCGGCCGAGGCGTACATGGTGCTGGACGGCATGCCAGTGGTGGGAGCCGGGAGATCTGTCTGCCGCCAGAACGAGCGGAACCAGCGGGAGTAGCCCGCGGCCGCGCCGTCCGCCCGCGCGTCACCCCGGGTCGGATGGCTGTGCTCCATCCGCAGCGGCCCAAAAACGTGCTCTTCCAGGTACTCCCCGAACGGCTGGCCGGAGACTGTCTGCACCATGAGACCCAGAACGTTGAAGTTGGCGCTTGCGTAGCGGAAACGCTCGCCCGGTGCTCCGGCCAGCGGGGAATCCGCCAAGTCACGGACCCCTGCTTCGAGGGCCTCCGGGTCCTGCGTGTCCGACGCTTCGAAAGCTGTGTCACGGGACGACATGCCGCTGGTCTGGTGGAGCAGGTGCCGCACCGTGATGGCCCACGAGCGGCGATCGTCCATTGTGAACCACGGCAGGTAGGTCTGGACCGGCTCATCCAGCCGCAGCCTGCCGGCCTCGACCTGCTGCATCACGGCGATCGCAGTAAGGGACTTGCTGGTGGAGGCAAGCAGCACCGGTGTTTGGACGGTCATCGGCCGCCCGGAGTCATCGGCATGACCGAACGCCGCGGTGTGAACCTGGACGCCGTCACGGACGACGGCGACAGCGGCGCCCGGAATCCCCAGCACCTCCAGCTGCTCGCGAAGGAAGGCGTCCACGGCCTGGTAGGGCTGTTCAGGTGCCACGGTTTCTGTGGCCGGCGGAACGCCAGGGGCCGGTGACGGTGGGGTGGTGCCGCCGAGGATGCAGGCGGCCACAAGGCACATCAGGAGGCATCGCGATGACCAGGAAATAGCTCGCATGCCCGCACCTGCACTTCAGCCGAGAGTCCTTTCAAGGTAGGGCCTCGGCAGGTGGAACACAATGAGGTCAGGCCCGCTCCGTGCTGACCACCGCCGGCCGCTTCCACAACACCACCGCGAGGACCGCCACCCAGAGCAGGAAAGCCCAGATGCTGATCCTTTCGCCGATGCCCAGCACGAGGTTCGGTCCCGGAGCGGCCATGAACGCCACCATGCCCATGACCGCAGACACAGCAAGCGAGACGAACGAGTAGACGCGCATCCGGCCGTGGAACCCCACTGCCACGAAGCACATCGCCGCGACCATGAGGGCAAGCTGCACGTTGGTGGCAACGATGTGCATGGGGACCGACGCCTCGTCACCCAGCGTCAGTGGATACAGGCCTCCCATGATGTTCCACAACCCGTACCCGATGAGCAGGCCGCCGCCGATCCGCAGGGCACGGTTGCTGCGCGCTGAAATCCAGACACCGACGCCGAACGCCGTGAACAGCAGCGTGTAGAGCCACGTGAATGGGACCAGGACGTCCCGGCCGGGGGGGCCGACGGCGAACAGCTCGCTCACCATCTGCTCGGTGCGGCGGTAACCCTCCCACCGGGCTGCGGCCAGGCCGTCCGTGGCAACCACGTAGGACAGCGATGACAGCGCCCCTGCGGCGAGCAGCCCCCTGCGGAGCGCGTCACCACGTTGGCTTCCGGGCCGGGCAGTCCGCCTGAGCTGCGGAACCCGATGCTTATCGATTGACATTTCCGGATGTCCTCAGTGTCCGCGGCCTGACGGGAGCTGGCGTCGGGACCCGCGGGCGTCCGCCCCGACTCCTACATTTCCAGCCTGCGCGTGCTGCCGGAACACCGCTAGGGGCGAACGTCCTTGGCCTGCGCCCGCAAGGCCAAGGAGCTACTGCCCCGTTCGCAGGACAGTGCCACCCAGTTTTTGCTGGATGAGTTTCGGGTCAGGGGATACGACGGTCCAGTTCTTGCCGACATTGATTGAACCCCGGTCGGTCGGCTTCCACAGATCCACCTGTGCCTCCAGGGACACGTCGTTGCTGTAGACCGCCAGCGATAGGTCCTCGCTGCAGCTTCCGGACGAGGCGGAGTACTTGGCGTCGTTATGAAGGACCAGCTCCGGGCACAGCAGGCCGGCGGAGGTAACAGCTTCCTTCAAGTCGCCGAGCGTCTCGAACGTTCCACCATCCGCCGGTGGAGCCGGCGGCGTGGGGCCGGAAGCAGTGCATGCCGCCAAGGAAAGAGCCGTAATTGCCAAGGCAGCGCCCACAGTAAACCGGTTCATATCTGGTCCCCCATCCGAGTGGTTTCGTCCCTCCAGCGTACGGCCCGCCCGCGTCCTCCCGGGGCGGTCTGCCCCGGGGCGGACGGCGGCTGGCGGCGGTCCCCAACACGGCGCCCCTGTATCCTGACGAGGCAGGGTGAATGGCCAATCGGCCCGCCGCCATCATCACTTTCCGCGGCCCCCGCGACTCTTGGAATGGATCCACATCACCGATACGCCAGCTTCCGTGGGAACTCCGACGCCGGTCCACGACCACGCGCGCACAGCTGCGGCGGGCGATCCCGCCGTCGTGACGTGGGTGGAGGCGGGTGGGAGCCTGACCGCGCGCTGGCGTTCGGCCAACGGCAGGCCTGCGCCGACGCGCGTCGAAGTGGTGGACGACTCCCTCACGGCCGATGAGGCGAACCGGATGGCGTCACAGGGCATCGCGATGCTCTGGCACGGTGACTTCCACAACGCGCGGCAGATCCTCAACGCCCTGGACCGCCGGATCGGCGCCGGAAAGAAAAAGCCCGCACAATCCCCGGCCGAGAAGTTCTACCGGCACCGCCAGTCCCGCTCGCACCGTGCACGCATTCTCGGACTTCTGCTGGTTCCCCTTGATCCGGGCCCGGTGGTGCCGCTGCGCCGCGCACCGGACATCCGGGAGGCCGCCGCCGGAGCGTACGGCGAAATAGGCGAGTCTTCCGTGGTGTCCCTGCATGAGCTTGTGGGGGCAATCGGCGCCCACGAGTGGCGGCGGAACGGCGTGTATGTCGACGCCCTGCAGGGCCGCATCCACCCGCACTACGGCACGTTCTTCCCCACCCGGAGTGAGTATGTGGATCTCGTCGCTGCCGCACCGCTGCCCGCTGACACGCTGGCGTTCGACGTCGGAACCGGGACCGGGGTGCTCGCTGCCGTCCTGGCGCGCCGCGGCGTTCACCGCGTGGTGGCGACGGACAACGAACCGCGTGCCATCGCCTGCGCCACTGAGAATTTCCGGAACCTCGGTTTCCAGGACCATGCCGAGGCCGTCCTGACCGACATGTTCCCGCCCGGCCGGGCGCCGCTGATCGTCTGCAACCCGCCCTGGATACCGGCCACGCCGCACTCCAGCCTGGACAGCGCCGTCTACGATCCCGGGAGCAAGATGCTGTTCCGGTTCCTGAACGAACTCCCCGACCATCTTGAACCGGGCGGCGAGGGCTGGCTCGTCCTCTCCGACCTCGCCGAGCACCTTGGCCTGCGCTCGCGTGAGGATCTCCTGGCCGCCATCGAAGCAGCAGGGCTGAAGGTGGTGGACCGGCTGGACACCAAGCCAACGCACCCGAAGGCATCGGACCGCGACGATCCGCTGTTCGAGGCGCGCGCGGCCGAGGTCACATCCTTATGGCGGCTTGTTCCCCGCTAAGCCCGCCGCCAGGTGCACATCAGGTGTACATCAGGGATCCCGGGGTGGTGAGGAGCTCGCCGGTTTCCAGCCAGGTCTTCAGGCCCGAGAGGATCATCGGCCAGCCGCCGTAGAGCTGATCGTTGGCGCCTTCGCGGAGTTGGTCGTGCGTGACGGTGAGGCGGCAGGAATCTCCCACAGGTTCGATCTCCCACGTGATGCGGGAGGTGCCTTCGGCCTTGACGTCCTCGCCCCAGAGCGCCGTCATGGTTTGGACCAGCTTCCGGGGCGGGTCAACTTCGATGTTCTCGCCCTCGCCCAGCAGCTCCCCGCCCCGGGGTGCCATCTCGAAACGTGACCCGGGTGTGAAGTCGGAGGTGATGACGGCGCCGAACTGGTACTTGCTCCGGATCTCGCCGTCCGTGATGGCCTCCCAGAGCCGTTCCGGGGTGGTCTTGATGTAGATTTCGAAGATCTTTTCCATGGGACTTTCCAATCTGGTTTTGAGGTCGCTGAGGCCAGCGGCCCATGGTTCGGCATATTTGCTCACCCAGCGGTCGTGGACGAGCCGGATGGGCACCGGATTCAGGAAATGGAGTTTCTCCCGTCCCCGACGGCGGGTCACCACCAGGCCGGCATCCTCCAGCAGCCTGAGGTGCTTCATGACCCCGTAGCGGGTCATCTCGAAGTGCACCTCGAGTGCGTGCAGGGTCTGCCCGTCTTCCCGGAAAAGCTCATCGAGGAGCTCCCTGCGGGTGGGGTCGGCGAGGGCCTTGAATACGGCGTCCACGGTTTAAGAATAGGTGACTGATTGGTCACATGTCTAGGGTCGACGGCGGTGCTAGTGACGTGCGGGCCCGAACCACTTAACGAGTGCGTCCGTCAGCCCCTGCCGGGTCCCGTCTCCGGTCCACGCCACGTGCCCGTCCGGCCGGATCAGCACAGCCGCCGGGGCACTGACCGGACCGATCACCGGAAGCTCCCACCCGCCGTCGTACGTTGCGTCCACCTGCTGCACCCGGTCCGCCCAGCCGCCCGCGTCAATGCTGCCCGGCGCGCCGAGGTTGAGCAGCACCGCACGGGCACGGTGCAGCAGGGTGAATAAGCGGACGGGACCGTTGGCGGTGACGACGTCGAGATCGGGCATCCGCCGCCCCAGCAGCGGGTGCCCCTCGCCGAAGTCGTAGCGGACGTCCAGCCCGGAAATGAGCCCGGCCACCCGTTTCCGGGCCTCATCGATGGTCAGCAGGTCTGCCACCGTCTCGGCCAGCGCGCCCACACGAGGATCGGCCTTCTGCATGATCGCCTGCGCCATGGTGTGTTTGAGCGCGCGGGCCCCGGCGGGGTGCCGCTCGGCGTGATACGTATCCAGCAGGCTGTCCGGTGCCGTGCCGTTGACCACCTCCGCGAGCTTCCAGCCCAGGTTCACCGCGTCCTGGATGCCGAGCCCGATCCCTTGCCCGCCCGACGGGGAATGGATGTGCGCGGCGTCCCCGGCCAGCAGCACCCGGCCGCTCCGGTAAGCAGCGGCCTGGCGCGTGGCGTCGGTGAACCGCGAAATCCAGGTGGGGGAGTGGACCCCGAAATCGGTGCCGTAGATGTCGGTCAGCGCCTTGCTGAGGTCCGCCAGGCCGGGCTCCGTGGCCGGTCGAAGGTCCTTCTCGGTCACCACCACGCGCGTGGTCCGGCCGTCCTCCATCAGGTGCAGCCCGTGGACTCCCACCTCGTCGATGCGCATACCGGCGGGTGTCTCCGCGGTCACCTGCACCTCGGCGATCAGGCTGCTCCGGGTCGCATCCCAGCCGGGAAATCCGATGCCTGCAGCCTTGCGGACCGCACTCCGCCCGCCGTCGGCGCCCACCACGTACAGTGCCCGCATCGATCCGCCGCCGGCGAGCTGCACATCCACCCCGCCGTCGTCCTGGGTGAGGCCGGCCACGTCCTGCCCCCGGCGGACCGTCACCCCCAGCTCCTCGATCCAGCCGGCCAAAATCCGCTCGATCCGGTTCTGCCACAGACCCAGCGTGTAGGGATGCCGGGTGGGAAAATCGCTCATGTCCAGCATCGTGGTCCCGAAGAACGCCGCCTGGACGGGCTTGCCCTCGGTGAGGAACCGGCCGGCAATCCCGCGCTGATCGAGGATTTCGATGGTCCGCGCGTGGAACCCGCCGGCACGCGAGCCCACCAGGTCCGGCGTCGGGCGGCGCTCCACGATCACTGCTTCCACCCCGGCCAGCGCCAGTTCGCCGGCCAGCATCATCCCGGTGGGACCGCCACCCGCAATGAGCACGTCAACCATCGCCAACCCCGCCTTTTCACGCCCTGTGCGCGCGCTTCCTGTGCGCGCGTCTGAGCCAGTGTGCGGCATGGCCGGGGCCTTGCCGCAAGCCCCCGGGTGGGGGATAGATTGGAAGTGGAGGGACGTACGACGGCGGCGCCCGGCCTGGGTGCCAGCGCTCAGGCCGGGGCACTCAGTCCGAGGCGCGTTCCTTCGCAAGCCGTGACCGCAGCAGCGTGGCCGTGAGCCAGGTAACCACACTGCAGGCCAAGACACCCCAGGCGATGTCGGTCAAAGCAACGAGCGCCGGGAAGTCCTTCAGGACGGCGAGCCCGGTCAGCGCCCACGTGGCGTAGGTGAAAAAGCCGAACAGCCCCGCTCCGGTCACCCGTTGCCGCAGCGTGGCGTCAGGGTTGTTGGGCTGGACGCCATAGTGCACCATCCCCGCCACAAAGATGACGTAGAAAGCCACGGCGCCCGCCACATTGGGGCTGTCCGCGAGCAGCACGCCGATCTGGCTTTCATACAGCCTGCTGGCCACGGTGGTGATCCAGACGACGTCGAGGACGGCGAAAACCACGGCGGCCACCGCGTAGGAAAGCAGCCACCTCTTGACGTTGGTGCTCATGCTTGGCTCCTTGTCTCGGCGTAGAGGTTCTCCACGATGTGGCGGGCGCGTTCGGTGAAGGCGCCGCGCTTGAGCTTCATGGTGGGGGTGACGTTTCCGTTGGTTTCGCTTAGATCGGCGAGCAGCAGCACAAACCGCCGCACCTGCTCGGAACGGGCGATCTTCGCGTTGGCTGCACTGACCGCCTTGCCGACGGCGTGGAGGAGCCGCGCGTCCTCGATCTGGACGGCGCCGCCGTCGTCCGGGATCCGCAGCCCGGCGAGATCGGCGATGCCCTCCCGCTCCGCCCAGGCTGCGACGGACTCCGGATCCAGCAGCACCAGCCCGCCGAGGTAGGGCTTGCCTTCACCCACCATGACGGCGTGGGCCACCAGCGGATCGCCCTCCACGTAGCCTTCCCAGATGGCGGGGGAGATGGTTTTGCCGCCGGCAGTGACAATAACATCCTTGATCCGGCCCTTGAGGGTAAGCCGTCCCAGCTCATCGAGCTCGCCGAGATCGCCGGTGCGGAAGAACCCGTCAGTGAAGGCATCCGCATTGTCGGACGCCCTTCGGTAGCCGGCGAACACACCCACGCCGCGGGCCAGCACCTCGCCCTGGTCAGAGAGGCGCACGGTGGTGCCGGGCATCGGGACGCCCACGGACCCTGCGCTGATCGCCCCGGGCATGTTCCCGGTCAGCGGCGCGGTGGTCTCGGTGAGGCCGTAGCCCTCGATGACCGGCAGGCCCAGGCCGCGGAAGAACAAGGACAGCTCGGCGTCCAGCGCGGCGGCGCCGGACAGCAGGTAGTCCAGGCGCCCGCCCACCAGCGTCCGGAGGCGTGCGTAGAAGAGGCGGTCGAACAGCGCGTGCCTGGCACGCAGGCCGAGCGGGGCACGCACGGCGGTGCCGGCGTCGTGCGCTTCGGCGAACCGGCCCCACTCCACCGCGGTGCGCTGCGCCACCGCCCACACCCGGCATAGGCGCTTCTTTGCTGCGGCGGCAGCGGCGGACGCCTGGATCTTCTGCAACACGCGGGGGACCACCACCAGGAAGGTGGGCTTGAGGGCGCCGAGGGCGGGCACCACATCGCGGGGATCGGACAGGTGCGCGATGCGCATGCCGTTGGCCAGGCAGATCAGCTGCAGCCCGCGGGCCAGTACGTGGGCCATGGGCAGGAAGATGATGGTGTTGCCGCCCTCGCGGACCACTTCGGTGTAGGCGGCGGCCACGTTCAGCACCTGGCCCACGAAGTTGCCGTGGGTGATCAGGGCACCTTTCGGCGCGGCGGTGGTGCCGGAGGTGTAGACGATGGTTGCTACCGAGTCCAGGTCCGCGAGCAGGCGCCGCTCCTCCACGGCGCTGTCCGGAACTCCGGCGCCGAGCAGCACCAGGGCCTCCAGATCTGCGCCGGGCCGGGCGTCCATGGTCCAGACGCCCAGGGCGCTGATCCCGGCATGCCCGAATCCCTCCTCCAGCAGGAGGGCCTGCCCGGCGCTGCCGGCTACCGCCAGCCGCACGCCGGCATCGGTAAGGATGGCCGTCACCTGGGGCAGGGCGGATGTCTCGTAGATGGGGACCACGACGGCGCCGGCGAACCATGCTGCCATGTCGGCCAGCGCCCATTCGTAGCGGGTGGGGGACATGATGGCCAGCGATTCGCCCGGCTGGAGGCCGGCGGCGATGAAGCCCTTGGCCAGGGCGCGGACCTCATCGACGAACTGCCCGGTGGTCACCTGCCGCCAGGGATCGGTGATGGGGGCATCCGCGGCGCGCACCTCGAACGCGACGTGGCCCGGGGAGGACCGGGCCCGCTGCATGAGCAGTTCGGTGGCGTTGCGGTGGCCGGAGGTGGCAACCAGCGGCGGGGAAGTGAACTCTCTCATCCGGCGTCCTTCTCCGAAAGTGTCTGCAGGTGGTCCTGCATCTGGTGCTGCGCGGCATCAAGGAAATCCGCCACTGCGGCCTGGTGGGTTGCAGGGAGCGCGTTGAGGTAGGTGCTGGTGGCGGTGACCAGCGGCCGCATCAGGTCAAGAATCTTCTTCGTGGCGGCCGGGGTGGCGTTCACGTGGACCTGGCGCCGGTCCTCGGCGCCCCGAAGGCGGGCCACGTAGCCGTGCGGTTCAAGCCGGCTGATGATGGCGGTTGTGGTGGCCGGCGTCGCGCCTAGTTCCCCGGCCAGCCTGCCCACCGTCACCGGGCCCAGCTGGGCCAGCACGGACAGGGCACGGTAATCGGTGAGGTTCAGTCCAAGCCTGCGGGCCACTTCCCGCTCGGTCTCGTTGGCGAGATTGAACATGTTCTGGAGCGTGAACGCCGCTGGGTGAACGGGCGGACCTGCGGTTCCACCTACTTGCATTTGCATGGATCAACCCTACCCAATATTGTTAGATGTTCAAACAGGATTGAATAATAGCTGTACTAGTGGATAGCCTGCCTAGGTGTTCCTGCCGGCGAACGCGCCGCTCTGCGAAAGGAAGCTTGATGAAGGATTCGGACCGTAAAGCGCTGATCATCCTCCCGGTGGTGGTGGTCATCGGCGTGCTGGTGGCCGTGGCCGGCAGCCAGGGCGGTGCCACTGTGGGCGGCTTCCCGCTGTTCGGCATTGGGGTGGCGGCCGCATTCCTGATCCAGTGGCTGGCATTCATTCCGGCTTTCAAAGCGCAGACCGAAAAGTACTACGACCTCACCGGGGCCCTGACCTACATCTCCATCACGGTTCTCCTGGTTCTGCTGACCCCGGGAGTGGATGCGCGGGGGCTTCTCCTGGCAGCCATGGTGGTGGCCTGGGCAGCGCGGCTGGGCAGCTTCCTGTTCCGCCGGGTCAGGAAGCACGGCAAGGACGATCGTTTCGACGAAATCAAGCCCTCCTTCGTCAGGTTCCTGAATACCTGGACCGTGCAGGGGCTCTGGGTTGTCCTCACCGCGGCGGCGGCCTGGATCGCCATCACCAGCGCCACCCGCGTGGCGCTGGACTGGTGGGCCTTGGTGGGCGTGGTGGTGTGGGCTTTTGGCTTCGGCATTGAAGCAGTGGCGGACAGCCAGAAGGGCCGGTTCAAGGCGGACCCGGCCAACAAGGGCAGGTTCATCTCCACCGGCCTGTGGTCCAAATCCCGCCATCCCAACTACTTCGGCGAAATTGTGCTCTGGATCGGCGTGCTGCTGATCGCCGTGCCGGTGCTGGAAGGCTGGCAGTGGGTGGCGCTGCTGTCCCCGGTTTTCGTGGCGTTTCTCCTCATCAAGGGCAGCGGCATCCCGCTGCTGGAGAAGAAGGCCGATTCCAAGTGGGGCGGCCAGGCCGATTACGAGGCCTACAAGAGCAGTACGCCTGTGCTGATTCCCAAGCTCTAACTGGCGGGGTCGTACCCGAACTCGCGGAGCTCCTGCGAGCAACGGCAGGCCACCGCGATCTTCCCGGCCCACTCCACCGCGTCCTCGCGTGTAGGCAGTTCCAGGACAAGGAACCCTCCGTTGAGCGTGCTGCCCGGATAAATCTCGCTGCTCACTGACCCGTCGGCGGAGACCAGTACGGGATCGACGTTCTCCTCGATCCCTCCGCCGAAGACATAGACGCCGGCAGCCTTCGCCTCCTCGATCACGGCGTGGGACGTGGCGGTGACAATGGGAAGCTCCTCTTCAGTGAGCACCATGGCTTCGCTGGGGAAGGAGATCAGGTATTTGGTCATGCCTCGATGGTGCCCGAGGGCGGGCCGGACGGCAACGGTAGGCCGGCACAGGGGTGCGCATGGTTTCAGGTGGCAAACGGGCGGTGCCGTGCTAGTCTCCCCGCTATGGCCGTGGATCCCGCCCTTCTTGACTGGATGCTTGACTCCGACCCCGCGCTGCGCTGGCAGGTCCAGCGGGACCTCGCCGGTGAGCCCCCGGAGGTGTGGGAGGCAACGCGCGCCCGGATCGCCACCGAGGGGTTCGGTGCCCGGCTGCTCGCGCTGCAGGATCCGGACGGGCAGTGGGCGGGCGGGGCGTACTTCCCCAAGGACTTCGACTTCGACGGCCCGGAAGCGGCTGACGGTGCCGGGCAGCCGTGGACCGCCACCACCTGGTCCCTGAACGCCCTGCGCGACTGGGGCCTGGATGCCGCGGCCCTCACCGGGACCGCCGATCTCCTGGCGGTCAACAGCCGCTGGGAGTATGACGGCCTGCCCTACTGGGGCGGCGAGGTGGACTGCTGCATCAACGCGTTCACGCTTGCCAACGGGGTGTGGCTAGGCGCGGACGTTGCCGGAATTGCCCAGTGGTTCCTGGAGCACCAGATGGCCGACGGCGGCTGGAACTGTGAGTGGGTGGAGGGGTCCAGACGGTCCTCTTTCCATTCCACCATCAATGTACTGAAGGGGCTGCTCTACTACGAGATGGCGGCAGGCGGCAGCACTGAGCTGCATGCCGCCCGGCGCACCGGCGAGGAGTACCTGCTCAAGCGCCAGCTGCTGTATAGCCGGTCCACGGGGGAGTTCGTGGGACCGTGGGTGGCCCGGTTTGTGTACCCGTCCCGCGCGTTCTACAACGCGCTCAGCGCGGTGGACTACTTCCGGGCGGCTGCACTGCACGACGGCGGCGGGCCGGATCCGCGTCTGGCCGCAGCCATCGAGGCGATCCGGTCAGGCCGGGAGGCGGACGGGACATGGCTGCAGGAACGGCGCCATCCGGGGCGGGTCTGGTTCGAGGTGGACGTACCCCCGGGCGAACCGTCCAAATGGCTGACCTTCCAAGGGGCCCGCGTGCTGGACTGGTGGGACGGAGCAGTTCCCTCCCCGGCCGGGTGGGGTTCCTGACGCGGGCATCCTGAGCCTTCCGCTGGGCCGCCGAGTTACCGTTCGTCGTGAATCTCCTACCGCCCGACGCTTAATTCATACGTTTGCTTAGTATCTGCACCATGATTGCCGGAGGCGTTTTACCCGTTGCGGGTCTTTCGCCTCCAGATCGCTGGACACCGACGTACAGCGACAGGCAAGAGGGAGCACATATGGGCTGGCTGGACCGTGAACGAACCGTAGCCCCGCCGGGATTCAACCGCTGGCTGGTGCCGCCCGCGGCGCTCGCCGTCCACCTCTGCATCGGCCAGGCCTACGCCACCAGTGTCTACAAGACGGCACTGGTCAAGCACTTCGGGGCCAGCCTGACCGAGATCGGCGTGATCTTCTCCATCGCCATCGTGATGCTGGGCCTTTCCGCTGCGATCATGGGCACCTGGGTGGACAAGAACGGCCCGCGGAAGGCGATGTTCACCTCGGCCATGTTCTGGGCCAGCGGCTTCCTGATCGGCTCGCTGGGCATCTTCACCAGCCAGCTGTGGCTCGTCTACCTCGGCTACGGCGTGGTGGGCGGCATCGGCCTGGGGATCGGCTACATCTCGCCGGTGTCCACCCTGATCAAGTGGTTCCCGGACCGGCCGGGCCTCGCCACCGGCATGGCCATCATGGGCTTCGGCGGCGGCGCGCTGATCGCCAGCCCCGTCTCCACCGCGCTGCTGAAGATGTACGATCCGAACTCCGGCGCCCAGGGCTGGGTGGCCAGCGGCGACGCCGTGGGCAAGCTCTTCCTGACCCTCGCCGTCGTCTACCTCGCGTACATGCTCTTCGGCGCGTTCACCATCAGGGTCCCCGCCGACGGCTGGAAGCCGGCCGGGTTCGATCCCGCCAAGGTCAAGGCCGCCACCCTGGTGACCACGGACAACGTCTCCGCCAGGAACGCCGTGAAGACCAAACAGTTCTGGCTGGTCTGGATCGCGCTGTTCTGCAACGTCACCGCCGGCATTGGCATCCTGGAACAGGCGGCGCCGATGATCCAGGACTTCTTCCGCCAGCCCGACGGCGTGTCCCTGGTCAGTGCCGCGGTGGCCTCCGGCTTCGTGGGGCTGCTCTCGATCGGCAACATGTCCGGCCGCTTCGCCTGGTCCGCCACCTCTGACGTGACCGGCCGGAAGCGCATCTACATGGTGTACCTGGGTGTCGGCGCGGTGCTGTACACGGTGCTGGCTTTGGGCGGTTCCAGCAGCACGTTCCTCTACGTAACGCTGGCGTTCGTCATCATCTCCTTCTACGGCGGCGGCTTCGCCACCGTCCCGGCCTACCTGCGCGACCTGTTCGGGACCTTCCAGGTGGGTGCCATCCACGGCCGCCTGCTGACGGCGTGGTCCGCCGCCGGCATCGCGGGGCCGCTGATCGTCAACGCGTTCCTGGATGCCCAGGGCAAACCCGGCCAGCTGGACGCCGCGTCCTACCAGCCGGCGCTGCTGACCATGGTGGGGCTGCTGGTGATCGGCTTCGTGGCCAACCTGCTGGTCAAGCCGGTCCACGCACGATTCCACGAACCCCGCCCCGAACGCGAGCGGCCGCACGAACCAGCCATGGAGGCCTGAGATGAGCACAACACACACCCCGGGCGCGCAGGCGGCGCCGGCGAAAGTATCCACCGGACGGCTGGGCGTGGCCTGGGCCCTCGTGGGGGTGCCGCTGGCGTACGGCGTCTACGAAACCCTGACGCGGGTGGCCGCGCTGTTCGGCTGAGCCGCCCTTCCCGTAGTGCCGCGCGCCGCCGGGGTCGACCGCGGCGAACGTCCATGGCTGCGGGCTGGCCGTTGCTGAATCAGGGTAGTGACGTCAGGATGTCATGTGGCCACTCCTTGGTTAGCACCTCGTTCAGCTCCTCGTTCGAGCTGGACACGCAGTAAGGAGTCTGGTCCACGTTCAGGACAGCCAAATCTACTGGCACGGCGAACAGATCCCAGGGCTGGATCCTGTTGGCCAGGTACCCGGTGAGTTTGAGGTCGGCGTACTGAGGCGCGTTCCAGACCCTGCAGGCGTGCTGGAGGTCATCGGGGTGGATGGCGATCCAGACCCCAAACCGGAACTCGTGGCCGCCCTGCAGCTTGATCGGAAGCAGGGCACGGACGAAAGGACTGATATTCGGGATCTGCATGAGTGTGGCCTTGTTGGGGTCAGGGTCGCTCAGCCAGCTGTCCTCGACCCGGTGCTGTTCAGGGCTCTCCAGCACAGGATCCGGGAGACGGAACCGAACATCTCTATCGTGGGCCGCTAGAGCTTGCCCGCACATCCCGCACGTCCGTTTCTTATCGAACATCCATCCCCCAATTTTGTAGTTGCTCAGGTGAGTCTACGACGCAACTCCGTGCGAAATAGCGCAAGGTAGCGCGGCCTGAAAAGAGTGACTCTTCGCCGAAATTCCACGCGGGTACGCTTCGGGTCCCCAGCTGACTTGGCAGTACCCGGAGGTGTCCGTGACCACGCCGAGGTTCTGTCAGCCCGTTGACGTAGCTGTAGCTGTAGCTGTAGCTGTAGTCGGTTGTGTTCCGCGTCAGACCCAGGGTTGCTCTGAAGACGGCCGACTGGTTGCGTAGGATCGCTGGGTGGATCAAACATGGCATGTCCTGCGCGCGGATGATGGGACTGATATCAGCTATGTCGTCGTGCCCGGGTGTGAGCCGGCCGTCGTGATCCTCCATGGCCTCGCCGGTAGTGGCCGGGAGTTCCTTCCAACCGCGGGCGCCTTGTCGGGCCGCAAGATCGTGTTGGTGGACCAGCGGGGGCACGGCGGGAGCACGAGGGTACCGTCTGATACCTCCCGTGCGGCATTCGTTGCCGATGTTGTTTCAGTTATTAAACGTGAAGCATCGGCCCCGGTTCATCTAGTCGGACACTCGATGGGCGCTCACACCGCTATGCTCGCTGCCGGGGCGCGTCCGGACCTGGTCCGGACTCTTGTACTCCTCGAATGCGGCGAAGGAGATGGCAACGACCCGGAGCATGCAGCTCTCGGTGATTACTTCCGCTCCTGGCCCGTACCCTTCCCAGACTGTGCGGCGGCGGCCGGGTTCTTGGGCGTCGGTCCGCTGCAGCGTGCCTGGGTTGAGGACATGGAGCACCAAGAAGACGGACTGCGTCCCCGCTTTGATCCGGAGGTGATGGTCGCGGTGCTTGCACCCCTGGCAGAACCGGGCTGGCAGGAATGGTCACGCGTCCAGGCACCCACGCTTGTCGTATACGCTGCCGACGGGATGTTCACGGAGGAACAGAAAACGCAGTTTGTCGAGAGGGGAAACGACGTCACACGCATCGACCTTGCCGGAGGGTCACACGACGCCCATCTTGACGCATTTGAACAGTGGATAGAAGCGCTCACAGGGTTTCTGGACACCCGGTAAACGTCCTAGCGTCGCATTTTCTGTGTCTCGGAAACTCGCCGCCTCGAAACTCTGGGGTTTCGATGCGAATAGGTTCGAGATACTGCGTCGGGGGGAACCCTCTGCGGTCATGAAGATTAAGGAGCCTGGTTGCGAAAACCGGGCTGCTGAAGGAAGAGACTATCGTGGGCTTTATGGATCGGGGGAAAAGTCTGTTAGCCGCGTGTGCTCTTATCCTGATTGGCTTCAACGTCGCCGGCTGCTCCGGCCCGGCATGTGATTCGATGATGCGTTACAACACCCTCGTTCTGGACGCCTCCTCGCTCCCGGAACCTGCTGCAGCACTCGACCTGGTGATTAGTTGTCCCGACCGTACCGGCTCGGATTCGTGCACCATGGAGCCGACGGGCAAGAGGTTCGCCCTAGGTACCCAAAGCTCTGTCTACATTGAGCCAAGCGTCAGGGCCGTTCGTGCCGTCGTATACAAAAAGGGCTCCCAAGAGGTTGTTGCGGAGACGGAGCTGAATCCGGTCCCTTGGGATCCACCTCAAAAACCGAACACGTGCCCGGCACCTGCAACGGCGACACTGAAGCTATAAGTCTCAGCGCACTCGCACATCGCATCAGCTGGTCACTTGCCTGACCTGAACACGATCGAGTCGAAGACGGCGCGAGCCTCTCTCGTCAGCTCCGGATTGATCGATTCGTGGAAATGGGTCAACCCGATCACAGCGAGTTTGCCGTTCAAGTCGACCACCCGGTAGGTTTCGCGCTCAACGACGCTCGAGTACCAGCGTGTGCATATGTACGACGATACTGAGCGGATGCAGATCTTGTCCTCGTCGCAGGCTGTGATGTCCACGGCACCCTCGACGGAGTGGTCGAACTCGAAGCCGGAGTAATCGCCCACCACGACCTCGACGGGCGGGGTGCTCGCCGTCGACGTCTGCGCTGTCATCGCGTCCACGAAGGCCTTAGCCGACGCATCGGACTTGACGAGCGCGCCCTGCCACGCGCAGGCGTCCGTCGGCACATAGTAGTCGGCCCAAAAAGTCAGGTCGACCGAGCCTTCACCCGGGTGACCCGGGTCGTCCTTGCCCAAACCATCGCCTTCATTGGTCGACCAGCCGTCCGGGACGGTGATCTCGAAAGGCACAGTGAAGTCGGTGACAAGGTATGTCCCGGCGTCGATGTCACCGCTCTCCGGGAAGGGCGGGATGGCACTGACCTCCGTAGTCGGAGAACTGGCGGACGGGCGGGAGGCGTCGCCGGACTCATACGCGCACCCGCCGAGACATCCAATCAGTGCGATAGCCACCAAGGGCAAGAGATGGCGCGACCGCTGAACGGCCTTTCCGAGGGGTGTCATGGAACTCATCGATCCACCAAGCCGCTACAGGATGCCGTGAGGGCCCCGCAGCCAGGTGGCCCCGCGGGCGGCCAGAGATGGGAGGCCGTCGCCTCAAGTCTCCTCCGGCACAGAACCCGTGACAATGACGAATTGTACGGAGATCAGTTTCGACTCCCTGCAATCCCCGACATTGACTATCAGAACGCAGCAATAGCGGCAATCATAAAGATAGACATGCTTGCTATGGACGTCAGGGGGGATTGCATGCGGAAATCGGGACTTATCCCATTTCTCGTGGTGCTGCTGACCGCTTGTGCACCGGTCACTACAGCGGACTACCCGCGTGCCGCCTCTGGCGATGACCGCTGGGGTGTCGGTGTAAGCTTCCCCGTTTTTGAATCCTTGGACCACTGTGACGATGACCCGAGTATGGAGCAGTCCGTCATGACCGCCGACATGCCTACTTCCGGGCTGGGTATACGGCTGCATGCAGGCTCGTCTGAGACCGACGCCGTGCGCGTCGCAAATTGCGTTGATCAAGCCCTAAGCAGCGGGAAGATTACGATTCTTTTCCCACAAGAAATCAACCAATATCCACCACTGCCATCAGCTCCGCCTTCCCCTGAAGCCAATTCGGAAGGGGATTCGGCGGGTTCTCAGGCCCAGAGCCCTAACGGCGAGGAGCGCGAATGGACCTCCGAAAGAATGAGGAGCGCGTCCCCCGCCCCGATGCCCAGCACCCCTTGACCATGGAATCGAACAAACTGGCCATCAAGTTGCCGCCTGTCCGCGGGCATGTGGAATAGTGCCATTAAGAATTGGGGGTTTAGAAGTGACAAAACGCAGACGTTTTCCAGTCATCGCTGTAGCCGTTTTTCTTGCAGCAGTCCCATTGATGGGATGTGGGGCCCAAGAACAATCCAGAGGTGAAAACTTACGTGAATTCGGCTCCCTGGATGAGGCCTACGCCGCCGTCGATAACATTCTTGGCTGCGAGCCTGATCCGGTCGGTGAGCCGATTGTTCCTATGGGGGATGGCGTCCGGCTCGCGTCAGCACAGAGGCTGTGCTTTGAAAATGTGCAGATAGACCTTTTCACGGATCAGAAGGCTTTCCAGGAGAGCTACCAGATCCTGTCTGATACGCATCAGGGCAAAGTCCATCTCGTCCACGGGAAGAATTGGATGGTTGTTGACTTCATTCAAATGGCAACGGGCCAACCGTCGACACGGAACATCGAACGCCTGGCGAAGGAACTGGACGGCGAATACGCCACCGTCGGCACGTAGCAAAATCCTCTGGACAACGCGGTGGCAGAGGATCACCCTTGAAGTAACCGCACCTACTGCGCATTGCGCTGACCTCGGGCGGTCGCGTGCCGCAGGTGTCGGGCACCCATGAGATGTCGGCTCCGTCGGGTTCGCGTGAATGGCTCCGTGACGAGTGGAGGACCGACGACATGACGAACAGCAACGACGCTTACGATCAGCGCAGGCGGCCACCGCGGACTTCGAGGAACGGTGTGCGCCGCCGGTGGGCGCTCTGCTTGATCCCGGCACTGACCGCCGCACTCGTTGTACCGGGAGTGTCGAGCGCCGGCGCCTCGAACGCTCGGAACGCGGCGCCGGTGGACGCGGACGTCCTCATTGAGTGGAACACCATCGCCCAAAACCACGTCACACCACTGCGTCCCACGGCTCACGGCCAACTACGCGGCATGGCGATGGTTCAAGGAGCGGTGTACGACGCAGTGAACGCCATCAACCGCGGGTACCAGCCGTACCTGCTCGACGGCGGCCCGGCCGGCGTCGGACCGGAGGCGTCGTTCGATGCGGCGATCTCCACCGCCGCGCACCACGTGCTCGTCACTCTGGTCCCGTCGGACAAAGTAGCTGGCGTCGACGCTGCGTACCAAGCAACGCTCGCGGGCGTCACCGACGGCCCGGGCAAAGACGAAGGCGTCGCCGCCGGTGAGGCCGCCGCGGCGGCGATGATCCTCGCGCGCACCGGTGACGGGTTCATGGCTCCGTTCGAGTTCAACATTGGACCCGATCCCGGCGATTGGCGGCCCGTCGCGCCCGCTGCGCTCGATCCGGACGCCTGGGTGGCCAATCTCCGACCGTTCATCATCGAGAGCCCCGACCAATTCCCCTCAGAGGGTCCCAACCCGCTGGGGAGTGCTGAGTACACGGCGGACTTCAACGAGGTTAAAGAGATCGGTGCGCTCGTGAGCACCACTCGAACCAGTGACCAGACCACTGCTGCCCTCTTCTGGCAAGCCGCCCCTGTGGCACTCTGGAACGGCGTGTACCGTAGCCTCGCCGTGGAGCACGGACTCGACCTGGCCGAGGCGGCCCGACTTTTCGCGATGACCAACCTCGCCGCCGCTGACGGCGCGGTCGCTTGCTGGAACGACAAGTACCACTGGAACTTCTGGCGTCCGATGGCGGCGATCCGCGAAGCCGACACCGACGGCAACCCGGAGACGGTAGCCGATCCAAGCTGGAAACCGCTCTTCGATCCATCGACAGCGACCGTCCCGCCGCTCGGCACACCGCCGTTCCCGGACCACCCGTCCGGTCACGGGTGCGTCAGTGCCGCCTCTCTCCATGCGGCGCAGGAGTTTTTCGGCACGGACGAGGTCGCCTTCAACGTGAACTCCAGCCGCTTCCCGGGCGCGCCACGGCACTTCGAGGGATTCTCAGCGGCGATACAGGAGATCGTTGATGCTCGCGTCTGGGGCGGCATCCACTTCCGCACCGCCGACGTACAGGGCGCCGAGATCGGCAACAAGGTGGCGTCGTGGCTCAGCAGGCACTACTTCCAGCCGGCGCCATGTCAGTAGCGGGAGGTTCCAGTGAAGGATTTTCTCTTCGCAACGCTCGACGCCGGCGGGAACCTGCCGCCGGCCCTCGGCATCGCCCGTGAACTGGTCCGGGCCGGTCACCGTGTCCGCTTCCTGGGGGAGCCGCAGCAGGCGGGCATGGTAGAGGCCGCGGGTTCGGACCGCGGCGCGTGATGAAGCGTGCCGACCGGATCCTGGTGTGCTCCGATCCGCTTCTGGATCCGGCCGGACGAAAGAATGGCAACGGCAAGGTGGTGTGGACCGGTGCGGTGGGGGACGTGGAGCATCCGGCAACTCCTGCCCCGCCGGGGTTACGGACCCGCGTGCTGGTGAGCCTGAGCACCACGGCGTTCCCCGGGCAGGAGGCATTCCTTCAGAAGGCGCTGGAGGCGGTGGCCGATCTGCCGCTCGAGGTGGTGGTGACCACCGGTCCCGCCATTGATCCGGCGGGCTTGTCGGCGCCGCCGAACACGATCGTTCACCGCTATGTTCCCCACCGGGATGTGATGCCGGAGTGCAGCGCGGTGCTCGGCCACGGCGGCCATGCCACCACCATGCTGGCGCTGGGCCACGGGCTGCCCCTGGTGATCGCGCCGATGCATCCGTTGCTTGACCAGCGGATGGTGGGCAAGGCAGTGCAGGACGCCGGCGCTGGGCTCCTGATCAAAGCGTCGTCGTCCCCGGAGGAGATCGCCCGGGCAGTGAAGACTGTGGTGGACTCGGCCCTCTTCCGCACCGCCGCATCCGGGGTGGGCCACCGGATCCGGGAGGCCGATGGTGCCGGGACCGGGGCACGGGTACTAGCGGAAATGGTTTCCTGAGAAACCGATGACCGGCCCCTATTTGATAACGCGAAGCGAAAGTTCGTAGTGCTCGCGCTTTGAGGCCGGGTGGTCGCTGGGCGGGAAGACGGCTACTTCAATCCGTATCAGCCCTCCCGCTGCCTCAGCATCCGATGAGACGGCGTTCATGACCCTTTGCGTGCAGGTCTCTGCTTGTTCATTTGCTTCAGCAGTGAAGGTGGACCTGCGGGTGATGACCTTGTATCCGGAATCTGTAAGAAGCTGGTGCAGTTCAGGGCAGCTTATGGAATCCATCCCAAGGTCCCACTTCTGGTTCAGCTCAGGGCATGCCGGTACGAGGCAGTAAGAACCTGTGTCCAGCGTTTCGGAATCGCTGACCAGCCTCCACCCCGGCACAGTCTTGAGTTGCTCTGCCACGTCCCGCATATAGGGTGGAGCCTCCTTGCCGCTGAGGTGGACGCCCATGGTGAAAACAGAGAACATCTCAGCTGCGGCGACCAAGCCCACCAGAATTCCTCCCCACAAGAGCAGGACGAGACGAGTGTTTTTCTTCCTGCGGGGCAATGGCTGCCGGTACGGGTTATCGCTCACGTATTCTCCCCCCAAAGATATAGCTGCCCGGAAAGGACCCTGCCACCGTACGTCAGAGCTATTGGGCTGGGACCTTACCAGGGCAGCGACCGGCGTTATAACGTGAGGGCGTGATCGTCCCCAGTATTCCCCAGAACGCCGTGGCTGTCGCGGACCACTACGACGAACTCGATCCGATTTATCGCCGGGTATGGGGCGATCATGTCCATCACGGGCTATGGACCACGGGCCGCGAGACACCCGCTGAGGCCGTGGAGGCGCTGGCCGACACGGTGGGGGATCGGCTGCGTCTTATGCCCGGTGAGGCGTGCGTCGACATTGGCTGCGGCTACGGCTCCACTGCAAGGCAGCTCGCGGTGGCACACAAGGTCAGCGTCACCGGCGTCACGCTTTCCGCTGAGCAGGCCCACTACGCCGCCGCGCATCCCGTACCCGACGTGGACATCGAGGTTCGCGACTGGCTCGTCAACGGGTTGCCCGATGCCTCGGCCCATGCCGCATGGGCGATCGAGTCGAGCGAGCACATGGTGGACAAACCCAGGTTCTTCGCCGAGGCGCACCGCGTGCTGTCGCCCGGAGGCCGTTTCGTGGTCTGTGCGTGGCTCGCCGAGGCTGATGCCAGCGGTTGGAAGGTCCGCCACCTGCTCGAGCCGATCTGCCGCGAAGGGCGCCTGCCGTCGATGGGCACGCGCGAGGAATATGAGGCGATGGCAACGGCGGCGGGCTTTGCGATCGACAGCTATGAGGATGTCAGCCGCCAGGTTGCCCGCACATGGACGATCTGCGCCCGTCGGCTCCTGAAGGCATTGCTCGTCAACCGTGAGACCCGTCGCCTAGCCCTTGGCGCACGCAACCGCATCTTCGTTCTGAGCATCCCCCGCCTAATCCTCGCCTACCGCACAGGTGCGATGCGCTATGGGATATTCACGCTGTCGAAGGCGGGGGAGAACGGGGCAAGTCAACGCAGCAGCAGCAGCGACTGACTGACTCAGGCCTTGTCTGAAGGCAGCTGCTGTAGCCGCCACGTGATCATCTCGCGGATGAGCTCGGTGGGGAGCGGGGCGCTATGGGGCAGTTGGACAATGTGATCGGTGGTTCCATAGGCGGCCAGCTCTGCGGAGAAATGCGCGATCGCGTCCGGAGTGGGATAGAACCCGATGTGGCGCTTTGTCCCGGTGAAGAAGAACAACGGCTCGGTGCCGAGTTTGAAGGCCGGCATACGCCAACTGATCGACTCCTCCGCTTCAGCCGGCACGGCCGAGCGGACCATTTCGTACACGGTCAGCAGCCGGTCCCGGACATCACCGTCGAACTGGTCGATGTACTCGGTAATTGAACTCGCTGTCATGGAGGTCTCCCATTTTGCCGAAGTCTGGTGGGCGACAATCGCAACTGGAGCGATGGTGCACGGCCCGATCATATAACGGCGACACTCATGGATTGCCGCCGTCAAATATGACGCCTATGGCGTGGCCCGCGATAAGCAGCCGCCCCGCTGACGCCCAAGGCACCACACCCAGCGCACCGCCGTCGAACGTTTCCGACGGCGGTGCGTTCCGCTTTGTATTGACTGCCTGAAGCCAAAGGAATAGTTTCTGCGTTAACGGGGTTCGGACACCCCGTTTCCACGGAATGAGGGGCCGGATCTGGGCCGCTCCTGCATGGCGATGGAGCCAGGTGGGGAGGATTCTGTGTCTGCGTCATCCTGGCGCCCGGCGCGATGAGTGCCGGATGGAACGAACACAGGAGGGAAAGACCATGCCGAAGTATCTGTTTGAAGCGACCTACGTGGGCAAAGGCATCCAGGGGCTCATGCAGGAGGGCGGCACCAAGCGGCGGGATGCTCTGACGGAGGCCCTCAAATCCGTCGGAGGATCGCTGGAGAGCTTCTACTACGCGTTTGGCTACTACGATGTCCTGGGCGTTTTCGAAGCGCCGGACGATGCAAGCGCTGCAGCACTGTCGCTGCTGATCAACTCGACGGGCAGCGTCAACGTCCGCCTCAAGCCGCTCCTGACGGTCGAAGACCTCGACGAAGCCGCCAAGAAGACGCCGTCCTACCGGGCGCCGGGACAGTAGCAGTTGGGTACGTGGCCAGCGGGCCAGCCGGGCGTTGAAGTACGACGGCGGCCCGCTGGCTGGGCGCCGCAGTGCGGGACCGCCCGCTAAAGTCATGGAATGACCACTGACGCTCTACGGCCTGTCTATTTCCTCTCGGACAGCACCGGCATCACGGCGGAAACGCTGGGCAACACGTTGCTGACGCAGTTCCCCGGGAACAATTTCGACCGCATCACCATCCCGTTCATCACCACCGTTGCCCAGGCCCGGTCCGTCGTGGGGATCATCGACGGCGTCGCCGCCACGGGCCCCACGCCCCTGGTCTTCTCCACGGCGGTCAGCAGCGAGATCCGGCAGACCCTCTCGGCCTGCCAGGGCATCATCGTGGACCTGATCGGGACCTACGTGGACCAGCTGGAACAGGCGCTGGGCAGCCACGCCAGCGGGGAACCCGGGCGGGCGCACGGGCTGGGGAACGCTGAGCGCTACCAGTCCCGGATGGCCGCCGTCGAGTATGCCATGGAGCACGACGACGGCCAGAGCCTGCGTGCGCTGGAGAAGGCCCAGGTCATCCTGGTGGCGCCGTCCCGCTGCGGAAAGACGCCCACCACCATGTACCTGGCGCTGCAGCACGGGATCTTCGCCGCGAACTTCCCGCTGGTGGAGGAGGACTTCGAACGGGAAGGGCTGCCCAAGTCGCTGAAACCGTTCGTGTCGAAATGTTTCGGCCTGACCACCAACCCGCTGCGGCTGAGCCAGGTGCGCACCGAGCGGCGCCGCGGCTCACCCTACGCCTCGCTGCGCCAGTGCGGGTTCGAGCTGCGCAGTGCCGAGCGGCTCTACGAATCCCACGGGATTCCGTACCTCAACTCGGCCAGCGTGTCGGTGGAGGAGATGGCGGCCACCATCCTGCAGAAGATGAACCTCAAACATTAGGGAAAAGTTTCACAAACCGAGTGTGGTGCACATCATGTGGCGCGCCTCTCTCAGGCCTGCCAATGTAGAGGGGATTTGTGCCCTCACGCGGCCACCGCCGTGAGCAGGGCCCCTGCACGCACCCTCTGCAAAGGAGCAGTAACTATGGCAACAGACATCCTGTGGTTCTCGGAACTCGGACTCAAGGACCTGGACCGGGTGGGCGGCAAGAACGCCTCCCTCGGCGAGATGGTGCAGAACCTGACCTCCGCCGGCGTCCAGGTCCCGGACGGGTTCGCCACCACCGCGGATGCCTACCGCAGCTTCCTGGCTGACTCCGGTCTGGACCAGCGGATCGTCGACAGGCTGGTTGGCCTGGACACCGACGACGTGACTGCCCTGGCCGCTGCCGGGCAGGAGATCCGGACCCTGATCCGCGAGACGCCCTTCCTGCCGGACTTCGAACAGCAGCTCCGGAGCGCCTACCGGGAACTGGTGGAAAAGCACGGCGGCACCGATGACCTCTCCTGGGCCGTCCGCTCCAGCGCGACGGCGGAAGACCTCCCGGACGCGTCCTTCGCCGGGCAGCAGGAAACATTCCTGAACGTCCGCGGGATCGAGAACATCCTGGCCGCCATCAAGGACGTGTTCGCGTCGCTGTACAACGACAGGGCCATCGCCTACCGGGTGCACCACAAGTTCGAGCACGCCGAGGTGGCACTCTCCGCCGGCATCCAGCGGATGGTGCGCTCCGACGTCGGGGCCTCCGGTGTCATGTTCACCATGGACACCGAATCGGGCTTCCAGGACGCCGTGTTCGTCACCTCCTCCTACGGCCTCGGCGAGGCCGTGGTCCAGGGCGCGGTGAACCCGGATGAGTTCTACGTCTACAAGCCGGCGCTGCAGGCGGGCCGTCCCGCCATCCTCAAGCGGGGACTGGGGGAGAAGGCCCTGCAGATGACCTACACACAGAACCGGGAGATCGGCCGCACCATCGATTTCGTCCCGGTGGAGGCGTCCCTGCGGAACCGTTTCAGCCTCAGCGACGAGGACGTGGAGCAGCTGGCCCGGCACGCCGTGGCCATTGAGAACCACTACGGCCGTCCCATGGACATCGAGTGGGGCAAGGACGGGATCGACGGCGGCCTGTACATCCTGCAGGCACGCCCGGAGACGGTGCAGTCCCGCCGCGCCCCCGGCAGCCAGACCCGCTTCCGCCTCAACGAAACCGGCCCGGTCCTGGCCGAGGGCCGCGCGATCGGCCAGCGCATCGGCGCCGGCAGCGTCCGCATCCTCACCGCCATCGACCAGATGGCCGCGTTCCAGACCGGTGACGTCCTGGTGGCCGACATGACCGACCCCGACTGGGAACCGATCATGAAGCGCGCCTCCGCGATCGTCACCAACCGCGGCGGACGGACCTGCCATGCGGCCATCATCGCCCGCGAACTGGGGATCCCCGCCGTCGTCGGTACCGGCTCCGCCACGGACTCACTGTCCGACGGGGTGGAGGTCACAGTCTCCTGCGCCGACGGCGAGACGGGCACCATCTACGCGGGCCTGCTGGACTTCACCGTGGAGGAAACCGGGATCACCAAGATGCCCGATGCGCCCGTGAAGGTGATGATGAACGTGGGCACCCCGGAGCAGGCGTTCACGTTCGCCCAGCTGCCCAACCACGGTGTGGGGCTGGCCCGGCTCGAGTTCATCATCAACCGGCAGATCGGCATCCACCCCAAGGCGCTGCTGAACCTGGACACCGAGCCGGCGGACGTCCAGGAGCAGATCCGGGAGCGGATCGCCGCCTACGCCAGCCCGCGGGACTACTACATCAAGCGCCTGGCCGAAGGGGTGTCCACCATCGCCGCGGCCTTCGCACCGCATCCGGTGATTGTGCGCATGTCCGATTTCAAGTCCAACGAGTACGCCAACCTCCTGGGCGGGCCGGCGTACGAGCCGCACGAGGAGAACCCGATGCTGGGCTTCCGCGGCGCCGCACGCTACCTGGAGCCGTCCTTCCGCGACTGCTTCGACCTCGAGTGCGAGGCCCTGTCCTTCGTCCGCAACGAGATGGGCCTGACCAACGTCAAGCTGATGATCCCGTTCGTGCGGACCCTGGATGAGGCCCGCGGCGTCATTGACCTCCTCGCCGAGAACGGCCTGCGCCGCGGCGAGAACGGCCTGGAAGTGGTCATGATGTGCGAGCTGCCGTCCAACGCGCTGCTGGCCGACGAGTTCCTGGACCACTTTGACGGCTTCTCGATCGGCTCCAACGACATGACCCAGCTGGCTCTGGGCCTGGACCGGGACTCGGCGATCGTCTCCGCAGGGTTCGATGAGCGCGATCCCGCGGTCAAGAAGCTCCTCAGCATGGCCATCACGGCCTGCAAGGCACGCGGCAAGTACGTGGGCATCTGCGGCCAGGGCCCCAGCGACCACCCGGACCTCGCCGAGTGGCTGGTGGAGCAGGGCATCGACTCCGTGTCCCTGAACCCGGACACCGTGGTGGACACCTGGCTCCGGCTCGCCGGCGTCGCCGCCGAGGCTGACGTCGAGGCAGCAGCTGTGGCGGGGGCGCACTAAGGGCCGTTGACCCGCAAAAGGGGCGTGGCGCCCGCGGGGGGTAACGCACCCGGGCCCCCCCGTACACCCACCCCCGTCCCCCGCCCCCCCCGCGGGTGCGCCTCCCTCCCCCCCCCCCCCCCCCCCCCCACGCCTCTTCCAGCCCACTGCTGGCTGGGTTCCTACTCCGTAATCGCTACCGGAGCCGGCTCACTGCTGCGTGCAACGGGGGTGCTGCTGCGGCGCCAGTAGGCGGCCAGGACGGCACCGGAGACGTTGTGCCAGACCGAGAAGATCGCGCCGGGAAGTGCGGCTTCGGGAGTCAGATACTGCCGTGCCAGGCCTGCTGCCAGGCCCGAGTTCTGCATGCCCACCTCAATGGCCGTGGTGCGCCTGGCTGGAATGGGGAGTTTGAACAGACGGGCTGCGGCGTAGCCGAGGGCGTAGCCAAGTCCGTTGTGCAGAATGACGGCCGCGAGAACCAGGAGTCCCGCGGCGAAGATGGCCTTTGCGCTTCCGGAGACCACCGCAACCACCACCAGGGTGATGGCGATGACCGAAATCCACGGAAGGGCCGGCAGCGCCTTGGCCACGAGGCCCGGCACAAAGCGCCGGATGACAAGTCCCAGCAGGACGGGGAACAGCACAATCTGGACGATGGACCACGCCATGGAACCGGCGTCCACCGGCATGTACTGACCGGCGAGCCACAGCGCCAGCACCGGCGTCAGCAACGGAGCAATGAGCGTTGAGACGGAGGTCATCGCCACGGACAGGGCGACGTCGCCCTTGGCCAGGTACGACACCACGTTGGAGGCCGTCCCGCCCGGGCAGCAGCCCACCAGGATGACACCCGCGGCCAGTGCCGGCGGCAGCTGCAGCGCCGCGGCGATAGCCCAGCCCAGGAACGGCATGATGGCATATTGCGCCACCACTCCGATCACCACCGGGATGGGGCGTTTGGCGATAATGGCGAAGTCAGGCGGCGTCAGCGTCAGGCCCATGCCGAACATGATGATTCCCAGCAGGGGGTTGATCCAGGCGGCCATCCCGGTGAAGGCTGTTGGGGCGGCGAGGGCTACGGCTCCTCCCGCCAGGATCAGTAGGGGAAAGAGGGTGACGGCAACGCGGGCGCTGCGTTCTTCCGCGGCTGATGCCGTCGTGGAAGATTCGGATAAGGAAGACATACCTACCGGATTATCACAGTCGATGGGGTATTCCTGAATCGGTGCGCAGTGATGACGGCGGCGGGCCTCACCACGTGACGGTTCCGGCGGCGCCGTCCACGGTGATGCTCTGGCCATCGCGCAGCATTGTGGTGGCATCCGCAACACCCACCACTGCGGGGATGCCGTATTCGCGGGCCACCACCGCTCCGTGCGATATGACGCCGCCCATCTCCATCACCAGTGCACCCGCCGTCATAAAAAGCGGCGTCCAGCCGGGATCGGTGGAGGGGGCCACCAGGATTTCCCCTGGTTCCAGGTGGGCGCCCACCGGATCCATGATCACCCTGACTTTCCCGGTGGCGGTGCCTGCGGAGGCCGGCGTCCCCGTCAGACTGTCCGCGGCAGCCGGTGGGGGCGCCGCGGCAGCCTCAACGTCTGTGCCGTCCGAGAGCAGAAGGCGCGGAATGCGCCGCCGCCGGAGTTCGACGTCGTACAGCCGACGGCGGCGGGAGACGATCCCTTTCAGGTCCGCACCGCGAAGGCCCACACGGAGTTCGTCGAAGTCCAGGAAGAACACGTCGCCGGCGGCGTCGAGGGTTCCGTTCCTGACCAGTTCGGCACCCACCTCCTCGAGCTGCCGGTGCATCTCCGCCAGCACCATCACAATGCAGAACTTGGGCAGTTCCCGGAGGCCGGCGAGTTCCCGTGTCCGGTGCAGGCACAATCCCACCAGGCGCCCCCGTAACCGGCTCTTTGTCCCGGCCCGCTCCACGAGCTCGCTGATCCTGGCCTCCGCATGGCCGGCGGCGGTGGCGAACTGGCGGTCGGGGGTCTGTTCGGGATCTTCCACGCGGAGGTAGTTGGAGATCATGCCGAGGATGTGGTCCGGTTCAGCGGACCACCGCGGCATCCCCAGATCGATCTCCGCCACCGCCCGGTGGCCGTACTTTGCCAGGAACTCCTGCAGCCCGGACTGGGCGGTGCCGGGCAGCGTTCCCGCCCTGTAGCGGTCAGTCAGCTCGGCGGGCTTCAGCTCCGTGAACGCCCGGCGGGCCGCCGGATCCTTGCCCAGGAACACGGCCAGGTGCCACAGCTCCAGGTCCATAATGGTGGTCACGTTGTGCGGGAGCCCGCGCAGGACCGCCTCAAGTTCGCGCGGCTTCACGATTCCGCGGAGCAGCCCGCGGGCCGCGGCCAGCATCAGGTATCCCAGGGCGGGAGCCGGCAGCGTGGCCTGGATCAGCCCGTTGATGGAGCTGGTCAGGATGTCCTCGGCGTGCTGGAGCCGTCTGGCCGCCGTGGCCGGCACGGGGAGGGCCAGCCGGGCTGCAAGGCTGTCCTGATAGCGCCGCGCCCGCCTCAGTTCCCGGTCCGGCCACAGCAGAGCCCGGGCCATGCCGGGAAGAAGCCCGAAGAACTGGCCGAGGCCTTGGGTGCCTTCAGCACCCTTGGACCGCGTCCGGGCAGGGGCGGTATTGCCGTTGCGGCCGGATTTTTTGCGGGGCGGCCGGACGACGCTGAACCGCGGGTCTTCCAGCAGCGCAGGCAAGAGGGCTGCTGACCGTCCGTCCGCGAGCGGCAGGACCTTCTCCAGTAGTTGGCGGCCGGACTTGTTGCGGAGAATCGGTGTCAGCTCCACGTACATCCGCAGCCCCGGGTACGCGTATCTCCACGGCCCCCGGTTGTTGCCCCTCATGCGGCCCAGGACGGAGAGCCCCATCGGCGTGATGGGGCGGGTGAGGCCCTGGAGCAGGGTGCCGCAGAGGTAAATCCGGGTTTCCGGGCCTGATCCTGCGCCCGCGTTGTCCGTGCCGGCTTGCCCGCCGAGCGGATCGTCCTCCGGCAGCGGGTACAGCGTGGTGATGGGCCGCGACTGGGTCAGCCAGGCCTTGCCGCCGCCGTCGATCACCCATTCCACGTCCTGGGGTGCGCCGAAGAGCCGTTGCGCGGCGTCACCCAGGGAGGTCAGCTCTTGGAGCTGCGGCCCGGTCAGGCTGGGCGCGCGGTCCTGCGGCTGTTGCAGGATCCGGCCCGACGCCGTCTCCACCACGAAATGGTCCGGGTTCACGGCACCGGACACCACCGCCTGGCCTGGCCCGGGGCTGGCATCGATGACTGTCTGGGTCCGGGTGCCGGTCACCGGGTTGGCGGTGAACAGCACACCGGCCGTGCCGGCGCCGATCATTTGTTGAACGACGACGGCGAGGCCCACCTCGCGGTGGCTGATCCCGTTCGCGGTGCGGTAGGCCACGGCCCGGTCTGTCCAGAGCGAGGCCCAGCAGCGCCGGACGGCGTCCGCCACGGCGTGGGCGCCCACCACGTCCATGAAGGAGTCCTGCTGCCCGGCGAAGCTGGCGAAGGGCAGGTCTTCGGCGGTGGCGGAGGAACGTACCGCCACGGGCCCGCTGCCCAGTGCGGCGTAGGCCTCGCGGAGGGCGGCCTCGACATCGGGCGGTACCGGCGCTGCCGCCATCGCCTCGCGGGCCCGCCGTGCGAGGGCGTTCCGTTCGTCGTCCGGAAGTGCCGCTGCGTCCGTTCCGCCGCCGTCAAGGCGGACGGCGATGGCGGCCAGTTCCGCGGGTGCGGCCGCCCGGTAGCCGGCTGTGGTCAGGCAGAATCCCGGAGGCACCGGGAAGTCCGCGGCGGCAAGCCGGCCGAGGTTGAGGGCTTTGCCGCCTACCGCAGCCAGCGGCGCTGACCCCATCTGGCGGAGGTCAACGAGCAGGCCCGGTCCGGCGCCCTCCTGTTCAGGACTTGCAGAGGCCATGACGGCTCCTTGACTGCGGTGGACGCTGATGCCGATCAGGCTAGTCGCGGTGACGGGCAGGGCACAGGGGAGAAGTGCCCTACTTCGGGGGCCGCGACGTTGGTCCGGCTGAGGTTGGGGCTAAGCGCCCACCAAGCCCTACAACATCGAGCGGACGAGCGCGGCAAAACCCGGGACTTCTACTGCATGGGGGGCTTCGCCCTGCAACAGGAAGGCATGGACCTCGGAGACGAGTTCAAGTGGAGTAACCAGCCGGACGGGGGCCCTGCCGGGAAGGGGATACATGCCAGCACGCTCGATCGACGGCTGGGTGAGGCTTCCCGATGGCGAGTGCAGTACAACCCAGCCTTCAACGACATATCCCTGGTAACCGGCACGAATGGCCTCGACACCTGCTCCCAGCCCAAAGGCTTTAAGCTCGCGGCCATTGCGAAACAGCTGCTTGTTGTCCCACCAATAGTCGCCGTCCGCCCACATCTTCGAATCGATCAGTGCAATCCTGTTTCCGGCAATCACGGCATGATCGAGGTCAGCATGTTCAGAGCCCGGCCAGCGAAGGCCGTTGATGAGCCGCGCTGCCGGGATTCCGTGGAGGACTGAGCCGGTGATGAGTTGCGCGGTTCGCCGTTCGCCTTCTGCGCCGATCTCGGCCCTCTCTCCGAAGCGTCCAACCGACAGACTGCGGCCGGGTACACCATGGACGGTGCGGCTGATGATGTCCTCACTCATATACTCGCTGGCTAGGACGGTGGGCGGTGCAGCGCGCTTCCTGGTTGTCCACCACTTTGGGAGCATGGCGAGCGAGAACCAAAATCCGGCAGATAGGACAGTGGCCAGAAGACATGTCAGCCCCATGACCAACCAGTTGGGGTTTGACTGAGTGGTGCTGAAGTAAAAAATGGTACTAAACAGGGGCGGGACAGTGCCCACACTGCCAAAAACGATCAAAACGGTGCGCCACGTTCGTGTCCAGGAAGGCGCGGGGCGGCGGATTTTCTGGGGTTCGCCTGACGGCGAAACAAGTGGTGGCCGGTACTCCACTGCCGGACCCGTCCACCGTGGCGGGGCGGGCGCCTGCTCCATATCAGCGAACGCTGGTTTCGGCTTCTGCTGTGAGGAATCCTGTCCTGACCGCGGGCGTTCCTGTTGCGGCCGATCCTCGCTGGCGCCTCCAGCGTTCCCGGAATTACTGCCCTTTGGAGCGCTGTCATATGCGGCCCTGCGGTCCGGGTCCGAGAGGACATCGTAGGCTTCCTGGACGAGCCGGAATAACCCTGTGCTGCCGCCTGTGTCCGGGTGTGACGTCCTGAGCCTGCGCTGGTACGCCTTCTTGATTTCGGCTGTGTCTGCCGTCGTTGGTACCCCAAGCACCTCGTAGTGTGTGACGGTTGCCTGTGTCATGCGGATTGTTCCTCTCGATTCCCCCACAGGCAGCCTACCTGCACTTACTCCGCTCCGGCGTTGTCGATTTCAGTAACTGTCCAGTCGTGGCAATTACTGATTGGCGTTCGCAAGCCCTAGGACTCCCGCAGCACCCAGGCCGCGTTGTCGGGCTGCAGCCAGCCGTCCTCAGCCAATGGTGAGGCGCTGAGCAGCACCGCTCCGGGCGGGAGCCTGGCCGGTTCGGTTCCCATTGCCACGGCCACCAGGAAGTGGGGGCTCCGCTCGCAGAGGAGGAGGCCGCCGGCCTCGACGCGCCAGGTGCCGCCGTCGTCCGCGGTGAAAACACCCTTCTCCCACAGTTGGCGGCGCAGCTCCAGGGCTGTCCTGGTCAGGTTCAGGCCTGACTCCCGGTCCTGCTGCTGGCGTTCGACGGCGTACCGGCCCCAGCCGGCCGGCTGCGGCAGCCACGGCTGGGCGGCGGGCTCGGCCAGCGAGAATCCGTGGTTCAGCGCCGGGTCCTCGGTCCACGGCAGCGGCACGCGGGCGCCGTCGCGGCAGACCCCGCCGCGCGCCCACATCGGATCCACCCGGGCTTCAAGCGGAACGTCCACCTCGGGCAGGGTTAGCTCCTGCCCCTGGTACAGGTAGGCCGGGCCGGGCAGTCCCAGGAGTGCCACCAGGGCGGCGCGGGCACGCAAGGCGCCGATCGGCCCGCCGCCGAACCTTGTCGCGGAACGGACGATGTCGTGGTTCTCGAGCGCCCAGGTGGGGGTGGCACCGTGCAGCTGCCGGGCGGCCTCGAGTTCGTTTCCGGTGTCTGCCCAGGCGCCCGGGTCCCAGCCGAGCTTCACAAACGCGAAGGCAAACGCCTGCTGCATCTCGTCCGCCCGGGTGTAGCGCGCGGCGCGGGCCGGTTCCAAGTTGACCTCGCCAACCAGCAGGCGGTGCGGCTCATATTTCTCTGCCAGGGCGCGCCACCTCCGGTAGACCTCGTGGACTTCCTCCTGGTCCGAGACCTGCGGGTTGGACCGCAGCCCGTCCACCACCCCGCCTGTGGAGGGGGAGTCCGGCAAGCCCTCGGCCTTGAACAGGGCGTGGGCGACGTCGATCCGGAGACCGTCCACGCCCTTGTCGAACCAGAAGCGCAGCACGCCGTCGAAGTAGTCGCCCACGGCAGGGTTGCGCCAGTTCCAGTCCGGCTGCCCGGCCGAGAACAGGTGCAGGTACCAGTCCGTGTCGGTTGAGGATCCGGGGTTGGCGCGGCTCCATGCCGGCCCGCCGAAGACGCTCTGCCAGTTGTTGGGCGGGACGCCGCCGTTTGGACCCGGGACAAAGTGGAACATGTCCCGCTCCGGCGAGCCCGGCCCGGCCGCCAAGGCAGCCTGGAACAAAGGGTGCTCCGAGGAGCAGTGGTTGGGGACGACGTCGAGCAGGATCCGCAGGCCCAGTGAATGGGCGAGTTCCAGGAGCGAGTCGAAGTCCGCCATGGTGCCGGACAGCGGGTCCACGCCGCAGTAATCGCTGACGTCGTAGCCCTGGTCCAGTTGGGGGGAGGGCTGGAACGGGGTCATCCAGATGCCGTCCACGCCGAGGGAGGCGATGTACGGCAGCCGTGCGGCGAGCCCGGCGAGATCGCCCACACCGTCCCCGTCGCCGTCGGCAAACGAGCGCGGATAGACCTGATAGATGACGGCGGACTGCCACCACTGCCCGGCGGGCGCGAGCGGAATTTCCTCGAGGGGGCTCATTTGCCGGTGCCCGCGGTGAGGCCTTCGACGATGCGCCGCTGGAAGATCACCACCATAGTGACCAACGGTACGCCGCGCCTTCTCCGTTCGCGTGGAGTACGTCTGTTGGTCACCTTGGCGGCTTAGGGTGAACGCACCGTCATCAGTCCCGCCACAGCTTCGCCGCCAAGGAGTCCCATGTCCACGAGACGCCCATTCACCGCTGCCGCCACCGCTGCCGTTCTCGGCGGCCTCGCCGTGGGTTTCGGCGGGGCTCCGGCCGCCGCCGAGCCCAACAAGGACCACACGGTTGACCTGCGGGTGGCCACCTACAACCTGTCGCTTAACCGTGCTTCCGCGGGCGAACTTGAGGCCGATCTGGGCACGCCGAACGACCAGCAGGCGCGGACCGTTGCCGAGGTCATCCAGCGTGCCAACCCCGATGTTGTCCTGCTGAACGAGTTTGACTACGTGCCCAACCTGCGTGCCGCTGACCTGTTCCGCGGGAACTACCTAGCCATCGGTCAGGGCGGGGCGGATCCCGTGGACTACCCCTACGCCTACGTGGCGCCGTCGAACACCGGGATCCCCAGCGGGTTGGACCTCAACAACAACGGCCAGGTGGCCGGCGGCGATGACGCCTTCGGCTTTGGTGCCTTCGATGGCCAGTACGGCATGGCCATCCTGTCGAAGTACCCCATCGACACGGAGAACGTGAGGACGTTCCAGAACTTCCTGTGGAAGGACATGCCGGGTGCGCTTTTGCCGGACAACCCGGCGACGCCCGAACCGGCCGACTGGTTTTCCCCGGAGGAGCTCGAGGTGGTGCGCCTGTCAAGCAAGTCGCACTGGGACGTTCCGGTGAAGGTGGGCCGCGAAACGCTCCACGTGCTCGCCTCGCACCCCACACCGCCGACCTTTGACGGCCCCGAGGACCGGAATGGCCGCCGCAACCACGACGAGATCCGGTTCTGGGCCGACTACGTCACCCCGGGCAAATCGGCGTACATCGTGGACGATAAGGGTACGCGGCGCGGGCTCCTGCCGAGCGAACCGTTCGTCATCGTGGGGGACCAGAACGCTGACCCGCTCGACGGCGACTCGGTGGACGCCGCGATCAACCAGCTCCTGGATTCCAGGCAGATCACCGACCCGCTGCCGGCCTCCGATGGTGCCGTGGAGGCTGCGGCCCTGCAAGGCGGAGCCAACGCCGCCCACGAAGGTGACCCGCGCTATGACACTGCAGACTTCGCCGACGGCGCACCTGGAAACCTGCGGGCTGACTACGTGCTGCCTTCACGAAAGACCACGGTGCTCGGTTCCGGGGTGTTCTGGCCCACGCAGGCTGACCCGCTCTCGCGGCTGACCGGCGTCTTTCCGTTCCCGAGCAGCGATCACCGTCTCGTGTGGGTGCATTTGCAGGTGCGCGGCTGACAGCGACTATGCGTTCCGCCGGAGGCCACTCCTGATTCCCTGTTGCCACGGCGCGGCAGCGGCAGGATGATCGGAGTGTTGGGCTCCTACCGGCCACGCGCGCCGGAAGCCGGTCATCCGGGCCGGAAGAACGAACGGCGACGGCCCAGCTGACGAGCGATGCGGGCGGTGAGCGGGCCATGACAGAGCATAAAGGGCAGCAGCGGCGGCTGAAGGTATCCGACGTCAATGTGGTCAACCGCCGCACGCTGAAGAAGGCGCTGGGCGGAACCATCGTGGGCAACACGATGGAGTGGTACGACGTCGGCGTGTTCGGCTACCTCATCACCACCATGGGGCCGGTGTTCCTGCCTGAAGCGGATAGGGCTGTGCAGAACCTGTTCCTCCTGGGAACCTTCGGCGCCACGTTCATCGCCCGGCCGCTGGGTGGCATCTTCTTCGGCTGGCTGGGCGACAAGATCGGCCGGCAGAAGGTGCTGGCCATGACGCTGATGCTCATGGCCGTGGCCACGTTCGCCGTCGGCCTCCTTCCGGGGTATGCGGTGCTGGGCATCTGGGCGGCGGTGCTGCTGGTGGTCCTGAAGCTGGTGCAGGGCTTTTCGACCGGCGGCGAATACTCGGGTGCCACCACGTTCGTGTGCGAGCATTCGCCGGACCGCCGCCGGGGCTTCTACGTCAGCTTCCTGGACATGGGCAGCTACCTCGGCTTTGCGGCGGGCGCGGCCGTGGTGTCCGCCCTGCAGCTGACGCTGGGCCAGGAGCAGATGGAGGCGTGGGGCTGGCGGATCCCGTTCCTGGTGGCCGGTCCGCTGGGCGCCGTGGCCGTGTACTTCCGGATGAAGATCGAGGAGTCGGCCGCCTTCAAGGCCACGCTGGAAGCCGAAGCCGTGGCGGCCAAGCACCCGGAGACCGGGGAGGATCTCCGGCCGGTGGGCCCGGTGGGGATCCTGAAGGCGCACTGGCGGCCCATCCTGCTGGCCATGATCCTGGCGGCGGCCGCCAACACGGTGGCCTACGCCCTCACGTCCTACATGCCCACGTATCTGACCAGCAACAAGGGGTACAGCGAGGTAGAGGGGACGCTGCTGACCATCCCTGTTCTGGTGGCTATGGCGTTGTGCATCCCGTTCACCGGGCTGCTCTCGGACCGGATCGGCCGCCGTCCCGTGCTGTGGATCGGGGCCGCCAGCACCGTGGTGCTCGCGGTTCCGGCGTTCCTGGCGATATCGGTGGGCAGCGTCCCAATGACATTGCTGGGCCTGGCCCTGATCGCCTTCCCGGTGGCGTTCTCGGTGCCGAACCTCGCCTCGGCGCTGCCGGCGCTGTTCCCCACCGAGCACCGTTATTCCGCCATGGGGATCGCCTACAACCTGGCGGTGGCCATCTTCGGCGGGACGGCCCCGTTCATCATTGCGTCCCTCATCGAACTGACCGGGGACGACATGGCGATTGCGTACTACCTCATGGCCGTGGCCGCGGTTGCCGCCGTGGCCATCTGGTTCCTGCCCGAATCAGCCCGGCGGCACCTGCCCGGGTCCATGCCCAGCGTGGAATCGGAGGAAGCCGCCCGCAGGCTGGTGGAAACCCAGGACAACAACCCGCTGCTGGACCTGGACTCGCTGCCGTTCGAGAGCAGCTTCGAGATCGCGCGGGCAGAGCATAAGGGACGGCCCGGGAAGCCGACGGTCATGTGAGGCGGGGAGGCACGACGGCGGCACTTGCGTGAGTGCCGCGGTCAGCAATGGTGCGGGTTAGCGCGGCAGGCCGGCCCTGATCTGGATGAGGGTGAGGTCCAGCAGCGGAGTGGGAACGTTGAGCTCCCGGGCCCTGCGTGCGAGGTCGCCAAGGATGTGCTCGGCTTCCGACGGCAGGCCCGCGCTTAAGTCCCGGTACAAAGAGGACGTGAAGGCCGATCCCGGCTCGGTGAGTATGCCGAGCGCTTGTGCATGAGCGGCGTCGGAAACGGGGTGTCCTGCCGCAGCCGCAACCGCTTCGGTTTCACTGATGGCCTCCAGAATCCTGGACTCACCGCCGGCCTCGATGATCCGTCCCACCGGCGCCCGGAACAGGCAATTGACAATCCCCGCGGCAGCGATGAATGCCCATTTATCCCACAGAGCGCCCAAGACGTCGTCAACTACCGAGAAGCCGACGGCGGACACGTCCAGAGCCTTGGAAACTTCCGTGGGGACAGAATTTCCGTTCAGCCCGCCCACCGTGAGCGAAGTGAGGGGCACCTGCTGGCGGACCACATCGCCGTCGAGTGTGGCGACGATCCGGGCCAGGCCGCCCAGCACCAGTCCCGGGTACTGCTGCTCAAGCCGGTCCACATGGGCCATGCCGTTGAGGATGGGAACGATGCTGGTTCCAGGTCCGACGAAAGCGCCCAGCTCACCGAGTACGCCCTCGAACGCGGTGGCTTTTACCGTGACGATGATTAGATCGAAGGGCTCCGACCCATCCGGGGCGGTAATGGTTTGCACCGCGTGGGTCCGGTCAGCGGTGGGGGAGATGAAGCGCAACCCGTCGCGGCGAAGGACCTCCTGCTTGCGCGGTCTCACCAGATACGTGACGTCCCGTCCGGCTTCCTGCAAAAGAGTACCGAACGCCCCGCCTGTGGCTCCGGCTCCGACGACGAGTATCCGCATGGGTGCATACCTTTCAGGGGTGGTGCTCAAGGGTGTTCACCGGGAGCCAGGGAACAGCTGATGCTTTTCGGTCAGGCTCTGGGAACTGTACTGGTGCAACATCCTTGACAGTACTACTCAGGCAGTTAGCTCTGCGGCGGCAAACGATACTGCGAAGCGCGCGCACCAGATGCTGACCGAAGTGTAGTCAGCCAGTTTCGTCCCGGCAGGGATCTCGTAGTTCTGGTCACCCTTGTTGGCTTTGAGTGCTCCCAGATCCAGGTGTCCACCGTCGTCGAAGACGTGCCAGCCCGCGATTCCCTCAATCACCGGGGCATCGGTGAGCCATACCCGCAGGTCCGGACCATCGGAGGTATCAAGGCCTTCGAACCGGAGGATGTGGGTCCCGTCGGCGAGTTCGATGATCTTCACGCTTCCCTTGCTGGCATGTTCATGGCTGATGAGTTGGCCTGTTGCCACCTCGCGGGGAACGGCAACAGTGGAAGGCTCAGCCGAGGATCCCGGCGGCGGGGTGGTGGTCTGCTTAGCGGCCGGAACGTCCTCGGTCACAGTGGAGCTCGTGAAGATCCGCCACGGCTGGAACAGGTAGAGTCCCGTGGCCACCACCATGGCGGCCACGAGCAGCACGGCCGGCATGAGGAGGCGTTTGTTCATACCACTTCAACGCCAGGACCTGCGCTGATGTTCCGCGCCGGCGCTAAGCTAGCCCGCCACCGCCACCGCCACCGCCTTCGCCGCCTTCGCCGCCCGGGAGACCTCCATCCATTCGCTCAGCCACGGGCCCGGACGCTCGACGTGAGTCGGCAGTCGGCCACGAAGGTTCCCTTGGCGCCGGCGTCGACCCAGTCCGTGAGCGTGGAAAGGTCCGCCAGTGAGCGGATGATCGCCGACTCGAGAGGGTATGCCGGAATCAGCCCAGGGACATCCGGAGGCGCTGCACGCCGTCTGCACCTTCGGGCACGAGGTCCATATGCTCGGGGGTGTTTTTCAGGTAGCCGAGCATGTGTGCGAGGTGATCGCGTTCTGCAGGCTGATAGGTGACGCCCCGCAGGTCACCCGCACCCACGACGGCGGCCAACGTCAGGAAATCAGTGATGTGCCGTTCTCGGAATTCATCATTCACAATCTTCAGGGCGGCGGCTTTTCCGATCAGGCTGCCGTAGTGACGGGCGGTTCACCTGACCTGTGACCGCCCCTGCTATGACATCGACCGTTTCCGCCCTGTCTAGGGCATGCTGGGTGGCAGGAGCCGCGATCGTAGTCCCGCCTGTCACGCCAATGCGCCCGGCTGCACGTTCCCCCAGATGGCGTGGAATCAGGACATCCACAACGGCTTTTCCCCGGAGCCATCGGTGCTGGTGGCCTTCCATAGACTCGCCAGCCGATTCGAAGTCAAGCTTTTTCAAGAGCGAGGTGAAATCGTGGAGCATCCTAGGGTAGGCGCGGATGTCGAGGGTAAAATCGGCATCAGTTGTTGCCCTAACAATCGGCGCACTTCGTTCAACTGCGTGCAGGTAGACGGCCTGTCCGCCCACCAGGACCCAGCCTTGTGACATGCGCGAATGGATTTCGAATACCGCCTGCCAGGCTTCCTGCTGCTCGGCGTACATTGCCGGGAGTTCAATCGGCACGGATGCTCCTGACAAGTTCTCGAGCGGCTTCCTGTTCCCGGGCGCCTGGGCGTTCAGCCAGATCCGCGGCTACGACCAGTATCGGAAGCTTATGGGGGACCTCGTCAGCTACGTGCAGAACAACGTTGGCCCGCTGCCCGGGCTTGGCCAGGACCAGGAACCAATCCCTCACAAAGGCATCCACGTCACGCCGGCTGACATAGGCCTCGAGCTCGGAGTTTGCGAGCAGGCCCGATTCGGGATGGGAAACCCCGGATGGCCGTAGACGAGGATCCTGCTTCAACTCTGGGATGTCGCCCGGGCCGGCGGAAAACTCAAGTCTGTCGGCCCGGTTGGCGAGTAAGGACAGGAGGAGTGGGAAGGAGAAGGCTGCGTCCTCCCACCGCTGCAGCCGCTGATTGAGGCGGTACCTTTCAACTGGAGAAACGTGCACAAGGAAGTCGGACTCCGCGCCTTCCCGGGCATTGCCGGCGGCCATGGCGAACAGCCACGCGTTACGCTGCGAAAGGGGCCGGCCGGCAGGTGCCCCGGGCCGATATTGGGATGCGTCCGCTTCATCAACCAGCCATCGTCCGCCAACTCTCTGCCCCCGGATGCGACCGGACTGGACTAGGTGCCGGGCGCGGCTGTCGTTCAGATTGAGGCGCTTCGCCAATTCGGGGATACTCAGAGGCATGTCAAAATTGTAGCGGTATCGCTATGAATATGAAATGTGTTGGGTCGTGGGTGGGATCAGGCCGCCACCGCCGCCTTCGCCGCCCGCGAGGCGCCATCCACTCGCTCTGCCACGGGCGCCCGTGCGGAGCACAAGGGGCGGCCGGGGAAGCCGACGGTGATGTGACGCAAATACGAACGACGGCGGCACTTGCGTGAGCGCCGCCGTCGCCGTTCTTCTCGGCGCTACTCGCCGTCGTCGTCGGTGTTGTTGTCGTTGTCCTCAAGCCACTTTGCTATCCGCTGCCCCCGCTTCGCGATGAACTCCAGCGTGGCCTCGCGATACATCACGTACTCCTCGGTTGTGGCCGGTGTCCCGCGATGCTTGAAGCCGTCGAACGGCAGGAAGAACAGAACCTCGCTGTAGTCGGGCGTCACGAGGTCTTGGAAGTGGAAAAAGTCCACGAACTCCTTGAATCCGTCGAAGAGCGCGAAGAAGTCCGCGTAGGCGGTGAGGACATCGGCGAGGGGGCTTTCTGGCTCTCCTGCGTAGTGACGCCGGGTGCACTCCAGGGTGAGGTCCATGCGGTCGGCGATCCGCGGCCTGGTCCCTCGGGCCTGGTTGATGGTGGGCCGGTCCTTCGACCTGACGGGCCAAATCATCGCACTGCCGATGGTGTACGGCGGGTTAAGGTAACGGGCCCGCTGCTCCTGGTTGAGACCGGCGATAGCGCCGACGAGAGCCTTCGGGCGCAACCAGCGGGTGTAGGAGTTCGTGATGGCGTCGCTGCCGTACCAATGCCTGGCCCCGGAAGCGTCGGTGAAGATCAGGTAGCCGTCGCCACGATTCGCCGGCATGGTGGGGGCGAAAAGCACACCTGAGTTCAGCCGCTTTGTCCACAGGACCTGATGGAGCGACCGGAGCTTCGGACTGACACTGTCCGGGTCTTGGCTGCGCCTCGCTGGCTGGTCGGTCATGAAGTCGAAGGATGGATCGAAGCCCCGCACCTCGGTGCAGTGAGTCTGCCAGCCCCGGACTTCGTCCAGCACCCGGATGGGTTCGTGCGTGCGATAGGACCGGGCATGATTTCCGGAAAGCCCCTCGTCGCTCAGGTGGGGATGGTTCTCGAAGGGGCCAGTGGGTTCCACCCGGTAGATCCGTCCTCTTCCCTCGCCTGCGCTGAATTCAGCATGCCGCCGGGCCGCATCGAGGGAGGCCGTGACGAAGATATGGGTGGTCGCCTCCCGTGCCTCGAAGCCTGAGGCGTTGCCAGGGACCAACAGGTTTCCGGCCTGCAGGTTCGCCCTGGTGCCGTGGTAGAACGGCCCTGAATCGTTGGGACCGTGCGTTGCCTCAGCGAGACCAATTGCAGTCATTCTTTTCCCCATTGTTAGTGCGGCTATTGCCGTGATGCTATTTCTTCAGGGGATGGAACGATTCGTTCTTGAGGCAATTTTGCGTTGATCTTTCGCTCGACGCGTCCCGGTCAGCCGCCCGGAACGGGAACCAACGGCGAAGTCTCCCCGCAAGTTGGCGCCGACTGCGACAAGTATCGCGCCGCAAAGGACGCGACTGGCTTTGGGCCACGAGGCAGGCAACGGCAGCGTGCCTACAACGATGCATTGCGGGACCTAGTAATTCCTGCAATGAGCCACCCACCCGTTATTCGTATCCCAGTTCTCGACGACAACGGCGCTGCCGCCTATTTACGCCATCGCGAAATGCTCATTTCGAGGTTGCGCCACTAAACCGGGGACGGCTACCCACCTAGTTCCGATTATGGCCCGTTTGGCGGGACAGTAGAGCCCTCTTGAAGTGCGCTTCGGCGGCATCCACTTGGGCGCCGATGGCGCTGGGTGCGAAAACCCGCAGGATGCTGAACTGATAGTGACGCGCGTGGCTGGCATCGGTCCCGGCCAATTCCCGTAGAGCCACATTCCCGCCGTGACCATTCCGGGCATATTCGCTCCAGCGGCCCAGGAATCGTTCCGTGCCATCAGCCTTACCGACGTAGAGTTTGCCGGTCTTTGTATCAGAGATGAGGTAAATGCCCTGAACGGAACTGAGGGCCGTGCGCCATTGGCTGTATCGGTCATCAGCCACCACCGCCTGCAGTTCGTCGTAGCTGATAAGGAGTGAATCGAATCCGGGAAACCGTTCGGTCTGTGGGTCGGCAATCTCGACGACAGGCATAAGACTTGCGGTCTTTCCAGCCTTCGCCCAGTTCACAGTGTCGGCGGTCCATTCAATAACGAGACGGTCCGCCATGGCAGAGAAGATCGGCGAAGGACGCAGGTCAAAGAAACGTAAGGTCTTCGTCCGTTCCGCTTGAACCTCACCGTTGTTCTCAAAGGCAGTAATGAAGCGCGCGCGTCGTCCGGAAGTTGCAAGGAAGTTGAGCCAGATCCTTGGCGGGGTTCGACCAAGCTTGTTGTTCTGACCCTGTTCGCGGGTGTACGGCAGAAGGCCAGGTCCCAGAGCATCAGCCCTGGTTTCCAACCCGCCGGCGTTGAGTGTATGGCGGATGACGATTATTTCCTCCTGCACCAGCCCGGCAGCCTGAAACAGGTGACCAAGTTTGAGTTCAGCAGATAGGTCGCTATTCATGTAGTGTCTCCGCTCGTTCGGCCGGCCTCCGGCCTAAGCCTAAGGCTCGTCGCTGGGTGGTTGTCCTCGCCTTGCGTCGGGATAAGCCCGGCTGGGCAATAAGTCAATCACCATGGCTACGATTGCCGGATGACGTGTCGGGGCCATGGCGCGATACACGGGGGTAATAGGCTCGTCCTCATTGGGCGTGAGGCCGGTGCGTGATCCGGCCGGTGTGAAGCCCACGAAGTCTTGCGACAGGAGATGCGCAAATGGACACCGCCGTTCGAACCCCCCTAGAGGTGTTCACGATGCCACAGCACCTCGTTGTGCCCCTGTTTCAGCGCCCCTACGTATGGGAGCAGGAGAATCAATGGGTTCCGCTCTGGCAGGATGTCCGGCGCCTAGTCGAACTGAGACTTACGAACTCGGGCACGTCGCCAACGCACTTTCTTGGCGCGGTTGTGTTGCAGTCGATGCCCAGTCAGCTGGGCTCGATGCAGTCTTGGGCGATAATCGACGGCCAGCAGAGGCTCACGACGCTGCAACTGTTGTTCGATGCGGCTGCATCTGTTTTTGAGTCTCGAGGGCTGGACCAAATCACTGGTCAGCTAGAGGCCCTGACACTGAATCCAGTTGCATTTGTCCAGGGAGAGGACGTTGCGCTCAAACTGCGTCACACGAACCGGGATCGGGCATCCTACGACGAAATCATGCTAGCTGATCCTCCCGTTGAATACGGCACTCTCACCCATGCTTCGTCATTGATCACCCGGGCTCATCAATACTTTGCTGAGCAAATTACTTTATGGACTGGCGAAGCTGGAGACGACGCAGCCGCCCTGAGGGCTGGCGCGCTCGCAACCGTCCTCACGCAGTCGCTGCAGATCGTCGTCATAGGCTTACGTGCTGACGAGAATTCCCAAGAGATATTCGAGACTCTAAACGCGCGAGGCACGCCGCTGACTGCTGCCGATCTGATCAAGAACTTTGTCTTCCAGCGTCTCGCAGCTGAAGGCGTCGACACTCATATGGCGTACAGGGACCTGTGGCCGTTTGACACGAAGTTCTGGGAAAAAGAGATCAGTGTGGGGCGATATCCGATTTCACGCAGTTCGTTATTCCTAAACCAATGGCTTGTCTCCAGAGTAGGAGAGGAAATTGGTCCCAAATCAACGTTTACTCGATTCAAACACTTTGTGGAGCATGAGGCAGGCACCTCCATCGCCGCGCTCTTGAGGGATGTGAAAGAGCAGGCGGGGCACTATCAGGATTGGACCGAAAGGGCAGCTGATCCTTATGCCGCCCTTGACGTCGTGGAGATGTGTGTCTATCGGAGCCAAGCGGCTGAGATTGAAGCCCTAAAGCCAGTTCTGCTTTGGCTTCATGAGCCCGGATCGTCGGTCTCACCAGGCACCCGGGACAATGTCATTGCCATGCTGGAAAGCTGGTTTATGAGGCGGGCATTGCTCAGACTTTCCCTGGGTGACATGGGCCGTGTGATTGCCGATGTTATTAGGATGCACCGCCGTGCTCCTGACTCGGAGCTCGTCCAGCGCATTGAACGGTATCTCACCAAGCAGAATGCCACCAGCACGTACTGGCCCGGTGATGAGGAACTGCGAACAACTCTTGCTGCGGATGCCGCATACCGACGCTTCAAGCGCGGCCGTCTTCGAATGTTTCTCGAAGCAGTCGAGGACCACTACCGCGGATATACGGGGTCAACTCCATCACAGACTGGAACTCGCGTTCCACGTTCGGGGTTTCCCATTGAACACTTGATGCCTCAAAGTTGGGCCCAGCACTGGGCTGTCGCCGGATTGGCGGAGGAACTAGAGCGTGAGTCGCATATTCACAGGCTGGGAAACCTTACGCTTCTAACGACGTCTTTGAACTCCGCGGTCTCTAATGGAGCGTGGCTGGGAGAGAACGGGAAGAGAGCCAAACTCGATCGCCATGATGTTCTTCTGATGAATCGCAGGATCCGAGAATCGTCCGTCTCAGGATGGACCGAGAAGCAAATCGACGAGCGGACATCCGATGTTGTGGACGCGCTCATCGCCACCTGGCGAGTACCAGCGGGCCACCTCGGCACTGTGAGCACGGGCACTTCGATACCGCTTCCCGAGACCACCACGCGAGAGTTGGTGGCATCCGGTCTTCTTCCTGCCGGGACCCTGCTGCGTGCAGGATATGGGCAGTGGGCCGACCGTCGCTGCGAGGTCTTGGCAACAGGCGAGTTGCTGACCGATGACGGAAAGAAGTTTTCAACCCCTTCAGGCGCCGGGCATCACATACGAAAAGGGGCCACAAACGGGTGGTCGTTCTGGGAACTACCCGACGGCCGTCGCCTAAGCTCTCTTCGCGCCGAGTATCACTCGTCACGTCGGAATCACCAAGATTCTCAGGGACCTGACCCGACATAGTTCCCAAGGCTCCGCGCAGCAGGGGATAGCAGAGACGAGAGCTACCTTACCGACACCGCCGCCTTCGCCGCCCGGGAGGCCTCCATCCACTCGCTCAGCCACCGGGCCCGGACGCTCGACGTGATGCGGCAGTCGGCAACGAAGGTTCCCCTGGCGCCGGCGTCGATCCAGTCCGTGAGCGCGGAGAGGTCCGCCAATGAGCGGATGATCGCCGACTCGGCACCGAGCGCGCGGGCCACGCCGCTGAAGTCCACTTCCGGGATCAGCATGGGCTTTTCGGTTAGGCCCTGGGAGCCGTACTGGTGGATTTCGGCTCCGTAGGCGGCATCGTTGTAGATCACCACGATGGCGCTGCTCGCCGCCCCGATCAGTGATTCGAGGTCGGACAGGCCCATCAGGAAACCGCCGTCGCCGGACGCCAGCACCAGGGTGCGGCCGTCCTCCACGGCGCGGGCCACCCCGACGGCGCTGGCAAGGCCCAGCCCGATGGACTGGAAGGCGGTCCCCACCATGACCAGGTCCTGGGGCCGCGGGATGTTCCAGTACATGGGTGCCCAGCCCACGAAGTGCCCGCCGTCCTGGACCACCGTGCGGCGCTCCGGCAGGACGGCGTCCAGGGCCGTGGCGAGGGAACGCGGGTCCAGCCGCCCGTCCACCGTGTCTACGGAGCCAGCCTCGTGGCCCGGCCCCTCGGTGAGGCGTTTGCGGGCTTCCGCGCGCCACGCTGATCCGCGTCCGGCGTCGGGAGAGGCCCCGCCACCCAGCAACTGAAGGAGATGTCCCGCAGCAGACTTCACGTCCGCGCTGACGAACGTGTCCACTCGGGGGTGCGTCGGCTGCAGGGCTGCATCGATCTGGATGACGGTGCTGTCCGGGCCGAGCAGGTGCCCGAACCGCATGGTGAAGGGGCTCAGGCTTGCCCCGGCCACCAGGACCACATCGGCCTCGCCCATGAGCCCGGCCGCGGTGTCGGTGCCGAAACCGCCGGCGACGCCCAAATACCCCTCGCCTTTGAGGAGGTTGAGCGCCAGGGCGGTTCCGGCGGTCAGTGCGCCGAGGCGGTCGGCGAGCTCGCGGAGCTCCGGGCCTGCGCCGGCGAGGTGCGCACCGCGGCCGGCGAGGATCAGCGGCCGCTTGGCCCCGGCGAGCAGGCGCGCTACCTGCGCAAGGCCGCCGTCGACGTCGTCCGTCACCTTTGGTGCGTGCGGTGCTGGAAGTTCCTCGTCCCCGGCCTCGAGGGCCGCGAGGTCGTAGGGGATGGCAACCACGACGGCGGTGCGCCGGGTGAGTGCATACTCCACCGCCTGCCGGGTGATGGAGCCCGCGGCGTCGCGGGTGACGGTGAAGGTGGCCGCGCCGAGTCCTGAGGCGATGGCCGCCTGGTCCACGTCCTGTGGCCGGGCGCCGCTGCTCGGGGCGTCCCCGGTGACCAGCACCACGGGGATCTGCGCCTGGACTGCCTCGGCGAGGGCGGTGAGTGCGTTGGTGTAGCCGGGGCCGTAGGTGGTGGTGCCCGCGGCGAGGCGTCCCGACGTCCGGTAGTAGGCATCGGCCGCGGCGATGGCGGCGCCTTCGTGGCGGACGGGGGAGAAGCGGAGGCCCAGATGCTCCGCGGCGTCCAGGAAGTAGACGTTGCCGTTGCCCATCACACCGAAGACATCGGTGAGGTAGCTGCTGAGAACCTGTGCCACGCGGCCGGAGACAGTGAGAGTAGTCATGCGGAAATCTTGTGCGCCAGCTGGCAGATAGGCAAGAGAGTCGAAGTTGGTTGGGAGATTTGGCAGAAGGAGGCAGTCATGAGTGAAAATATGCGCACTTGTGGCGCATGTCACCCGTCTTTAGCTGAAAAGCGGGATTACTGCTCCGAGAGCCGGTTCAGGAGGCCGTCGTAGCGGGGCGGCATGAGTTCCAGTACGGAAATGGCTGTGCTGGTCCGCTGGATCCCCGCGATTTCCAGGATCTGGTTGGTGATGCGGTAGAGATCGGCCGTGCCGCGTGCCACCACTTTGGCCATGAGGTCCGCGTCCCCGGTGGTGGCGTGCACCTCGATGACTTCAGGGATGGCGGCCAGTCCGTCCTCCACCCCGCCGGTGCGCGTCTGGCTGATGGAGAGTGAGAGGAAGGCCATCAGGTCATAGCCGAGTGCGGCGGGGTCCAGCCGCCGGCTGAAGGAGCGGAGGGCACCGCTGCGTTCGAGCCGTGCCAGCCGGGCGTGGACTGTGTTCCGTGCGACGCCGAGCGTCCGGGACAGTGCCAGGGCGCTGGCTTCCGGATCCTTGTCCAGGGCAAGGATGATCCTGCCGTCGAGGGAATCCAGGGTGCGCGGGTTGGGGATGGTCATATTTTCACCACAGAGAGTAGAAGTTGAGCAGAAGTCCCAATGGGTTGAGCCTAGCTTGCATTGTGGGGCGGGTCACAATCATGATCGTTGCTCATGACCCGTGATCAGCTCCTGACCGCACCGGACACCGCGCTTCCCACCCTTCGTGGCGCCGTGGCCGGACTTCCGTCCTACGTCCCGGGCCGGCGCAGCGCCGGCGTGGACATTGCAGCCCTCGCCAGCAATGAAAGCCACTACGAGCCACTTCCGGCTGCAGCCACTGCGGTGGCCGCAGCGGCCGGGACCATGAACCGCTACCCGGACAGTGCCGCCGTCGAACTCCGCGAACGGCTCGCCGGCCACCTCGGCGTCACCGCCGGTGAGGTGGCGGTGGGACCCGGCAGCGTGGGCGTCCTCCAGCAGATCATCACCGGGCTGTGCGACGCCGGGGATGAAGTGATCTTCGCGTGGCGCTCCTTCGAGGCGTACCCCATCCTGGTTGAGCTTGCGGGCGCCCGGCCGGTCCGCATCCCGCTGGACAGCGCCGAGGGCCACGACCTCGAGGCCATGGCCGCGGCCGTCACCGAACGCACCAAGGTGATCCTGCTCTGCACCCCCAATAACCCCACCGGCGTGCCGATCAGCCACGAACGCATCGAGGCATTCCTGCAGTCCGTCCGCTCCGACATCCTCGTGGTGATCGACGAGGCCTACGTGGAATACGCCGAAGCAGGCAGCGGCCCCGATTCCCTGGCCCTCTACCGCGAGTACCCGAATGTCTGCATCCTGCGCACTTTCTCGAAGGCCTACGGGCTGGCCGGCCTGCGCGTGGGATACGCCGTGGCGGTGCCGGCCATTGCCGAGGGACTGCGCCGGACCGCCCTTCCCTTCGCCGTGAGCGCGCTGGCCCAGAAAGCGGCTATCGCGTCGCTGGACGCCGGCGGGGAGATGGACGCGCGGGTTGGCGCCGTCAAGCAGGAGCGCGCACGGATGGCCGCGCAGCTGGAAGCCCAGGGCTGGAAACTTCAGGCGAGCCAGGGCAACTTCCTGTGGATCCGCGCGGATGACCACCTCATGGCGAGCCTGGTGGACGCGTTCGACCGCGCCGGCATTATGGTCCGGGCTTACCCGGGCGATGGCGTGCGGGTCACCGTTGCCAGCCCCGCCTCCAACGACCGCGTGCTCCGGGTTTTGGAAGTCCACGCAGCCTGACAACCGACTGACCCTCAATCCCCAATCCGTTCCACCTACAACCAGAGGAATACCCATGGAACAACAGACAAAGACGTCTGCCCGCCCACTCGGCGCCGCGCTCAAACCACGCCAGCTCACGATGATGGGCCTCGGCAGCGCCATCGGCGCGGGCCTCTTCATCGGCTCCGGCGCTGGCATCCAGGCCGCGGGTCCGGCGGTGCTGATCTCCTACCTCGTGGCCGGCACGCTCATCATCCTGGTGATGTGGGCCCTCGGCGAGATGGCCGCCGCCAATCCTGACAGCGGCGCCTTCTCCGTCTACACGGCCAAGGCCTACGGACCGGTGGCCGGCGCCACCGTGGGCTGGCTCTGGTGGCTGCAGCTCGTGGTGGTCATCGCGGCCGAAGCCCTCGGTGCCGCAGGCCTGCTGGCCACCATCTTCCCGGCCCTCCCGGTGTGGCTGATGGCCTTCGTGTTCATCGTGGTGCTCACCGCTGTGAACCTCACCAGCGTGAAGAACTTCGGCGAGTTCGAGTTCTGGTTCGCCCTGCTCAAGGTGGCGGCAATCGTCGCGTTCCTTCTGGTGGGCGCTGCCCTGCTCTTCGGCTGGCTGCCGGGCGTGCAGTCGCCGGGTCTTTCCAACTTCACCGGCGCCGGATTCGCGCCTGACGGCTTCGCCGGGATCGCCACGGCACTGTTCGTGGTGGCGTTCGCATTCGGCGGCACCGAGATTGTGTCCGTGGCGGCAGCTGAGACCGCGGAGCCTGCCCGCAGCGTGAAGAAGGCAGTCCGGACCGTGCTGTGGCGCATTCTGGTCTTCTACATCGGTGCGATCTTCATCATCGCGGCTGTTGTTCCCGTGGGTTCGGCGGGGCTGAAGAGCCCGTTCGCCGCAGTTTTGGAGGCCGCTGGCATGCCCGGCGCAGCCACCGCCATCACCCTGGTTGCCGTGGCAGCGCTGCTCTCCGCCCTGAACGCCAACCTCTACGGTGCGTCACGGATGGCTTACTCCCTCGCGGAGCGTGGTGAAGCTCCACGCCTGCTCGCTTCCGTGTCCAAGGCACGTGTCCCGGTTGTCGCGGTCCTGGCCAGCGTCGCTTTCGGCGTTGTCACGGTGGTGCTGGAGCTGGCTTTCCCCGAGATGGTCCTGCCCGTCCTGCTCAACATTGTGGGTTCGACCTGCCTGCTGGTGTGGACGTCTGCGCTCCTGGCCCAGCTCGCGCTGCGGCTCCGTGCCGACCGCGAGGGAACGGAACTTCCCCTGCGGATGCCAGGCTTCCCGTGGCTCACGGTGGTTGGTCTGGTCATCCTCGCGGCGATCTTCACGGTGGGCTTCATCGGCGAGGATTCCCGTCCCCAGCTCCTGAGCACGTTCGCATTGGTGGCACTTCTGGCGGTGGCGAACTGGCTGCACCACCGGAACCGCAAGGTTGCTCCGGTTGTTGAAGCTTCGGACGGTGCCAAGGAGCCGGTGCTGATCGACTGAACATGGTGCTTTGACCCACTTCGTGGGTTCCGTGCATGCGGAGGGCGCGTCCGGTTTTGGTCGGGCGCGCCCTCTCGATGCACGCAGGATTGAGGGCTCTTGGCTCCTGCAGAAGCATCGGAGTAGGGGCTGCCCCTATTGGAAAGCATCCGCTGTCTACGGCAGCCGCACCCGGGCTTCGAGCGGAACCTCGACCTCGGGCAGGTTGAGCTCCTATCCCTGTAACAGCTTGACCGGGCCGGGCAGCCCCAACAGGGGTACTTGAGCGGCGCGGGACCGCGGGGCAGTGATTCTGTCCGCCGCCATGGCCTGTCTGGCACGGGGCGTAGTCGTGGTTCTCCAGCGCCACAAACGGGCATTGCTGCTGAAGTCTTGACTCTAAGGTGAGCTACTTTGAGTGCTTACCGCCGAGCCAGTAGAGTGCAACGTCGACGTCTCGGGCGGACCAAACGTCACCGTGCCGTGCGGCGGTTTGCCGCAGAGCTTCGACCAGCTCCATATATCGGCCGAACCTTCCAGCCGAGTTCTTAAGCGGCAAACCCAATGTGTCCAAGCCCTTGTGGGCGCGCCGGTCGTATACTGCCATGCGTTGAGGTGCCGCTGCGAGCAGCAGAGCCGAAGCGAGGGCGTCGCCCTTTGCGAATCCGGGCAGAGGTGACAGGGCACCTCTGGCTGATGCAGCCGCGCGGTGAACAGGCAAGGAGGAGTCGTTGGCCGCGAGTACGGCCTGCTCTGTGACTCTTCTGACTTCCGAATCCTGCAGAGCCATCAGCTCGCGCACCCATGACGTGTCCGCCCGGAGCCGCTTCCAGAAGAGCAGGGCTCCGATGTCAGCCTTGCCGATGCTTCCCTGATCACGAATTCGATCAGACACCTGGTCAAGGACTTCGTCGTAGGCAGGTGAGGTCTTTGCCGTGTAGGCAGCGTGTGATTCTCGAAGCAGCCCCCACTCTTGAGGACCGAGGTCAAGGGGTTCTGGGGGTTCTGGGTTCAAAGCGTCCATGACTGGAGAATGCCACAGAACTGGAAGCAGCCGCTCTTTTCCACGAAATAAGCGAATTGTGAAGCATCGACGCGATTACTAGGATGACGCGCTCAAGATCAGCTCAAGGAAAGCTAAGGATTGTCCAAGGTGGACTCAATCTGATATTCCATTGGCTTCTTTCTTAGTAGAATGTCAGTGTAAACAATTGTCGACGGAGCGAAAGCCCGGATAGTTGCCGGGCCTTTATTTTTTGGGGGAAAAAAATTTCGAGCTATCAAAGCGCTTTTGGCTCGATGCCTTATGATCCGGAACCAGCTCCGAAACCGCCGCGGAAACCCCGAACTTCCACGTATATTGTCGGTGGCCTAACCGTCCTCTTTGTCGTTTTTGGCGCGCTTACAGGCGGCCTTGGTGGCGCACTCATGTTGCTGGCGGTCTCAGCCGCTCTTACAGGCCTTTACGTTCTTGCAACCGGGCGCCGGTCGTGGGCATTGCTGCCGGCGAAGCGGAAAGCCGGCGGGCTAGCGATTGCGACGGCGTTTGCCTTGTTTTTCGCCGGTGCTGTGGCGCTGCCCCCGGCTTCATCGACGGACGTACAACCGGCACAGTCGGACAGCACGGTTTTGGCTGCCCCCACAAATGTTTCCGCCACGGCTATGCCGACGTCTGCTCCAACCGCCCTGGAGACTGGCGCTCCGCTGGTCACTGAGGCCGCGATCTCCCCGGCACAGAGTGCCCGCCCAACGGCGGCCGAAGCGCAGTCCGCCGTTGCTACCAAGGCGATCGACCTGCTATCAACGCTGCCCATCAAGGGCCGGGCGCCGAAGACCGGTTACGATCGTGCGCTGTTCGGCCAGGCTTGGGCCGATGTGGACCGCAACGGCTGCGATACCCGCAACGACACTTTGAATCGCGATCTGACAGGCATCATTCACACCAATAGCGTCCCGTGCAAGGTGCAATCGGGCATCTTGGCGGACCCGTATACGGGCGCGAGAATCAACTTCGTCCGCGGTTCCGCCACCAGCAGCGCTGTGCAGATCGACCACGTCGTGGCGCTCAGCGATGCCTGGCAAAAAGGTGCCCAGCAGCTGACCACGGAAGAGCGGACCGCGTTTGCCAACGACCCGCTGAACCTTCAAGCGACAGACGGTCCCACCAATATGAAGAAGAGCGATGGCGACGCCGCCACCTGGCTGCCACCGAACAAGAGCTTCCGGTGTGAGTATGTTGCCCGCCAAATTTCGGTGAAGGCGACGTACAGGCTGTGGGTAACCCAGGCAGAGAACGATGCCATGGCCAGAATCCTGACGGACTGCTCAGGGCAGCTGGCACCGACAAAGGAGAAGGCACCAGCGGTTGCCTCTCCGGCGCCCGTGGCACCTCAGCCCTCTCCTGCACCCGTGGTGCAGGCACCCGTTGCCGTTGTACCTGTTCCTGCTCCGGCAGTTCCGGCGAGCGCTTATTACGCCAACTGTTCAGCAGCCAAAGCCGCAGGCGCCGCACCGCTCTACGCAGGCCAGGCAGGCTACCGAGCACCGTTGGACCGGGACTCAGATGGTGTCGCCTGTGAGAACTGAGTGAAGCCTTAATAGCGTTTCTGACGTAGGCGCTCTCATTGTTGAATTGCGTCTACTTCAGGCCCGCATTCCATCGCGCACAGCAACCATGCTTACTGCGTTGCCTTGTCAAATATTTTCCAAGGGGGAAAAATGATCAAAACTGCAATGCCAACAAACCACGTACAACGTCGATGGAAACCTTCAGTGTCTTTCTGGATCGTTGCTGCGCTGGTGCTGCTGGTAATGATCCCGTTCGTCGCCGCAGGCGGAGTCGGGATGGCCGTTTTCATTATTGGGCTGGTCGCTATATTGACCGGGCTCTATGTCCTGCTGTTCAAACGCCGCTCATGGGTTGGTTTGCCGCACCGGAAATCGGGAGGCATCGTAGCCGCAGCAGGAGTCATCGCGCTGATTGTTGGCGCAGGGGTGGTTGGTGCAACTGCAGCACCCGAAGGTAGCGCCAATAAGGTTGCGTTGGTGGGCCCGGCGCAGCAGTCGATCTCGGCAACTCCAACGCCAACACCATCGCCAACGCCCTCAGCAAGCAATCCTGCAAACACGACCTGCGCTAAAGCAGCGGAGACTCGAAATTACAAAGACAAGACCTTCATTTGCACTCCGGGCAGCGATCAGAAACTCGTATGGATGACCGATGCTGATTCCAAACGGGTGGTGGCGGAGAAGGCGGCCGCCGACAAGGCCGCAGCAGAGAAAGTAGCTGCAGAGGCAGCTGCGGCAGAGAAGGCTGCGGCCGACAAAGCCGCAGCGGATCAGGCTGCCGCGCAGTTGGCTGCCGAACAGGCAGCCGCTCAGCAGGCTGCAAAGCAAACGCCGGTTCCCGCTGCACCTGCACAAGTAGCCCCGGCCCCGGCACCGGTGGCCCCCGCACCGGCGGCCGCCTACTATGCCAACTGTGCAGCGGCCAAAGCAGCAGGTGCCGCACCGCTTTACGCCGGGCAGCCAGGCTACCGCCCTGGACTTGACGGCGATTCCGACGGCAAGGCGTGCGAGAAGTAGTCGACTTAATTGGGGTTCTGCCGCGGATATCTTCGAGGAGGTATCCGCGGCAGAATCCGTTCAGGATTAGATAAAGCGTCGTCAGCTAACCACGGCTTCGCGCCATACCGGGATCCTTGAGGCGGCGAACTGGAGGATCTCTTCGCCTGCCACAATTCCCGAAGAGGAAGTTACCCTCAGATTCGGCAGGTGAAAGGTGGAATTATTCAACTCGCCATGGGCCGGTCTGATGGCTAAATCGGCGAGCTGCAGAATACCTGCGTCCAGCCTTGAATCTCCAGCCGCCACCAACATGTCGACGGGGTGCCGGCGTCGAATTTCCGCCAATGCAGCCTCTTTAGTGACCGGAGACGGTACGAAGTAGAGCTTTCTTCCCTGCAACGAAATGGTCCATCCGCGTTCCTGGCACCATCCAGATGCGTCTTCCAAATAGTCTGCGGATAGTTCGTCGCGATTCACGATGCAGTACACGAAGATGTCTTCCGCCACGCGGCCACGCAGAATCGCCGACGGTTTGGTGGCGCCAAGGACGTAATCTTGCACCTCATGCAAGGGGGCGCAATTGGCCTGAACAGAGTCTTGGATGAGATCGGTCCATTCCGGATCCTGGACTCCGTCGTGTAAGAGGACTGCCCCGTTCGTCGTTACCGCGAAGCCCTTGTCCCGGCCCGGGATGTTCACGCGGCGAAACTGTTGCACGGTGCGTGTGGTCACGGGGACGAAGATGGCCTCGCGGACGAGGCGTTCGAGGACATCCCAGGCCGCGCGCGTCATGAACGACAGGGGCACGCCCTCGTAGACTTCCGCCACCACCAGTGCCGGCGCAGAACTGTCAGAACACTGAAGGGCCATGGAGTTGGCAGAGTAGATAATGGTCCGGTCAAGGTCGCACGCCACCATCACCGAAGGGCTGCCGGGAACTGTGAACTCAGAATACCCGGTTCCGTTAGCCGACGTTGTCACAGTGCCACCGCTTCCTGGTCAATGCCCGCCGGTACCGCAATGCCTTGCAAAGGATGAATCAAACCCACGCACGTGTAAGGCAGGTCGTCGACGTAAACCACCTGCACCTCACGAAGCCTGGCCAGCAGGAGCACGTGCTGCACATCTTCCCTCGAAGATGACCTCACCAAAACTTTCCAAGGGACACGACGCAACAGGACTCGGGTCGTTTCGCCCACTCCGGGTTTCACGAGATTTGTGTTGTTGATCCCGAATTCCTTACTGATTCGCTCCACGGCAGCCCACCCCGACCAGTCCGCTATACGCCGGCCGGCGTCGTCCGGCGCGGCTTCTTCCGCCTTGGTAACGACGCCGTCGCGGACCTCTAAGAACTGCTCGGACACGGCGTCAAGGAAAGCTGTGGAAACATCCTTTGCCGCCAACTGCCGGTAGTACTTGGCTCCGTGGAAATCGTTGGGGAAGATGAGGTCCCGGTTGAAGACAGTCCGTGAAACCAACCCCGAAACTGTCGAGTTCAGGCAGGCCGAAGGAATGAGGAAATCGTCCCTGGTGCCGAATATCTCCGTGCAGTGCCCGGGGTCTGCCAGCACCGCAAGCTCTGGTCCGAATCGTATTCCGTCTGTGCGGGCAAAGTCCTCGACGGCAGCCGCAAGCTCACGCGCGATCGCGCCTTTGCCGGTCCATCCATCCACGAACATGATCTGTTCCGGCCGGTAGTTGCTGGCCAGGTAGCTCAGGGCTGTCCGGTCAATGCCGATGCCCCGCACGATGCTCGCTGTGTAATGGGGGAGGTCTAGGCCGTGAACCTGCTTGGCCCAGCGTTTCATCAGTATCCCGACCGGCGTCCCTGCCCGGGCCAGCGATATGAGAACCGGCGATCGATCCCGGAGCGCCAACACTTGTTCGGTTACGGTTCCGACGGCGTGGGCCACCCGCGCTGCGGATCTGGACAGGGCATCGTTGTACAGGTCCTGGTACTCGCGCGAAGGCTCATATTCCTGGGGCAAGGATTCTGCGTAGTTGGCCCGGCCTGACTGGATATCAGCCTCACGTTGAGCTGTGGGGGCTTCCAGCTCCGCGAAGCTGAGGTCCTTGATCAACCACTGCACTTCGCCCGCCGCGTAGGAGCCAAAGGAGGGCCCTTCGCCGCGTGTGGGGAAGGGCCGTTCCGCGCCCAGCAGAACCACCTGCACGGTGGCTCCGGTCGAGGACGCAGCTTCTGCAATGCTTCCAGGGCCCGTCAATGCGTGTTCTGCAGTTCCGGGTTCGGCCATGACAACCACCCTGTCAAACTGCATCCCGGCGTGGTTGAAGTTATATGCAAACCGCTGGCCGGGACCATCGGCGGTTGCATCATGGCTGTTGAACGTCACCGCTGACCGAACCGGATACCCCTCGCGGTCGATTACGGCGATGGGTGACCGGGTACTCGTGGAGTATCGGACGGTAACGTCGGGCAGGGTTTGCTCTAGAGCGAATGCCGTTGCCAACGGCAGGGCCATGAATTCCTCCGTGGCCAAGATCAGCAGGCTGCCAGTGGCCGGCACCACCGCGGCCAGTTCTTCTACAATCCGGCCAACGACCACGTCGGGCTGAAAGCTGGCGAAATTACCGAACCGTGCACTCCGGATTCCGCCGGCGATGCCGTTGAGGTCCATGACGGACACGTCCCCAGCTTCGCGTGCGGAGACCGACGGAGCCGCGAACTGGCCCACAAACGCGGTTGCTTTGGCAGGCAGGTCGTCGGGCAAATCGATCTCGCCGTTTGCAAGGCTAACCACGGTGATCCGGCAATCCAGTTCAGAAGCCAGATCGTCCAGCCTCTTTCTGTCCGCTGCCGGCCGCAGATCAATCAGTGAGGCAACGACATAATGCCGATGACGGGCAGCCTCATGAAGGGCTGCGATGGTGTTAATGATGGTTGCCCCGGTGCTGAGTTCATCGTCCACCAGGATGATCGTTTCGGCGCCGCTGAGGGCTGCATGCCGGGTGGGGAACAGCTGGTGCGACGTGGCATGCGAGTGGGACTCCTCGAAAGACGCGTAAGGGCGCACTGCATCTTCGCCAGCCACCGCATGGCGGGTGGAGTGGATGTAATACGAGCCCAGGGAGTCGGCCACCAGCTGCCCAAGCCCCGTTGCCGTCTCGGCATAGCCGATAGTGGCCACGTCCGGGCAGGCCGGTTGCCCCCGCAAGTCCCTGCAGAGATCAGCTATCGCCATTGTCCGATCGGTCGCCACCATCGCCGTTGGTTCCTCGGCCAACAGATCTTCGAACCGGGACGCCGCGTCCCTGATGAGGGTCTTCGCAAGTGGGCTGAGTGCGTCGCGCACCAGCAGCCCCAACAACAGGCCAGCCGCCGCCACGATCCCCGGCTCGGTGGGTACGTGTTTTGCCAGTACCCGCGATACCAGCAGGTGGGCCCGCCTGGGATTTCGGCGCAGCGCCAGATCCACCAGCGTCGTGACCGGCAACAGGCTGGGCAGGGAGCCGGGCGAGACGGCGAATCCCCACGCAGCAAATCCTGCGGAGGGATTCGTATGGAGGGATTCAGTGGTTGTCATTTCATACTCGCTTCCAAGAGCTCTGCAAAACTGATTCCCGGGCTTGCCACTCCGAACGCTTTGGCGCGAAGCAGGGTCCGTTCAGCCCATGAACGGTGCGGCTTGTGCTCGTTCATCTTGTTCCCGTAGGAAGAGGACTGGACCCCGCCGGACAGGCCAGCGAGGATGTCTGTGGCATCCAGGTATTCCTCGTGGCTGACCACCGACATCGAGTGAACAACAGGAACATGGCTTGGGTGTATGACGGTCTTACCCAGCAGCCCATTAGCCTGATCAAGTTCGATTTCACGGATCAGCCCATCGAGGTTCTCCAGCAGCAGGCGCTGGCGCAAATCCTCCTCATTGACGGTGCTGAACGGCGTCGCGCGCAGGAGGGGCCGCAGGACCCGCTCTTTGTTGGAGAAGTGCTCCCAAACGGGTCCGGTGATGACCCAGCTGCTGCCTGTCCGGCCGAAGACATTTACGACGTCGCCGATGACGTTGGCGACTACGTTGACGTGATAGATGGTCAGGTCCCTTGACCTTCGGAGCCCGAAAGCGCCGGACATGTCCGTGGCTCCGATGCGGATGCACAGGACCAGATCCTGGTTGGAGTTGATTACGGCCAGTGCGTTGTGAAGGGCAGCCGTCCTGGTCTCCACATGGGTTGTGACAGGGTCTTCAATAATGGGCATTGCTAGGAGCGGCGGCAGGTTGGGTGCCGGTTCGGTTCGGCCCGCCTCGCTGTTCAGCTGGCGAAGCGCCTCGAAAAAGGCACGGCCACGGCCCGTTTCGTTTTCGAATTTGGGCAGAACGAAGCCCGCCACGACGTCGAGCGATGACCCTGCCCTCCGACCCACGTCAAGAAGTTGTTCGGGAGTCCGGCACCTGATGAACAGGAGCGGGAGCGCCGTGTCTTCAGAGTGGGCGGCCAGTTCATCCAACGCATCGAGGAGGTTGGTTTCAGCGCCCGCTACGTCGTCATCCGCGACTGAGTCCTCCAAACAGAGAACGAAGCTGATGCAACCGCGTTCCGTCTGTTTGAGGACTCCCTTTGCCAGACCCGGCCGGTTAGCGGGCGAGTAGAGAGTCGCGCCGAGAGCGACCGCAAGCAGGCTGGGATGGGAGTTCCGCGGGAGTTCTTCGGGCTGCAAGAGAAACAGCCGCTCACGTTCGGGCTGACTCAAAAACTCAAAATGTCGCATTTATCCCCAAATTTTGCCTCAGAATATGCTATCGGCGGCCAGTGTGCACGAGTGTCGGAGTGGTCATGGTGAAGCCGAAGGCAGCCCAAATGGCTTCGTCGTTTGCTGGCTGGACATACTCCACGCGCAGTTCAAGGAGGCTGTCGATGCGCGAGATATACAACACCGCACTTTTGCCGTCCGGGGCACTGGGGAAGACTGCGAGGGCTTCTTCCCCGAATAGGCTGACAACCAGCGGTTCCTGCTGCGCAACAAAGATGGCACGACGAAGCCGTTTGACGTGCCTGAGTGCGATGGCAGCAGAACGGTCGTGGTATCCCACTAGTTTTCTGTTGCCGGGGGTCGGGATGGCTACGCCGGCCGTCTCACCTTGCGCATTTTCTGCGCCTGTCACTTGGTCGAGGTCCTCCCAGGCCGCCGACCGCGCGCCGTGGACGAGCAGCGTTCCGATGGCGGACTGCCGTGCGTCTAGGCGCACAATGGGGGCGTCCTCCGTCAGTTGACGAGTACCCGCGAAACTTGGAGCAGCGAAGAGACGCGCGGAGTCCCGCACCGGTGCAAGGAGAGTGGGACGAGCCTCCCTCCTGGTTGAAGGTCCGCTGCCTGTTCCTGGGCGGTGCAAGCTGAGACCCGCTGAATTCGCCACCGATCGTTCCAGGCTGAGGCTCGACGACGGCCCACCGTTGAGTAGGAGATCAGCGCCGGCAGCGGGGGGGAGGTCCTGTACGAGGGTGGAGTCCATTGCACTGTGCATAGTCTTGGGCCGGCGGCGTCGCGAGATGAAAGTGATATCGGGGCGAGCCGTCCGCTGAGAGTGGACCATCAGAGGCTCACTTTGTAGTCCGCGGCCACACCGGCGAGCCCATTCTGATAACCCTGACCGATCGCCCTGAACTTCCAGCCGCCGCCGTGCCGGTAGAGTTCTCCGAAAAGCATTGCCCTGACCTGAACCTGGTTTCCCGAGGGAACGTCGAACCTGAGAAGTTCACGGTTAGTTTCGTCCACCAACCGCACATAGGAGCTCTTGACGGCACTGAAGTTTCCCGGACCGCGAAGGTCCGGGTCGACGTAAACGACGAAAGCTATCTTATGAACCGCTTCGGGAACATTAGGCAAGTCGACATCGATTTGCTCTTGGTCTTCCCTGCCCGAAAATTCCATACTTCCATCGGGAGTCGTCAGTTGGTTGAAGAACACCAGGTGCTCGTCAGAGAGGGCCTGCCCATTTAACCCGCACATGATGGCCATGGGAACCAGTTCGGCCTGCGGACCGAGACTTCGTGTAATAGTCCAGCCGAATCCCACAAGTACTTTACGGAGGCTCGGATTCTCAGCCGTTAGCGCAGCGTTGCTGCCTGGAACCATTGAAACCACTAGTTGTCCTCCAGACGTAAGCTGCCCAGATCGAACTTATCCTGGAGAAATCTTCCGTGGATGGCCAGTTCCGTGGCCGCTCCGCTCCGGACCTGCTGATTGAGGTTGAGGGCAGTGGAGTGCAGAGTTGCCAGTTGCGCAAGCAAGGTATTCGATTCGCGGGAACCGTCAAGGCGGGACGATTTGGGAAGCATGAGGTAGGTCCGCAGGGAAGTGGGCATGTAGTCGCTGATAATTGCTCCAGCCAGCACAACCTGTTCAGTCGACGGCTCGGCCTTTTGCATGTGCGCCAGTAGCGGAGCGACGAGGTCATCGATTTGACGGAACTGCGAATAGATAAGTGTAGGCAACTCTGCCCCGGCAGTTCGTACTTCGATGCGGAAAGCATCGAGAGCGGCTTGGCTGGCACCAAGATCAACGCTGTTTTGGTCAGGCTCAGGCCCCTGTTCAGTTTCGGGACTAACTGTAGTAGCGGCACCGAACAGGGACCCTAGAAACTTACCGACCATTTCGACGTTGAATCTTTCGCTTTGTTGGCACTAGCTTCCTTCTTGCTGACGGACTCGCTCTAAGTAAGGTTTGGCGCGTTCAAGGCCCGATTCGAGTGCCCGGACAGTTCCCTCCATGTTCTTGTTGGCCTGAGAACGGAAGGTATCGATGGCATCCATTGTCTGGAATACGTTATCGAAGGCCTTTTGGAGTGTCTCGACACTGACGCCCGAACTAGCAGCCTGCTGGTGAATTCGGCCTGTCTGATCCTTCAACATTTCACTGGTCTTAAGAATCATGTTGTTGGTCGTAGTGTTAATCGCGTCGATCTGGTCAAGGACCATCTTCTGGTTGGCCAGGGCCTGCGCGACGATAACGGCAGTTCGCAGCGCCGAGATAGTTGTGGTTCTCGCCCGCTCCACGCCCTTGATGAGCTCCGTGTTGTTCTTGCGAATCATATCGATGGCCAAGTACCCCTGCACTGAAACAGCGAGCTGGGTCAGAATGTCCTGGTGGCGTTGCCTAATGGGGAAAAGGACGTCGGAATCGAGCTTATTCGCTTCCTCGATCTGGCCCGCCTGCTTCATGGAGCTGATCTTTTCCGCTGTTGCCCCGTCCAAGGCTTTTGCGAAAACGGCATACTCGCTTAAGCCTTGCATCGTCTCCCAGAGGTTGGTCTTTTCCTGGGCGAGGCTTGCATTGTCCTTGAGCAGTTCGTCCTGGCCAGACATCAGGGACTTGATGATCTTGTTCAGCTGTGTTTGTGCGGATTCGTACTTTTGAAAATACTTAGCAAGTTTGTTGCCGCCGGGGATGATGCCAAGGATTTTTCGGCCGACACTCAAGTCTGCAGCATTGGGAGTGAGATCCTCGACAGTCGTTCGCAACTCGCCCAACGTGGAAGCCACTTGCACCTGAGCACTGTTTCCGGCTTTTTTGGCACCAGCGAGTGACGTCGAGGAACGTTCGAGGAGGCGGCTCGAGGTATTTGAGGACGCAACCAACTGTTCGCCGGCCAGGCGGTTGATGCCATCGATCTTGCTGGTGTACTCCGGGCTGTGAGGATTCAGCCCAGCGATTTCCGCTATGAATGCCCTAGCCTGGGCAGCAATTTCGGTTTGGCGTTCCGGCGGAACCGGGACCATACCGGGAGCTGCATCTTCGTTTACGATTTCCGGCGCATCCGGGGCCTTCAATAGCAAGGCTGAGTCGGAAGCGTCCGGCGGTGTCAGTTGAATGCTCATGTTGGGTCCTTGTCGTCGAGCGTGTTAGCCGAGCTGAACGCCGTAGTCAGCGGCAACACCGGCGAGGCCTGATGCGTATCCCTGTCCGACAGCCTTGAACTTCCACTCGCCATTGTGGCGGTACAACTCCGAAAAGATCATGCATGTTTCGGGAGCAGCATCTTCGCTCAAGTCGTAACGGACCACTTCGGCGTCGGTTTCCTGATTCACGACCCTGCAGTAGGCAGCGCGTACTTGGCCGAAATTCTGACGCCGTTCCACTGCCTGGTCGATGGACACAACAAAGACAATTCGGGAGACGTCCGCGGCGAGGTTGGAAAGGTCGACGGCGACTGTCTCGTCGTCGCCGTCGCCGTCACCTGAGCGGTTGTCACCCTTGTGAACGACGGTTCCGTCCGGGGTTGAAGGCTGGTTATAGAAAATAAAGTCGGCTGACGAGCGGACCTTTCCGTCCTCGCCCAGCAGCAGCGCTGATGCGTCGAGGTCGAAGGCGTCGCCTGTGGTGGTGCGGGGGTCCCAGCCGAGTCCGACGTGTACTTTTGTCAGCCCCGGGGCCGACTTTGTCAGTGATAAATTAGCGCCCTTGGTCAGGGTGAGTCCGGCCATTAGCCTGCTCCTTCAAGTTCTTTAGTGTTGAGAAAAGTCCGCTGCAGCCCGTGGCTGCAGCGGACTCCAGTTATTAGTCGAGAACGATGCCGTAGTCAGATGCGATACCTTGGAGGCCCGTGGCGTAGCCCTGTCCCACAGCACGAAATTTCCAGTCGCCGTTGTGTCGATAGATTTCAGCGAAAATCATGCAGGTCTCGGACGCTGCGTCTTCAGTGAGATCGTAGCGGACGATTTCGTTGTCTGTGTCTTGATTGACTACCCGGCAGAACGCGTCCCGCACTTGACCGAAATTCTGGCCGCGTGCCTCTGCCTGATCGATGGAAACGACTAGCACGACTTTCTCAATCTCGGGGGAGACCGAGGCGAGATCAACGAGTACCTGCTCGTCGTCGCCGTCGCCTTCACCGGTGCGGTTGTCGCCCTGGTGAACTACCGCCCCATCTTTGGATGCGAGTTGGTTGTAGAAGATGAAGTCATCATTGGAGCGGACTTTCCCGGCTGCAGTCAGGAGCAGGGCCGAGGCGTCCAGGTCGAACTGTTGTCCCGCCGTGGTCCGCGGATCCCAGCCAAGGCCGATCATGGCCTTCCGGAGTCCGGGATCGGCTTTGCTCAGGGAGAGGTTGCTTCCCTTGCTGAGGGTCAGGCTTGCCAAGTGATCTCCTTAGGGTTGAGGGTCGTGCTAAAGGACGGAAGCTGCGGGGCGGACAACGTCATGGGCGGTCTTGCCGTTCGCTGGAGCGCCAATGGCTTGGAAACTCCAGGCACCTGCCCCCCGGGAAAGCTTGGCCATAATCATTGCGGTGTGGCGGCCGGACTCTGTGAGCTGGTATTTAGCCACCTCGGGCGCGGCGGAGACGGACTCATCGATGACACGGCAGAAGGCGTTCTCCACCATGTCGAAGGTCTGCTGGCTGTAGCTGGTGATAACGAAAACGATGTGCGCCACGTTCGGGGCGACGGAGCTCAGATCGACAGTGATCGATTCGTCGTCGCCATCGCCTGCTCCGGTGAGATTGTCACCTGTGTGCCTGATTGAGCCGTCTTTGCTCTTCAGGTTGTTGAAGAAAACCGAGTCCAGCGGCTGCTTGTTGGCATCGAAGAGGATAGCCGAGGCATCCAGGTCAATCTCCACAGTCTTCGTTCCACCGAAGAAGCCCCGCTTGGCGGGGACAGCTGAATCCCAGCCCAGTCCCAGCCGAATTTTCGTGAGGGACTCACCGTTTTGCTTGGTCAGCGACAGCGACTGGCCCTTTGTCAGACTTAACCCCATTGTCATGCTCCTGTTCTGTGTTTACTTGGCAACTGTGGAAAGTTCGGCTGGCTCGGTTCCCTCGGTGAGTTGGGCCTTCTTTTTGTTCCGCATGATGGAGCCGGTGAAGGAAGCACAGATAAAGACGACGCCGATCAGGCCGGTGATGATCTCGTTAATGGAGATTGAGATGGTCAGGAGCAGAATGACGGCGAGGGCGCCAATTGCCCAGTGGGCGCCGTGGTCCAGGAATTCGAACTCGTCCAAGGTTCCCTGCCGGACGAGGTAGACGGTCAGGGATCGCACGAACATGGCCCCGATCAGGCCGAGGCCGAGGGCGATGATGATGGGGTCCGATGTGATCGCAAAGGCCCCGATGACGCCGTCGAAGGAGAAGGACGCATCGATGACTTCGAGGTAGAGGAAGAGCATGAAGGCGGCCTTGCCGGCTAGCTTTGCCGGCGCGCTCGGCCCGGCGTGAAGGTTCCTGGAGGCATCATCGAAGTCGATGTCGCCGTCGTTATCGACGTCGAAGAGATTGCCAAGGCCGTTGACCAGGAGATAGGTGATGATGCCCATGAGCCCGGAGAGAAGGACGATCCCTTGGTTTTCTCCAGACATGCTTCCGGCGAAAACGAGAGCCACCAGTCCCACCACCAACGAAGCACCATCAAGTTTGCCAATTTTGGCCATGGGAATCTCAAGGAATTTGATCCACTTGATGTCTCGGTCCTCGAACATGAAGTCGAGGAAAAGCATCAGAAGGAACAGGCCTCCGAATGCAGCGATCTGAGGGTGCGCTTCGTGCAGCAGGTAGCCGTAGGTTCCCGGCGTGTGCGGATCACCCTTCTGCAAAGCAAGGTCAATCGCCTCGACCGGGTTCAGGTTAGCGGTCACGCCCACGATCAAAAGGGGAAACAGAATACGCATGCCGAAGACTGCGATGATGATGCCGACGGACAGGAACATCTTCTGCCAGAATGCGTTCATACGCTCCAAGATGCGGGCGTTGACCACCGCATTGTCGAAGCTCAGGCTGATTTCAAGAATCCCGAGTATAAGGCAAAGGATAAGGGCCTGAGGGCCGCCGTAGAGGAACGCAATCACCAAGGCGGCGATAGTGACCCCAAAGGACCATCCGAAAGTTTTAAAGAACACTGTGTATCCAACTCCTGTAAAGCGGGGCCCGCCGTGAGCAAAACGGCCTAACCTCGACGTGCTACCAGGAGTAAGTCTCCCCCTGACTCGTCCATCATCTTAGCCCTACCTCGTTACCTGAACAGTCCAACTAAAGGCGCTGAAGCCATACTTCGCAGAAATTCGCCTCATCTTGACGGAATCTTGACGAATGGCGCATTAACTCGTTACCAATCAAAAGTCTGCTGAGGCCCTACAGGGGATGAGATGCCGGAACTCGAACGGATCATACAGGATACGGGCGACCTGATGAGGCGAGGCTTAGCGTCGGCATCAGTCCACCCATGTTTCCTAATGACATGGCATGACAAACTCCACGAAGAGGACTGGTATTTGCAGTTCCGCTCGACGAGATCAGTGCCCAAGCGCCGAATCTCTATCGCTGGCAAACCGCATTCGAGGCCGTATGACATCGTTGTGATACTGGCATGTGAGCCCCTAGTATTAGCGCTAGCGGGCGGATCCGTTCCCTGCTGCATCGACGTTGTCCGCAAAGTCGCGGCATGTTGAAGTTTCGTCTGGTTGTTTTCGTCGATGGATTATTGGGGTGTAAGAAGTTTGTCTAACGGCGGTAATCCATTTGATTTCAGCAAGTACAACTCGTCCGGACTGGAGCCTGCGTCTTCGCGTCCGTTAGCTGAGGGGCAGCCGCAGTCCCCGGCCGCCGGCAGCCCGGTCGACGTCTCCTTCGCCTTCGGTGGTCATCAGACTGATGCGTATTTGGCGTCTCACCTAGGTGTGCCAGCCAAGGCGCCCGTGATCTGGCTCACCGGTGCTATTGCCTGCGCAGTTGTCTCGCTAGTGGTAGCCGCAGCCTTCGGTGCATCACCAGCCCTCGCCATCTCGGCATGGCTGATGGGCGGCCCGGTGGCCATTGCTTTAATCGCCTTCTTCTCGCTTCGAGACACCCGGGCCCGGACCCACACGCTGTATTCCGCGGATGCGAAGGTGCCTTGGCTTTACCGGCTTGCCCTTTTTTTGAGCCTCGCAGCCGTAGTGACAAGCGCCTTGAACATTGCCAACTGGGTAGGACGGCTGTGATGCGGCGATTCATGGCAGTACTCGCCAGCCTCGCACTGGGCATCCCTTTGGCAGCCGTTAATGCGGGAGTAAGCGCCGCAGCCGAAACACCGCTTAGCCAAGTGGACGGTTTCCGGGCCTGCATTGCCGGCGGCGGCGTGACCGACATGTTGTTGCTGGTCGACGAGTCGTCTAGTTTGAACCGGACCGACCCGGATGACGCACGTGTCACTTCGGCGGCCTATCTGATGACTCAGCTGGGCAGCTTTGCCTCCGAATCCAGCGCCGAAGTCAGCATTGCCATCAGCGTCTTCGCCAACAGCTACACCCAGATTCAGCCTTGGACACCGCTCAATGCAGGGACGCTGCCGCAGCTGCAGTCAACGGTTACGTCCCTCAGGGACCGAGTGAATGGCATGGAGACGGACTATTGGACAGCTTTAGACGGTGCGCGCAAGGACCTTGCGGCCAGGGCAGCTGCACGGACGGAAAACGAGAGTTGCCAAGCCCTTGTCTGGTTCACCGACGGTGGCATCAACTACACCGTCCGGACGAACGACGCCGAAAAGGCCGCCTACGGTGCCGCCAAGCCGTTCGCCCCCGACACCCAGCTGACTAGCGCCGAGGCGGCGGAAAGTGTTCGAACAGCCGCCATGATGGACATTTGCCGCCATGGCGGCGTAGCTGATCAGCTCCGCTCCTCGCAGGTGGCTCTCTTTGGAGTGGGGTTGCAGGGCAGCGCCGAGAGTTCCGGGGACTTTCTTTTTATGGAATCTGTGGCCACCGGCGCAGCCTGCGGCAAGTTGATTGATCCGGTGCCCGGCGAGTTCCACCTAGCCACGGACATTGACAGCCTCCTGCTCGCGTTCGATGGGATCTCCTCACCGGGCAGCCGTCCCATCACACAGGATGCTGGCATCTGCCAGGTTTCGGTTTGCATCGACAAGGCCCACCGCTTCGTCTTGGATCAGTCAACGCCAGGCGTCCGGGTGCTAGCCACCGCCGACGGCACCAATCTCGCGGCATCCTTGCTGAATCCAGCCGGGCAAGTCATCAGTCTGCCCAAGACCAACATCGGCAGCCCGGCATCGCTGTCGTCCGATGACAACTCGCTGACGTACACCTGGCTGTCCGATAAATCGCTGACCGTGTCGATGACGGAGGGGCCGTCCAAGGCTGGCTGGAGCGGACTTTGGCAGCTCGCCTTCACGGATCCAGAGGGCCAGTCCGGGGGGAGGACCTCAAAGTCCAGTATCCACATTGCCGGAAGCCTTAAACCGGCATGGTTGAACCCCGCGGCAACAATCTTGCACGTGGGCGAGACCATTTCAGATGTACGCCTCGGTCTCGTGGATGCCGCGGGCAAGAAGGTTGACGCAGCGTCCCTACTCGGAGACGTGCAGCTGACTGCGACGCTCGTGAGCGGCCAAGGTAAGTCATCCGTGGTCGCGGCCGCCGTAGGCAAGGATGCGATCGCCAACCCCGTGTCATTGGACCTTGCCGGATATCCGGTGGGAGCCGCCGAATTGGTTTTGGAGCTTTCCATCACCACCGCAGCGACTACGACGGCGGACGGCACGCCCGTGCCCGGCACCCCCTTGGAGCCGGCACTGGTATCAGTGCCCCTGGCGCTGTTGCCACCAGCCGAATTTCCTGTGCTGGCCAGCAAAATTGATTTCGGTCAGAGCGAGGGTAACAAGGAGCTTTCCGCGTCACTGCCGGTCTCTGGCGTTGGCTGTGTTTGGCAGGTTCCGGACCAGCAGCCCGAAATCCTCGCCACACCGGCGGACGTGGGGGCCATCGCGGTCACCTTGGGCACGGCCAACTCAGCGGAGAACTGCCTGAACGTGAAGGACCTCACCTCACTTCCCTTGACGTTCAAAGCCGAGCAGGCTGGGAATGGCTCAGTTAACGGTCGCGTCGCGCTGATGATCGCGCCTGACGGGGAGCCAGGCAAAGCAATGCCGGTAAACGTGGACTTCACAGCAAGCATGGCCAAGCCGCTTAACAGCACGAATTTTCTGCTGGCGCTCTTGGTGGCACTCATCCTTGGACCGGGAGTTCCGCTCCTATTTCTCTATGGTGCCAAATGGTATGTGTCCAAAATCCCCGGTATCGCTCTGTCTGCGGAACTGGTGCCGGTCACAGTACTAAACCAGCAGGTGCAGCGGGACGGTCGGCCCTTTTCAATACGTCCAACAGACCTCACCGAGCTGGTGCCTATGAAACCCTCGGGCTCCCGCTCCTTAATGATCAAGGGGCTGGAACTGAAGGCACGCTCCGGTTGGTCGCCGTTCGGGAGTGGCTTTGTTAGCATCCTGGCACCGGGCCGATTTGCCGCGGGATCGGTAGACCCCGGAACTGACAGTAGCGGTGTCAATGCCCGTCTCCCGCTAGCCGTGCACAACCACTGGGCCGTGCTCCGCGACATGGGAGCTGACCCCGGCACCTGCAACGTCCTTGTACTGATTAACGGAACAGCGTCGGCTGCCCAGAAAAAGGACATCGAAGCCGATATAAATCGCCGCTTGCCTGATCTGCTGGCGCGTTTGAACGAGGCCTCGGAGCTGGAAAATGACGGGCTTCAACGGCCGATCTCCAACCAGCCAGCACCGTCTCCCTCGTCCACTTTCCCCTCGCCATGGGAGCCAGCCGACGGGCGCAGCCAACCGGGGCAACCGGGCGGGACCACGCAGGTCCCCGCCGCGGGCGGAGAACCCAACGGCGTCAGCCCATGGGGGACTCCGCACCCGTGATATCGCCGAACATCAAACACACGATAGCTCCCACGAACAGAACAGGCAGGCAGTAACAATGCGGAAATTCCTAGTAGTCGGCTGCGGTGGCTCCGGTGGCTCCACCCTTGCCTTCATGATGGATCAACTCAGTTCCGAACTGTCAGCCCACGGCGTCACCGGCATACCGGCCGGGTGGCAGTTCGTCCATATCGACGTACCCGTTGCACCCGATACTAGGATTGCCGGCGTCGGCAATGTCTCCCAGCAAGGCGGCGGATACATCGCGACGGGCCCCTCGGGGGGAAGCTACACAGTCATGGATAATGCTCTGACCCAGACGCTGAGCAATGCCAAAGCTTTGGGCCAAATCGGCACGTGGGCCCCACGGGACCCGGCCCAGATAACTGTTCCCATTCACAGCGGTGCTGGTCAAATGCGGGCGGTCGGACGCATGATCACGCTCAGTAAGGCCACCGAGGTACGGCAAGGCCTGGAACGTGCCTTCCAGCGGCTGAACATGGTCGAAACAAACAGTGAAATGGCTCAACTATCCGTCCCCGGATTGGGCAAGTTCAATGCCGCCGAACCGCCGATCATCCTTGTCGTCTCATCCATGGCTGGTGGCGCCGGAGCATCCATGGCGCTTGATGTGTGCCGGCTGTTGTCCTTGGTGCCCGGCGTTTCCCCTTCCTTGGTGGGGGTCTTCATGCTGGCCGCAGATGTCTTTGATGGATTGCCCTCTGACGCCCGCGGGGGTGTCCGGGCCAACGCGCTCGCGATGCTGGGTGAAATCGTAGCAGCGCAGACCAAGGCCGCCCAGGACCATGACCTGGCCACGCTCGCAGCGTTGGGGCATGGGCACGGTGTGACGGGTGAAAAGCCCTTTGCACGAGTTTTCCCGGTGGGACGGTTTGCTGGCGTCAACCGGACTATGTTCGGAGACGGCACACAGGATGCCGTCTATCGGGGACTCGGACGCGGGCTTGCCGCCCTGATGCTCAGCGGCAAGGCGGCTGCGGAATTCGTTTCGTTCGATTTGGGCAACAATTCGGGAGACAAGGCTGCGGTACGCGACTACTTCGGCTGGGGCGTCGAACCGAACGAGCTCCCGTGGGGTGCGTTCGGCTTCGCCAGCCTGAGCATGGGCCGCGACCGGTACCGCGAATACGCGGCGCAGCGCCTTGCCCGGACTGCCGTGGATCGGCTGCGGACAGGACATATCCAACGCGGCAACACCGCCTCATCAGTGGCGCAGGTCACAGCCTTGGTGGCCAGTCAGTGGAGCAATGTATCGACGGCGATGGGCCTGCCGGTAGCGGCCGACGGACCGCTCTCGCAGCAGGAGGTTATGGCATGGTTCACCGAGACGGCTTTCAGCCGTGCGGACGTGAGCCAGCTAGCTTCCGCCATCACTGACGAGCAGATCGTCCCGTTCGTGCCTCCGGCCACCGGAATTCAAGCAGCACAGTGGCTGGATACCCTTCGGCAGAGGCTGCTGGAACGCAAACCTGCCCTTACCAATGGAACTGTGGAATCGGCCTACCAGTGGGGTTTCTCATATAAAGGCATCTTGCTGGCGCGCTTCACGGCGTTGATTGAGAACGCCGTGGCGCAGTTTGGGCTGCCCTATGCTCGGGCCATTGTGGAGCGATTGGAGACCCTGCTGCGGGAGCAGCTCATCGTGACGTTGAAGGGGATGGCCGGTCTGGCCCAGCCCAACGTTGGTGCTGTTCCGCAGAACATCGAGGGTGAGCTTGGCCGAATGAAGGCCATTGAAAATGGGCAGTCGGTGGTGGACCGGCTCATGGGCGTACTTCGAGGCCAGACGACGGACCTGCTCTACTCGCAGGCCGCGGCTTCTGCCGCAACAGTCCTGACAGCTTTTATTTCGGACGTCTTAGGGCCGATGCGGGAAGCGCTCTCAGAAGGGCTTAACATCCTCGACCAAGCGGCGGCAGCACGGCCCACCGCTGTTGGCCTCGCCAATGTAGCCACGGACCAGTATGCAGCCTGGCCCTCCGATGACGATCTGTCTGTTCCGCAACGGTTCGATGTCGCTGATAACGAAATCCTGATCACCGAATCCAAAACGTTCGCAGTCCAATACGAGTCGGATGTGGCGCATACCGGCGGTGGATCGGCAGGAGTGAAGGGATTCAGTGACGCGCGGCAGCTTCTGGGCGGCCAGGTCATCCGCGGCCTGTGGCCCGTGGCGGGCGGGTATCAGGCACCCGGAGGTCTTCTGGAAGTCACTGCCAGCTGGCAGCCGGGCGAGTTCAATCGGGATCCTTACAGCCAGGCGCCGCTGACCCCGTCGCGGGCACGCTTCATGCTTCACACCTCGCCGAAAGAACTGCTTAAGCGGTCGCGTGCCTTTGTCGGCCGGCCAGGCGAGGCCTTCGACAAGTTCTGCTCCCTGTCGTTGCGCGATTACGTGCGCGGAGTGGACGCCAACCAGTCGGATATTCCGCAGCGGCAAGCGGATGTCCTCGCCAAATTCACTGAAGCGGTCAACCGTGCTGTTCCGCTGATCAGCGTGAATCCAGACGTGGTCCAGCAGTTGCACGGTACCTCGGTAGCCTACAGATTCAAATTCTCGTCCATCCCGTTCGGCGAGCTCGATGACGTATGCCAGGGGCTCTTGTCAGCAATTGAGGCAAACCCCAACATAGCGGCTGAAACGGCCACCATTTTGCAGCGGTCCCTTACTGCCGACACCCGCGTTCAGCGAATCGACATCTTTGGGTCCTACCGCAACTATTCACCCCTGGTCTTCGATTCCGTCCTGTCACCCGTGGCGCGGCAGTGGGATGGAACGTCGCTACCTGAGCGCAAGGGCTTTTGGAGCCAGCGGCGGTCACGCCCCCTAGCTGCCTCTTTGCCTATGGGGGAGAGCGAGCGCAGGGCGATGGTGGGAGGCTGGTTCGTTGGCCAGATCACCGGACAGCTCCGCCTGCCGGAGCCGCCCTACGACGAAGCAGTGGAGATCTGGGATCAAACGGATGGCCGGTGGATCCAGTTTCCCAACCCGCTGCTGACGCCACCCAGGCAGTTCCTGGCAAAGTCCTTCGACTGGCTGCCGGCAGTTCTGGAGTCTGTTCTCCTGGCAGTGGCACGTGCACATCAGGCGCCGGTACTTTCTTCGCTACGCCCCTATCGCCTCCTCCGGGAGCTGTACGATGCGAGCCCTGAGGAACCAGCCGCAGGCCTGTTCGAAGTGACGGCACTGGAAACCCTGATGCGATGGGTCGGCTCCGGGCACACCGTTTCCGGAAATCCCAGTAGGGTCCCGGGAGTCGTTGCGGAGAGCTCCGTGACGGAACGCCATGAGCGGACCAAAGAATGGCTGCAGACCATCAGGTCACTTGCCAGCGAGCACTTCATGCCGCCGGGACGCCTCAAGGCTACGGGCGGCGGGTCTTTTTCGCAGATTAGTACCCGCCGGGCGGCCAGTGCGACGCCGCTCTTCAGGGACGTAGCCGAGGACATTTACGTAGTGCTGGGGGACCTGCTGTCCCACTTGGAAACCGCTCACCAGCGCGCACTCCAACCCGGGAAGCATGCTGCTCTGGTGCCGGAGCCGGATGGCGATGAAGACACCTTGGTTCTCCCTGTGATGGGAGCCTTCTGAGATGGAAGCGTTGACAGTTTTTGTGGCCCCCCGCGGAATCACCGCAGGCGTCCGCGAAGCTCTCACCGATTGGTCTGGGCTGGGTATGGTTGGCAGCTTTGCCTGGATTGAGCCGGGCATGGTCTCTCCTACCAGCGTTCATGGTCTCCTCGTGAGGGACGGAAACCTCCAGGCCATTAGCCTGCAAAGCCTGGCGGCCACCGGCAGTTACAACCTCCTCCGCATATGCGTGCTCGTGCCCGGTGTTGCCGGGCACGAGCAGGTTGACTCTGCTGTCAGCCAGCGTATTGCTGAGATGCTGGAATCCTCGTTCGGAGGCCGCCCAGTTGTCAGGGTTCGTGCCGTTGTGGTGCGGAACGGTGAAACGGCAGTGCTGGACGGGCTGGCCCAGGGAGGCTGGCACAACCTCGTGCTGGGTCCCGAGGAAGCGGCTGGCCCGGGGCTGGGTCATCATCAGCTTTACACCACGAAGGACCCCTTTGACTGGGGGGTCCACGCTGCAGCCGCCCTTGCCGGCATCCTCGGTCTCTGGGCCGGCAGCACGGAATCACCGCTGGATGGGGAGTCCCCGCTGCCCGGTGAGAGCGCCAGGCTGGTCCGCGCCTTCTACCGGACCTTGGATGCAACGGCTGTTGGGGCCGAGCTTCGCAACCAGGTGTTCTCACTCCACAACGGTGTGCCGTTGCCCACCTACTTCGGCAGTTCAGCCATCTACATCGAAGACTCCGGACTGGCCACAAAGGTCATGGCGGACCAGCTTTGGGAAAAGCACGGACGCGCTCTGCACGGAGATCGGGAACACTCCGCCCCTCAACCGGTGACCGCCGTCGGCCCCTGGGCTGCCTTCAAGATGATGTTCGGATTTATTTGGGCAGCGTTAAAAAATGCGCCCCGTAGTTGGGCGCAGCGAGTGGCTACCAGGGTGAAGTCGGAAGCTGCGGCCGCTGTCCATGGACTTGTCTTCGGCTCCTCGCCTTCGCAGTACGCAGTCATTGTGGATGGCGTCGGCCAGGATGGCTTGCCGGTCTCCTGGCGGGACGTCCGGGACGCGGCCGCAACTCTTGACAAACTATTGGATGACGCTGGGATGCCTCGGGAGCACCGTGCCCCCGCCGATCTGGCCTCGTTCTGGCAGGATTTTACAGCCGGCGCGTTGACGCTCGTCGATGCCGGTGAACGTGTCACCGGTATGCCACCAGTTCAGGTTGGGACGCAACGTGGAGTTCTGCGGCACACCAGTTCCTCCGTTCCGGGACCCGGATCCGTATTCTCGGAAATCCCTTCGCCCCTTGCGGCTGTCATCGAGCCTGATTCGCTGGAGCCATACGATGTTTTAGGCATCCTCAGTATGGAGGAGCGCCTGCAGCGTGCAGGGGGGGATCCCAACCTGGGAATACCCGCGAGCACGGCACTGGAAGCGTTGCGACGCTGGAAGGTTGTTTCGGAGGAAAGCTATGCGGTTCATGTGGGAACCAAGATCGGCCAAAGCCTAAACTCCGTCAGAAGTGAGGTTCAGCAACTGCTGAACCGGATCCGAAGGGCAGCCAATGCCGACGACATGCTTTCTGGCGTGTTAACCCAACAGAAAAAATTGGCGTTGTGGATGAAATTCCTGCTGGGCGGGTTGCTGCTTGGGTTCGTCGTCACCGGAGTACAGGTGGCGCGCGAAGATTTGCAGCCTTTGGAAGGCCTCGGCATCGGTGCAGGCCTCATGGTGGTCTGGTTGATTATCACACTGGTGATTTTCATGAACGGGCAGCGGGAACTGTTCCAACTGATGAATGCACGAAGCCAGCTACTCAGTGATGACGAGATTTCGCGCAGGAATCTGAGGCATGCACTCCGTGACTTGCACAGGCTAAGCGGGGCCTACAGCCAGTTCCTGGCTTGGTCACGCATCATCGGCACAGTCTTGGCTGAGCCGTTCGGCCGGAGCGATGATGATGCCCCCACGAAGGCGAAGTTTGTACAGGGCCTGCCACTGAACGTCAAAGTTGGTGCGGCGTTGGTGCAGCCCCCGTCAGTCGCGGCAGCTGCCGCCCAACTGCGCCACGACATCTTCGCCGTCGGATGGCTGACCAAACCGTGGGACCGTGCAATAGCCACGGCCGGAGACCTAATTGGACCGCGTGGGTACGAGCTGACGGCTCACCCTGAGGCAATTTACCGGCAGTCCGGGGACGGTGAGCTGTCGCTGCTGCGCCTCTGGATTCGTGCGCTGGACGCGGCCGGGACCGATCGCGCCCCGGGTCAGGAGATCTGGACAGGGGTCCTCAAGGACATCACCGGCCCACGGTCCGCCATATCCTCGGGCTTAGTGTCGACTGTGAGTGAGGTTCGCGATTCGGCAATGGTGCAGACGTCATTGGAGGCCTTTATGTCTGGTGTGGACCGCGCTCCTGACCCGGGACGGCTGGATCATTTTGATGGCGCGGTGCTGACCGATGTTGCCCGGAATGCGGGACGTGCTGTCGTAGAGCACAGCGTGCCCTTCGGGTCTCAGACCGGATTGGCCCGGCACGCCGGGCTGATTCAGCTTAGTGGTGGGATTCCGCAGCACGAGTTTCTGGTTTCCCGCCAGGACGATCGGAATTCGTGGCTGGGGAACGAACCTGAGGCGGCGTCTGAAGATGACAGCCGCGACAGCTTCATGATGCCCGAGGGTCCCACCTTCTGATACCAGGCTCAAGGCTGCATACCCTTCCTTGGCCGGACGCCAAGCTCGGATCGTAAGTCAAAGACAGTGAACGAAGAGGCAAAGATGAGAGATCAGAAGTACCAGACCCGGCTCTCGGCGCTGAAGCTGTGGGCGGACATGGTGTCCGCCCGAGGATATGTTCCACCGGCGGAGGAGGACCTGTCCGTCATCGCCGAGCACAAGAAAACCGACACCCCGGGGCTTGACCAGGCCTTGGTGGGACCATGGCGGGATGCCCTCAAGGAACTTCTCAAGCAGCTTGCTTTCAACATTGCCGATCCACATCTCCAGCTGAGCCCGGAATTTGACGAGCCTGGGCCAGGTGCCATCAGGGTTGCGCCGGCAATGACCCCGAAATCGTTGCCTGTGACGGACGGTCCGGCTCTCCCTGTAGGGTCTCCTGCGTCGGATCCCGCCTTCCTGGCCTTGAAAACCTGGCGCAACAAAGCAATCGCAGAGAAGCGTCTGTCTCCCAGTAACCTCAAGGAGGCCCAGCTCCGTTTGCTCGTCAATTCAGGGCAGACGACTGAGGTGGAGATCCGGTCCGCGTTCCCGCCCGCCGTCGCGAAGTATGCAGGCGAGATGGCCAGTGTCCTGACGAGCCTTCACTCCTCCGATGAGTCGGTCGAGGCTGTAAGTTTGCCGAAGCAACCTCCCGGGGGTCCCGTCCCAGCAGCACAACCGAGAGCCGCAGAATCGCAACCTGCCACAGCTCAAACAGCCCCCATGCGCACGGCCCCCCCGGTGCCGACCCAAGCCCCGGTTGCTGACAAAGCGCCCACCTCCACGCCAGCTGCCACGCTGGACCTTGATCCGGCCGCCTTCGCGGCTTACGACTACGGCCCCCAGACACCGGCTCAGCTCGACGTGGACGTGCGGAAGGACTCGCAAGGCCGCAGAACGTACTCGTGGACGCCGGCGAAGTCAACCAGCCCGGTGACGATATATCGACTGGTCGCCGGCGACGAGCACGAGCCCTATGCACCGGATCAGGCGGACCTGGTGGCGGCAACAACCGCTGCGGAGGCTATTGACGAACGCCCTTTCATAACTGCGACGCGATACTTGCAGGTGTGGCTTAACGAGGGACTGAGCATAGCCGAGGCCATGGCGTGCCAGCCGACATTGTACGCCGGTGGCGGTTACGTGGGGGAACTCGGGAATGTCGAAATCCGCGAGGACGAGGGACGCGTCGTTGGCAGGTGGACTGCGCTTCCCGGGACGCAGAGAGTGCAAATCTTCCGCATACCGCTCGAACGGGCTGCCACGGGCAGCGGCGATCAGCGATACCGCATACTGCAGGACTCGACAAACCTCGGTGGCTTTGTCGATGCAGAAGCGGAGCGGGGTAAAGCCTATCTCTACCAGGTGTGCGCAGAAGCTGCCCTCGGTGGTGACATCCGGCTCTCCAGCCCCACGGCCTGCACCGTCCGTGTTAGCGCAGTGCTGGAACCGGTTACCGACATGTGCATTGCGACGACAGGGGACAGTGAACCCTCGCTCTTCGACCTGCGCTGGAGCAGTCCAGCAGGCGGCACGGTAGTGGTCTACCGGACAGAAGAGCCCCCGCAGGCCGGACTGGAGCTGGAACCATTATCCGAGGATTCGCTGCGGATCAGCGGCCTGATGCCTGAATCAAGGCTGCCTAATCACGTGGAGGTCGTCGACGGCACCGCCACCATGCTCAGCATCTCCTGGCCCTCCGGCTGGACGCGCGCATACTTCACACCGGTGACGCTGTTAGCGGGAATGGCGCATGTGGGCACTGCCATTTTCAAGTCCCGGAATGACAAGGTCCGGAACCCGAGGATCGTTGAGCGCGTCAATAGCCAGATCCTCAGTTTTGAGTGGCCCGACGGTGGGGATTCCGTAATGGTTTACATGGGCCCCACCGGCCAGGATCCGGAGCTTGCGCTCAACAGCCAGGCGATGGAAATTTCGCAATCCGATTACCGTCGCCGTGGCGGACTGCAATTCACCCGGCCTCTTCCGTCCACTGGGTGTGACCTTCATCTGGTGCCGGTAAGTTTCGAGGCTGGCGTGAGGGTGTCCGGGGCAATCACCACCATCAACTACCCGCATATTCTGCGGCTGAACTACCAGGTCGTGGAAGCGAAGAGTTTTCTTGGAAAGGTGACGGGTGTTTCCGTCACTGTACAGACCTCGGAAGCAGTTCAGTCCATGCCGGCCTTCGTTCTGGTCTACCACCCCGATCGGCTGCCGCTGACCAGCCGGGACGGGACTGCGCTGAACATGGTGCCTGCTATTGATGTCGCCTCGACTCCTGCGCGCAGGTTCACACCAGGCGGTGCTGGGCCCGACGGTCCCCTTCCGTGGAAGACCGATCCCGTGTCCTGGGCATCGGAGGTCAATCCGGAGGGTGGCTTCGTCCGGCTGTTCGCCGATCTTCCGGTGGATGTGCTGCGGCATGTGGCGCTGCTTGACCCGCCCGTCGCATCACTTCGCTTCTCCGGTACGCCGAGCGTAGGTAAGAGGTTCTTTGGTGGCCGATAACCGAACGGGCCCGCCAGCTGTCACCCTCCGCTGGGGTCAGCTGACCTATGCGTCCTTCGACCCGGACAATGGGGCCGGCGGCTGGCAGGTAACCAGCACGGCGGGAAACCTCAGCGATGGCGAGATCGAGGCTCTTCGGCAGCGGATAGTCACGAGGTTCGACTCCGACATTTATCTCGGTGCATTTCCCAATGCGGCGGAGCTTCAGGCCATGCCCCGCCGGCTAACGTACATCAACGATGGCCGGGGTCGGGGCGCCTATTGGCACAGCACCATGGCGGGGCGGGACTCCACCGGGAGGCCAGGCAACGTCTTCAGTCACGTACTTCTGGATAGATCCACGGCGCAGCCGACACCATCCATCCGGCCGATTGAGATCTGGCGTTCCCCTGGTTTGTTGTGTCCTTTTGGACCGGAGCAAGTCCGCGAGGCGGTGCTGGTCGAAGACGCCAGTCCATCGTTCGGGGCGGCCTTGGGCCGGGAGGACGTTCTCGACTTTCTTTTTGACCAGCGCGAATGGCGGGTCGGATTACTCAGTGCCCTGCTGGACGCAGTGTCGGCCGCACTGAGCGGTGGCCCGGGCGTTGTCCTGGTCACCGACTCCGCGGAAACATCCGCCCTGTGGATCGCTGCCGTCAGCAGGCTGGCGCCCGCCGACTGGGTCCGACGGATGAATTTTTCAGTCTATGAGCGGGCTGCCGGGCTCGACGCCGTTTTCGACCGGGGCGTGCACTTGGTCGGTGTTCCACGGGCCGACGCAGAAGCCATCCCTAAGGACTCCGTGTTCACCATTCTGGATGAACACGAAGTACCGGACCTCGGCGAAGTAGGTGGGCGGCCGCATCGAGTCCAATCGGGCTCCCTCATTGTGCCGACCCACTGGTCGGCTTTCGCCCAGGCTGCGGTGGTGGATCGGTCAAGCTTTTCTGCAGCCACGTCCATGATGGATGACGTCGCGGACCGGGTAGGAGACACTGGCCCAGAGCCCAGTTGGGCCCTGGCAGTGGCTGCCCTGCGGCTTCCGGACATCTTCGGCGACTATGAGGCCGAGGCAGCTGCCGTCATTGCCCGCCACTCGCCAGATTCTCTGGGCGGGGATGACGAGCTGATGGAGCTTGCCCGGACCACCATGAAGAGCAGCAGCGGCGGTGCCTCCGCTGGCGAGGCCTGGGCAGAGCTTGAGCAGGACGGGGCGTCCAGACTGATGCGGCAGGTTTTGATGCAGGCCTACCTCCAGCGGTCGCTTGAGGACGATGCGTGGCTGGCGCAGGCAGGTCCGATTCCGCTCCCGCCGGATTACCGCGTGGAGTACAGCACACCGGAGGTGCGGCGGGCCGCCCGGTCGGCGATTGTCAGGCTGCAGCGGAAGTTCACCGATGACGACGAGTCCGCTGAGTTCCCCGCAACGGCCATGAGGATATTGGATTTCATCCATCGGGCCGGGCTCGTGGACGAGGAGGACAGCTACGGCGAATCCCTCGACGATCCCATCGCAGAGATCCTAGAGCGAACCATCTACCAAGTTGTCGATGATGACGACAGGGCGGAAGTATTCGTGTTCTCCGCGGGCGCTCTTGGGTCCGACGCGCTGCGACAGAAAGTATTGGCGGCCGTCGAAAACAGTGTGCGGTTCCTTGCTGAGCCGGCAGGTAACCGAATTCCTCCGGCCTTCTGCGACTGGTTATTTGGTGCGCCCCCGGCCTCGGCGATACCCAACGAGCTCACGGATCGGCGCTACGTTGTAGTGCCTGTAGCTGTGGAGCGCGCAATCTGGCTCTGTCGACGCGGCAGGGGTCACGTTGATGGAGCCCGGGCTGTGGCAGCAGCCGGCGTCCTGGAACCTGGACAAATCGAAGTCGTGGCCGATACGGTCCTTACCCAGATCTTTGTGCCCGAACCGCCGTGGCGTTCGTCTGAACTGCTATTTCTCGAACAGAAATTTCCCGGTGAGATGCTCCCTGGATTCTTCTCGACCGCGTTGTTGAAAGAGGAATGGTCCGAAACGCTGGCTGAGCTTATCAGCGCTGTCGTGGACCGTGGAATCACCGCCCCGGACTCCCCGGAGGTACCCTTTGCCCGGCTGCGGCTCATGGCTAGGCGACCGTGGACAGTGGATCATCCTGGCGAGATAAAGGCCCAAGCCGACTGGATCCTGAGCACAGCTGTGAGGGCGGTGACGGCTGTGCAAGGCCGCCTGCAACAGGCGGAACTGACGGCGCTGGTGCTCGAGGCTGCAGTGATCACCGTCTCCAATCCGCGGCACCGCCTCGAGCTACCCCGTGAAGTGCGGAACCTGGTTTCCCGTTATGATGCCGTCCAGGCTGATGGGGTTTCCGATTTTCTTCACGCCTGCGTGGAATCCCGGGTGCTGGGCCAAGCGGAAATCGAGGAGTTGACTCGCTTGGCGATCGTGACGACGCCCGGCTATCCGGGCGGGGAGGACGTGGCGGGCGACTTCTTGTCCGACGTGACCGTATTTGCAGGGTCCGAGCGCCTCCGGCTGCTCGAAGTGCCCATCCGGCATGCCGTCAGAACGGGTCGGACAGATCCACAATCGATGTGCGACGCGATCCTGGCGAAAAACTGGAACCAGACTTTCAATACAGCCTCCGAACGCCTTGTGGAAAAGGTTTACGAGGAGCGCCAGAAATTTTCCCGGGAATGGTGGAAAAAGCTCCGCCAGGAAGCCGGATCCACTGAGCTAGACCCGGCGAAGCCGGCTCGTTTCGGCGGGTTTATGTCCGCAATTAGAAAGGATCGATGATGCCCACATACATCTTGGAGGGCACGAGTGAAGTTCAAGTTCGGGTCCGTCCGCTTCGTGTGACCTTGCGTGTTGAGGGTGAATCGTCCGAGGCACGTCTTGAGGTCGCGCAGCAGGGCCGATTGCAGGAATCGGTGATCCGTCCGCCGGACGGAGTCATACTGCCGGCGGTTGAGGCGCTCACGGTGGTTTCAGTGGTCCCCGTGGGCCAGAACCGGTTTCCGTCGCCCACGGTGCTGCACTTAGCCGTGTCCGTTGAGGAGAGAGCGTCCTTGGACCCTCAGCGAGCCGTGCTGGTGCCGATTGATGTCTCCGGACTGGACCGGAAAGACCTCATCTCCGTGGAACGCGTCGGGGAGAGCCTGAGTCTCCGGGTGGCACATCACCAGGAGGACGCGGATCTGGGCCGGCTCGGCAATGCCGCCCGCGTAGCAACGCGGGAAGTTCTGGGGCTCCAATGGTTGGATGACGCCGCTGCATTCAACATGCTGTTGGCCGTGGATGGATCAGGATCTGCGGTGAACCTTGTACGGGAAGGGTCCGCAAGCGCCATGGCACAGGTGCTGACCGGAATGGCTCAGGTGATAGCGGGCGGCAACCTGATGCGCGCCGCCGTCGTCAACGGCTCAGTCAATCCAGTCCCCATAGGCGATTTGGCGTCCCTTCCTGCGGATACCGTCGCCACACATCAGGTTTTGGTTCCTTCCAGCAGTTTCCGTTCCACCTTCCCCCGGCATGAGAACCTCCGCCCTGGGGCGGCCACGATCGTGTATCTGCTAACGGACTCCTTGCCCGCAGACATCCTTGATCTGGAGCGGCTGGAGGAGCCGGGCGAAGTGCGGCATATCATTTCGGTCATGCCGGAGGCGGCTTGGCAGCTTCTCGGAGGTACCTCGGTCTCACACACCGTCGTGGAACCGGTTCATGGGGGCGATGACCTTGAAAGGCACTTGTTGGGGGAACCTCACGCCTTGCTTGCCCTGGTGAAGTCTTTGCTCCAGCCTTGCCTCAGCGCGCGTTCGGAGCTCTTGGAAGGGGTTAACCCGTGACCACCCGTTGCCCTGGTTGTTTCCAGCACCTGCCCGATGACGGTTACATGTGGATCTGCCGGTCCGGACGCTGCCCCACCCAGCCTGATGAGGTGGCGGCCCGCTATGCCGGCAAAACCGTTGAAAACGGACCCTTGATCTACCGGGTACGTCCCGCCAACGCAGGCAAGAACTGGGCACCCGAAGTACCAACATGCTGTCCCGAGTGTAATCAAACGGTCCAGGAGGCCTGCGTACGGTGCCACCACGGGCTGCTTCCCGGCTGGCGCGACGGTCACGCAACCTGCGTCGCAATGAACGGGTCCCGCGCCACCGGTAAGTCGCTCTATATTGCCGTCCTGGTGAAGCAGTTGGATCAGCTCATGGCCAAACTCAGCAGCACCGTAGAATTCGCGGACGCCCGCACACGCGATAACTACACGGAGATTTACGAGAAGCCCCTATATGAATCGCGCGGTCTGATGCCCCCGACGCCGAGTGCTATCACGGACAGTTCCTATCAGCGAGAACCCTTGATTTTCAGTCTCGGCATCCTAAACGGGGTCAGGAGGTTTCTTGTGATCCGTGATGTGGCCGGCGAAGACATGGAAAGACCTCCTGCGGACACTGCGCCGTTGCATTTCCTCGCCAACGCCGACGCCGTCTTCTTCATGTTTGACCCGATGGCGGTTCCAGAGATCCGGGCCAAATTGCAGGACCTGGTTCCCACTCAGAGTCAATTGGGCGGTGATCCGCACACAGTGCTGGCCAACCTGATGAACATCATTGGCGGTGCCACACCTCGCCTGGCTGTGATCCTTTCAAAATTCGATGCCATGCATGAGTTGCGGAAAGTAGAGGACATTGACTGGCAATCCATCATGTCCAACTCCGGCGCTGCATTCCTCCGGGACCCCAGCCTTGAGAGCGCCCAATATCAGGAAGACGACGGCGAGCTTCTGCACGAGGAAGTACGGAGCCTGCTGCACAAGCTCAACGCGGGCCGCCTCGTCCTGAGCCTTGAAAATCCCCACAGCGGGCAACCGATCCCTTACCGCTTCTTCGCCGTCTCCGCACTCGGGGAGGCCCCTCGCGGGCAGTCCGTCCACCCTCGAGGGATAGCCCCGTTCCGTTCCCTAGATCCTGCCAAATGGGTCTTGAGCCTGACAGGAGCAATCTGAAAGTACTGAGGCGCCGCCACTAGGACGCGGTAGCCTCATCCGACGTCCACAAGCCCACAACACCACAACGACAAGGACTAGCAATGGGACTCTCGCTCGAGAAGATCAGCGCCCAGGCGCCGGGGCTTCTGTCACTGGCCAAGACCGCAATTGAGGTCGTCGATCTCTCCGGACTTAACGGCCAGAAGGCCAAGGTGGCGGTCGCCTTGGACTATTCAGGGTCTATGCACGACGTTTACAGGTCCGGTGCTATGCAGCGACTGGTCGAAAAGGCTTTGGCCTTGGCAACGCAGTTCGATGATGACGGGTCCATCGACTTCTTCGTCTTCGACTCCACAGCGGCGTACCTGGGCGAAATCAGCATCGGTGACTTTGCCGGTTCCGTGGATCGATTGACCAGAAACCGGCGGATGGGCAGCACCAACTACTCCGATGCCTTTCTGACCATTCGTGACCATTTCGGGTTCACGCCGCAGGCCCCGCCGGCCCCGGCTAAGAGGGGATTCTTTGGACTTCGCAAAGTGCAGCCAGCTCAGGGCGGGTCACCGACGTCCAAGCCCGCTGACATACCCGTTTATGCACTGTTCCTTACTGATGGCAGTCCGGACAATAAGAAGGCTGCCATACAGGCTTTGACCGAGGTGTCCACTGCCCCCATTTTTTGGAAGTTCCTTTCCATCGGTAAGCAGCAGATGGAATTTCTTGAGCAACTGGACACGCTTAAGGACCGATTCGTGGACAACGCCAACTATGAGCCCATCGGCGACGTGGACGCAATCGGCGATTCGGTGCTCTTCGCGAAGATGCTGACGGAATTCCCGGACTGGATAAAGCAAGTCCGTTCACATGGGCTTATCAAATAGAGCATCCCAGAACGCAGCACCGAACGGCCCGTCGCCCGCACTGTTTGATCTTTGATGTTGCCACCACCAACCAGAACACCCTGAAGTATCTAGGATAGAGAGTTACGTGAAAACCAGAGACATCGCGAAGAACTTCCAACTTGACCCAGCCGGATTCGACCAGTGGTTAAAACAGTCCGGTTTGCAGTACAAGTCCGGGATGACTGGCCTGAGCGTTGACGACGGCGTCAACGCGGACGAGATAATCGGCCACTACAAGCAGTATCTTGCAGAGGAGAAGGCGCGGACAGCTCAGGAGCAGGAACGTCTTGCGTTTGAGCAGGCCAACGAGGAGCAGGCTGAGCTAGCGAAGCAGCAAGCCGTGGCGAGTATGCTCATCACCTCCGGTTTCAACTTTGAGGGCTACGGCATCACCAGGTACTCAGGCTATATCTCTGGCGACGATGCGGTATCGATGGACCGTCCGCGCAGCTGGTTTGGGGGCGTGAACAAGGATGTCGGCGCAGACCTGCTGACAGGGCTTTCGCAGATCCGGCAAAACGCTTTGGCGGAGTTGAAGGAGGCAGCCTATGCACTCGGATGCAACGCTGTGATCGGAGTGGATTTCGACTACCTGACCATGGACCCCGAGACTGCAAGTAGTTCGGGCGGAACGCTGTACCTGCCATTCTTGTTTGCAGTGACCGCGAACGGCAACGCTGTTGTGATCGAAAAGAACGAACCCCCCGTTTTGGCATAGCGGTCTGCCTGGTTGGCAAACGGACGGGCGGCAACAAGGTCCATCAACCGTTGTCTTGCGTGTGACGCCCCATCGGCGCGGAAGTAAATGTTGCTTGAGATTTGTCGGATTTCCGATGTGGCACTACTGTCACATCTTAGTTGGGGGAATTGTGTCATTCGGACTGATCTGGGGATAACCCAGCGTCGTTGTTTAGAACAAGAACTTCAGCTCGCACCCAAGAGCAACTCTAGACAGGATCCACAAATGACCGAGAACACCACACAAACCGACGTCAAAGGTAACGCCAAGGCCCAAGCAGCAGCTGACAAGGCTTACCGCAAGGCGTCACGGCCTTGGTTCAAGAAGAAGCGGTTTCTTCTCCCTCTGATTATTCTGGTCATTTTTATCATCGCGACTGCTTCCAACTCGGGGGCAAAAGACACGGGAGCGACGAGCGCTCCGGCAACGACGGCCGCCAGCGCTCAAGCCGCCAACCCAGCCGCTCCCGCTGCCCCCGCCGCCCCCGCTGTGTGGACAAAGGTCGCAGAACTGGCCGGGTCATCCGATATGGCAAGCCAGTCATTCCAGTTGTCAGGCAAGGAAGCCCGTCTCGTTTACTCATTCACGGGCGGAACCATGCTTAACGGTCAGTCCGCGGCAATAGGCGCCATCTACCTGATGGACGACGGAAAAGACAAAACGAAGGACGGCGGAATACCGCTCAAGATGCTCAGTAAGGATGAGTCGAGTGAAACGGCAATCCACAAGTCCGCAGGTAAGTATTACCTCGACGTGGCGGCAGCAAACTTCCAGGCTTGGACCATCACCGTCGAAGAGAAGCAGTAACCCCAGCCGAATGTGAAAAAGGTTCGGTGAGGTCTAGGTGGAGCACCCATAAATCAGGTGCTTAGTCTGGAATCACGCAAGACGCTCGGCCTGCACTGCACGGGCCGAGCGTTTTGTGTTGCCGCGCTTTGAGTCCAGCTCTGGCTAAATGGGCCCAACTCAGACTGCAGAACCGGTCCCCACCCCACTCAAACTGCCATAATCAAAACAGCCCGGTCGGGGTTCGATTCACTTTAGGGATCACGCTTGGCCAGGGACTTTGATGTCTAGTCGAAGCGGGTACCCCCACTGGCTTCTGTATCCCATGTAACTGCTCGGCGACGATTTTCCGGCTCGGATTAAGTGGGTCTCCATCACAGCGCCTGTGATCGGCCACGCTTGTCAGGGTTAGGTCCTTTGCTTGCCTAGGATGGGGAGCACCGGCGCCATGGTAACCGGATCACCTGGGACGGCAAGACGCCACCTACCACCATCGATCTCCGCGCCAGTACCGACTTCCCCGGCTTCCATGGGGGCTAAACGGTGACTCACGAAGGTTCCCGCTCGCGGGGACGGCAGCCCGAGTGCCGCCGCGATTTCGGGTTGAGGATGATAGGGCCCCAGAATGACGATCCCCTCGCCTCTCAGCTGTTCTCGAGCCTCACGGACCCGCTTCGAGGAGTCGATCTGCTGGGCGACCGTCTCCACGGCGGAATGTTGCACAAGCTCACCTTGCAAATGACGGAACAACATGTTGACGGCTTTCTGGCCCGAGGATTGACTTACGGCCGCCATGGCCGTTTCGGGATGTTTAACAAGTACGTTGGTCGGTAAGGCACAACCGTCGAAGACCCAAAGAATCCGATCGATCCCGACTTGGGACAAACGGGGGCGTCCGCGGTCCATAGATGCCACTCCTCGCGAGTCAGGGCCGGGGCGGAGGATACCAAGGCTGAACCGTGAAGTCTCCTCATTGGCCCATATCACCAAGTAGGGCACTTCACGTTGCTCGGGAACGGGGCGGTCGAGTGTCCAGCTGTCGAGCCTCTCGCTCCACGTACAGGCGACGTCGGCCCCGGCGATCTGGAGCGAGGTGGTGATGCCGTCGTCGAGTTTTAGTACCCGTTGGAGCCAGATCTCGATGAGGGGTCCGACATGGGCTGATTCGGCTTTTGTCAGCTGGGTCAAATCCCAGCGCCCCGTCCGCCGACCGTCGTAGGCCTGGTCGAGAGCGTTGCGGATGGCACGCCCGCACCAGACTCCCTGTGGGTCGGCTGCTTGAATCGAGCCCTTTATGTGGTGGATTTCCGGGTCTTGGGCTGGAGTAGGTGGGACAGCTGTGGTCCTGCGGGAACGCGACTTCAGCGCCGGTTCGGGGCGTTTGCCCAGGTCCGGGGAAGAGGGACGGGCCCGTCGTGCCTTGCGGGATCCAGCAGTGTCTTTCGCACTCCCTTGTTCTTCTGCCGCCCATTGCGGGTCGTTGAAAAGAGTGAACGGGTCATCAAAGACGTTAGCAGTCATCGTCCATCACATTACATGGAACTGAGATGTTCAGTCTCGAACGGATACCTGTCTTCCAGGCGTGTGGGGACCGGTGACAGCGCCCTTTTCCGGGTCCTTTGATCAGCGTAGTTGGAGACACTCGTCTCCAATACGAAGCCCTCCGCAGTTCACCCTTCAATGCTCGCGCGGGCATCCATCAGGACAGTACGGAAAAAACCGGGCACGGACTCATCACCCACGAGAAGCTTACGATCCAAATAGATGTTATTGCGCTCGCAGGAGGTCTCGGAAATGAGGCTGCACGCATGGCAAGCAGCCAGGTTGAGGCTGTTCATGCCCTGCCCCCGGCTCTCGGTGCATACGGGGTTGTTGGAGCACCGGTCGGCGTCCTCGACCGCGCCCAAGAGCAGTCGAGAGAAGTACCGGGCCTCTCCCAGGCGGACCAGGCCACCGAGGGTGCCCTGGGCGTCCCCGCTGCTGGTGTAGATCAACAGACCGCCTTGGGGGTCCGGACCGTCGCTTGAGGCATAGATACGTTCGGACAGGGACGACGCGGAGTACCCGCTCTGGAACTCCAATCGGCGCATCAATAGGTGTGCCAGTGTGTGCAGGAGCACGTAGCGGGGGTGGAGATCGGCGATGACACCTCTACGGTTCGCAAGCTTCGTCCCTCGATCCATCCAGTGCTGAGTCCGTCGCTGGACGGCGGGGTCCTCCTCCCATGTATTGAGGGCCTGCTCATTGAAACGGAGGAAGATACCTTCCCCGAACTGCTCGATGGCCGGGTACCACTTGAGGCCGTCGATGCTTCCGAGGTCCACCCGGGTGAAGTCTTCTTGCCCGTAGCGACGGAAACCCCGCAGAGCTCGTACCTCCCGTAGCCGGCGGACCAGGCCGACGTCCGCTACCAATCCGGCCAGGGCTGGCAGCACGCCCGGTTCCTGGGGGTAGTCGGAAGGATGTACGTCGAAATCTGGGTTCGTCACTTCCGTGTCCCCGGCCAGCACCCTGTCGAACGCCGCCCATTCTCCTGAGTGCAGGTTGCTCTGCAACTGTGAAGTGTCGGCCGCCGGGTCGGTCGTCAGCAAGTGACGAACCATGTGCTCCGGGGCTCCGGTCTGGGCGGATACGAGGGGGACGGCATGGTCAAGCAAGGGTCCTGCTTGTTGTCCGAATACAGCCTTGAACATGTCGTTCTGGAGGACTTTGTCCCGCAGTGCTATTGTGGCGGATTCCACTTCCGGGATGTCGATCGCCGAAGCCGTCTCCGCCTGATAGACGCTGGTGGAACCCCGTTGGACAACCCGCAGTTCCTTCGTGCATTCCTTGGTGGTGTCCTGCGGTTCCCACGGCTGCAGCCCCCAGCACTTGTACCCTTCCTCGGACAAGGACGTGTTGCGTCCCAGCGACCCCAGGTGTCTTGAGGCGTCACAGGAGCGACACAGGACCCGCAACGATCGCAGGCCTTCGCCTGAGCCCGGCGTCGTCCGCAATTCCAGGTGCTCAAAATCCTTGCACTGGCGTTGCTCGTCGGTCGAGGACTCGAAGTGGGACCACCGCCGCCAGTCGAGGTCCTGGATATGGCCTCCGGCGTCGCAGACGGCGACGAAACGCATGGGGACCATCGGTCCTGCACATCTGGAGCAGCTGTTGGTACTGGCTCCGTTCTTGTGATGGATCCGGTTGGACATCAAGGCGCAGTCCTGGCAGAAACGCCATTTCGGGAACCGCCGGTAGGGCAGGGCGAAGTTGGGGTTGTGACTGTATTCCCCTGCGGTCGGGGGGCGGCGCAGCTGCAGGACCCCTAACGCCCGTTCCAAGGGTGGGCAGGACAGGGGCTCGCAGGTCTTCTCGTTCCACGTCCCTGTATCCATGCCGATGAACGATTCGCCCTTGATGTCGACGATGGCGCCGACCCCAAACGGGTAGATGGTCTCCTGCAGTCTGAGCTGACGCATCTCAGGTGCCTTGTCCTGCCGTGCTTTGGCTTTGGGACTCATGCCTTCTCCCCGATTATCTTCATGTTGATGTTCGAATCGACGCTGCGCATCGAATTCATCACGGCCCACCCATCTCGATCCTCGTCGAATGCGCGCATCAGGGCAGGCTCTCCGTACTTCGCTCGTAGGGGCTGGTACCGCAGCGTCGATTCCCCGGTATCGGGATCCGGTGAGGTGCGGATACGCCACTGGTCAATCAACCGGTCAAGATGCTCCTGCGTGGGCTGGTACTCGTCTGGGTCCGAACGTTCCACGACGTCCAGGATCGTCTCCCGGACGTTACGCACCACGTTGGAATTAGCCCGGAAGAGTACTGCCTGGGAGTCCTCACGCCATGGGCTCAGGTGCCGGACCATGGTCACCAGGACTGCTGCCAAGGATCGGTGTCTGGACGCTGCCGACCAGGGGGTGACACTGGTCGGTTCCACACTACGGTAGAGCGACTGGTGGTAGCCGAGGAAGGACTCGTAGTGGGAACGATCGCGAGGGCGTGAGGCTCGGTACAACGTGACGATGACGCCCGGGACGTCACCGCGTCCAACGCGACTGGTGGCCTGGATGTATTCCGAGGTGGTCTTGGGTTGACCGTTCATCAGCATCAGGGCCAGCCGTGGGACGTCGATCCCCACCGACAGCATGTTCGTGCAGGCGACCACGTCCACAGCATCGCCTTTGTCGAGGCCGCGCCCTAGCCGTCGCAGAGCATTGGGAAGGTCCTCGGCATCCACGCGGCTGGTCAGCTCCACCATTCCGTCACCGCGGACCTGACGTGTCCTGCCTTCGGGTCCACGTCGGGTGGCCAGCAGACTGTTGACGTCGTCGCGGATGAGGGTCACGGTGCGCCCCAGTTCGCGCAGGCTGTTGTGGTAGGCCACGGCCGTCCAGTAGGCATCAGTTCCCTCGAGGTCCTGTGGTCCGTGCGCGGCCCGCCCGGGTGCTTCGAGCATGGCGCCCATCGCACGCACTACCGAGGTGGACTGGGTGAAGGCCTGAGGCATGAGACCGATGTAGGTCCTGCCCGGGGCGTCGGGGTCCTGCGTTGGGCGGGCGAAGTAGCTGTCCTCCTCATTGAGCCCCGACGGTGGGAACAGTTGGACGTTCCGGGCCATGAGGCCTTTCACCTGGTCCTCGGCCGAGCGGATCGTCGCGGTGGAGGCAACGATCTTGGGGTGTCCGCCGACCTCCCCGATGATGCCCAGGACAGCGGCGTCGTAGATCGCGACCGTGGTGCCCAGAGGACCGGACAGTAGATGCATCTCGTCCTGGAGGATCAGCGACGGTGGCTCGTTCGCCGTGGTGCCGGCACCCAGCAGGACCCCTGCCTCCTGCTTGAAGGGCAGTCGCGCGAACTTGTCGACGGTCGCCAGCAAGATGGTGGGCGGGTACCTGTAGATCCTCTCGTCGACAACCTCGACGGGAAGCCGGTCGTGGAAGAGGCAGTTCCGGTCCGGGCAGCGGAGCCAGATGTCACCGGCCGAGTGGACGGCCCCGTAGTCACCGGCACGTTCGGACCTGGTTTCTGGCATCATGCGGTGCCCGCACCAAGGGCATTCGGTGAGTTGGAAGGGGTTGTCGGGGATCTCCCGTCTCCTGGTGAGCTCCAGGCGTTTGATCGCCTCCTTTTGCGTCCCGGGAGTGGTGGCGTTACCGACCCATAGTCCGATGGTGAAGGGCGCCATGCCCTGCGCAAGTGGATCACTCGCCCGGAGGCGTTCCATGGCACACACCAGAGTCGCGGCGCGCTGGAACTGTTGTGTCGTCAGCAGGCGCAGGGTGTAGCGGGTGATGACGGCTGTACCGCCTCCTCTGATCCCGTGCTCGAGCCGGCGCCGGAAGATCTCGAAGGCCGCCAACCCGAGGTAGGCCTCTGTCTTGCCTCCACCGGTGGGGAACCAGATCAGGTCAACGAGGTCCCGGTCCGGGTGATTGACGTCCGCGGTGCTGGTAAGGGCGACGAGGATGAATCCCAACTGGAACGGCCGCCACGTGGGTTCGCGTCTGAGCCTCTTTCCTTCGGAGCCGGCGGCTTTCGCACGATCTGATTGGAGCATCTGCTCGGACATGGCGGACATGGCCAAACGGAAGGCGTCCCTGGCGCTCGAGGAGCCCTCGAGCAGGATGATTCCTTCGTGCATGCGGTCGACGGCGTATCGCTGTCGGTCGGTGATCCTCCCGGCTGCCGGCCGATGGTGTTCGTCGAGTCCTCGTGCCTGGTCCTGCTGTTCCTGGGTCCACAGCCGGTATTCGTCGACAAAGGCCCTGAGCTCCGCGAGGACGTCTGCGGTGTCGTCCTGGATTTGGGTGAGTCGGTCCAGCCGCAGGATACCGGCGTCACTTGTCTTGGCCTCGACGGTGGGGACGGTATAGCTGGGTAGTGGGTCCAAGGACACCGAGGAGCACCCGCCGGTCCCGTCATGTTGCCAGCGCACGGATGTCCCGTGGCCCACGGCGAAGACCTGACGGTGTCGGTAGCGCACCGCGAGTTCTTCCTGTTCCGGATCCAGGCGGAGGTCCTCGACCGACCTGTAGGGAAGGATCCGGCCCCCGATCGAGCGTACGGTCATGCCGACCTGGTACAGGCAGTCCTCGCTGCGTAGTTGTCCTTCTCCTTCGTCGTTCTTCGGGGCTACGCGGGTGTTGCTGATGGCAACCGTGACCAGTGAACTGTTCTGTCCGAAAGGCCGCCATCGTACGTCCAGTGCTACCCGCCCGTCCCCGGGGGCCTCCGCGTCGGCTCGCTGCTCGCAGCGGATGCCGGAGAACTGGTGGCCCTGACGCCGCCACGCGATGTGGGTGTCGGTCTTCTCCTCGCTGTAGGTGGCGTATCCCAGGGTGATGTCCACTGCCTCGCCATCATGGATGAACGACAGGGCGCTGGAGGAGGGCTGGTAAGCGTTCGCCATGTCGATGGCGAGTTCCTCGGTACCGTCGATCCCTTCCTCACCTGGATTGTCCTCGGTGGAGGGTTGTGGCTCCTCGACCTCTACCCCGATACCGACGGGGTAGAGGACTCCGACGAGGTAGGTAGCGTTCGGTCGATTCCTGAGTAGTTCCTCTGGTCCCTCGATTGGGCCCAGGTATTGCTGTTCGAGGTGCTCGACCACGCGCTTTTGGCGTTCGACGGCTTCATTCATTGCGGGCACCGGCCTTTCCTACCTGCTTCTGTATGTACTGCAGCGCGTTTCGTCCCATGATCTGGTAGGCGCCGGGAGAACTGATGACGTAGAGCGAGTAGCGAGGCCGGGTCATCGCGACATAGGACCCGGCCCGACCCCCGGTGGTGTCCAGGTCAGCGACGTCCATGACGATCACGTGCTCCCGCTCCAGACCTTTGATGTTCGCTGCTGTGACGACCTCATAGGACTGGTTCTCCATGGTGTAGTTCGCCGGTGGTCGCCCTTCGATGGCAAGTATTGACGCCGAGGGGTCGGCGGCGGCACTGATGATGGTGATCTTCTTCCGACTGACGCCCTGGTCTCGAAGGGTGCTGAGGCGCCCGTCCAGAAGACGGCGGGCTTCTTCCGGGGTGCGGGCCTGTACGATCGATGCGTCCGGTCCTTCACCGATGCGTGGGCTTCCCAGGTCCGCCCCGAGATGGGACTGCACCGCGGTCACCACGGTGCGGGCGTTCCTGACGTTCTTCGTCAGATCGACGATGATGGCACCGGTCTGGATCTCCTGGTACACCATCTCGTCGAACACCCCGATCAGATGAGTCTGATTGTTGGGGTCCAGGAAGATCCACCACCGACCGTTCTGCAACCCGCCGCGGACAGATTCCGAAAGTCTGCTCATGTCCTCCAGGTTCAGCAGGTCCTGTGCCTCGTCGACTACAACCACATCGAAGACGGGGTCGCCGGGAATCGAATCGAAGGGCACCACCTGCACCGGGCAGTCGCTCAACAATTCAGACGCGAACCTCAACACGCCGGGGGAGCCGCAGACGAAAGCCACCGAACTGCCGTCGGCCACCGCCCGACGTGCCGCTTCGATCGCCACAACGGTTTTACCCGTACCGGCACCGCCCAGGACCAGGACCCGTGGATTGCGTTCGAAGGCCCGCATCGCGTCAACCTGTTCATCGGTCATGGTTACGATGTTCCGGTCGATGAGCATCTCCGTGTCCGGCACGGTCCGCATAGCGTCCACCTGGCGGCGCAGGTGGGTGACGACGGTCGAGAGGTTCGCCATCGGACGTAGGCCCTGGCGCAGGGAGTAGTCGGAGTCACTCGGTGGTGTACGGGCTAGACGAGCCAGCGCGTCCAGGCTTCGCTCCAACCCGGCGGGAGTCATCCGATCCAACCCGATGTGTTGCTGCGGAACCCATTCCGCGTCCGCGGTCAGATTCTGGTCAGGGGTCACCACCGCATAGGCGAACGGCCACCCGCTCTCGTCGAACTGCCTTGTGAGGATATCGAGTAACGCGAACGAAGCGTCCTTGGCCTGCACCCATGGGCTGCGCCGCAGAGGATGTTGGATGCCCTGCCGGTCCATGGAGTACCAGAGGCCGTCCTCGGTCCTCCCGATCCGCCCTCCTTTGACCTCCAGTACGAGGATCGTCCCCTTCCAAAGGACCACGAAGTCCGCCTCACCCATCACCTGTTTGCGGTGGCGAGGAAGGTGGACCGAATGGTATGCGACACCGTCGTCGGACCGGATTGCGGTGAGGAGTTCGGCGATTTTCCGCTCCGCAGGACTCTGGGCGTCGATGTACTCCGCCGGTGGGATTAACCTCACGACCCCTCGACCCCCCAATACTGGGTGAACCCCCGGTAGGCCAGATCGACGTTGACGTTCTCGATAGTGTCCTCGAGGTTCACCACTAAGCACCGCTCCGATCCACGGTTCTTGGGTCCTCGCAGTCCACGACCGACCATCTGCACGTACTGGCTTTCGCTCAACGTCGGCCGGGCGACGTAGAGGGCACGGATCTGAGGTGCATCGAAACCCTGCGTCAACAGCTCGCAGTTGACCAGGACCTGGAGGGAGCCGCGCTTGAAGTCTGAGATCACCTTTGATCGCTCACCGCGCGAACTCCGCCCGCTAACCGAGGCGGCTTGTATGCCCTCACTCATCAAGATCGTCGCCAGCACCTGAGCAGACAGCACCGAAGGCATGAATACCAGAACCTTCCATTCCTCGGGCAATGCCAAGATGTGATTGACGATGCCCTTTGTCCGTTCCTGGTCCCCACCCACCCGGTCCAAAGTGTCCTGTGACAAGTTGTTGAATCCGAGCTCCGACTGGTCGATGGTCAACTGCGTACCGGGAAGGACCTGATGATCGATACGAGCCAGCACCTCGCGATCCTGGAGCTCCTTGATCGGGTCGGCGCCCAACGTCTGGACAAGGTTGTTCCCGAACCGCTTCGCCAACAGACTCGTCGCCTCAGGGTTCCTCCCGCGGTAAGGAGTGGCCGAAAGACCGATCAAAGGACGCTCGCGGTTCCCGAGGTCGACGCCGAGACGCTGGAAGATCCTCCTGTACATCTTGTTGTCCGCCGCCCGATGGGCCTCGTCGACGATCACGGCGACTGGATCATAGATCCAATCGTAAGAATCATCATCGATGTGCTCGTAGAGCATCGCATCGGTCGCCACGACCACGCTCAACTCCAACTCAGGTGCCTGCGGCCGATGCGTGCCGAAAAACCGATTGATACTCAACGACCTCTCGTCGGAGAACTCCCGCCACACCTCGCTCCACGTCGTGATCGCCTGTTCGCACAGCTCCTCGGACTGCGCGATCCACAACACCGGGCCGATGGCCACGAAGTCGTTGTTCAAGAACGCCATGACCAACGACTCCACAGCGACACGGGTCTTTCCAGCACCGGTCGGCAACTCCAAGAGAGCCTTGTCTGCATTCCCGGGGTTAGAACGAAGGCAGAACCGTAGTTCACGCAGAGCTTCCTGCTGATAATCATGCAACGCCCCGAGCCCAGGTTTACCCATAATGGTCTCCGCGGCCGGCCGCGAGGGCTTGGACGTCCCGGCAAAATCGGGTGTGAATCCCAATTCCGTGACGAACCTACGGGCGGGCCCAAGGCCCCCCCACTTGTCAGGAGGCGTCAAACCGAGAGCCCTCAACTCATCCGCAAGATGGCTTAGGCTGTCGGTACCGTAAGAATCAAGGAACAATCGCGCCATGTCATCGTCACGCACTAAGGTCCCCATCGCGCGAAGGGTTCCTGTGAGACCACGAGGAAGTTTCGCATCGAGCTGATCGGGTGACGCCAACACCCTCAGCCGATCCTCATTGGACGACGCGGCAAGACACCGCTGTCTCACCTCGTTCGTATCAGCTGCAAAGAGAGCCTGGACCACTTCGTCAATATCCACGGCACTCAACCGCAGACCAACTTCCTGATTGATCCAGGCGAGTAGATCATGAGCATCCCTCCTCACGGAAGGATCACTGGTCACATAAATCGTCCCATCATGAAACGCCCGCTTCAGAGGCTGCTCCTGCGTACCCACCGGCGTCAACTGACGCGCCACGATCTCAGAGCACTCCGTGATGGTTAGCCGCCGGTCCTTCCGGTCAAGCAAACGGTATACGGTCGGAATGCAGTCTGTGAGCAGCACCGGCTCAACAGGCTGCTGCGGAATCAATTCGAATCGGATGGCGCTCGCGGCGTCCTGAAAGTCCCCGTGCTCGAAAAGGATGCTCCGGAGCGTCTCGTCCTGGACGAAGAGGTAGGGATTCTTCGATCGTTTCAGGACATCGACCTGCGCCTCATCGGATGCGATGAAAATCTGCCCTGCCGCGACCAGATCGATCACCGGACCGACGACTGCTGGCACCTCATGCGTCCAACGTTGTTCGCCGCGAATCCTCGGAAGAGCTTTGGACAGGAAGTTCAGGAGGGATGTGGTCACTGCAGCGGTGGCCTGCATGCCCCGACCCGCTCTCAGGCCCTCCATGAGAATGTCCGTGTCGATCTCATCGATTGACTCGGCCAACGGCAGGATACCGAAGTGCGAATCCGTGGGTAGGGGTACCCAGGGAAAATATGGCTGCAGGAGCGGAGACACCACGCGCGATGCAGGAAGGACGACACGGAAGGAGGTGTCTGCCAATCCCCATGTCATTACGGCCCACAGATGCGGGGCCGGTACCGTGAAGTTCTCTGATCCGTCAGGGCTGTGAAGATTCCATTCCCGGGACGTGCCGGTCCTAAGCAGGGCTGCAGTCAACTGCACCAGGTCATGGGTCGGTTGAGGGCTCACCTGGGACAGATCATGAAGGAGCCCTATGGGCCCACCCCCTCGTTCTTCCGCGAAGTACCAGTCTTCCGGTGCTGAATCTTTGTCCTCGGCGCCTGCCCCCCGGGCCCGATTCACCGCCCATGCGCGATACTGCACGAACTCGGGTTCCTCGATCACTGGATACCGGTGTGAGAATCCGGTCACTATGCCGAGGAGCTCGACGAGCTCCTTGGTGAGGAAATTGGGTGCCAGCGCACGATCCGCCCAGGGGATGTCCACGGCAGGGTTCTGAAGTGCAAAGACTTGTTCGGAGTCGCGCCACGTCGATGCCTTAGTGCTGACCTTGACGATGTTACCCTCGCGCCTCCAGTCCTTGAGTACCAGCGCCAACTGATGTGGTTTGAGGTTCAGTGCTTGGTCCCAAAGGGCTTCCCACTGACGATCGGTAGAATCGGGCCCTAGGCTCGGGAGCATTGATGTGAAGACGACCTCGGCATCCAGCGTCCTGAACCCGAATTTCTCGAGGACCTTGCGGCAGGACGCGTTCTTGGCAATGTCCTCCACTACGAGCTCATAGCCCGGTAACTCAGGTCCGTCCTCGGGGGGAAGGTGAACCCTCGCGTACTCGTTGAGGGCAACGCGCCGGCCCCTGTCGGTTGGTACGATTCGGGCCGAGGACAAGCTTCCGCGAGCCTTCTCCGGTTCAATGCTGGGAATCATCGCCAGGGCTGCCCGTGAGTACCGCACATCATCCACATCGCCCAGCATGCCCAACCAAGTTGAGGGATCGAGTTCGTTCCTCGAGGGGGGTAAATCTCGTTGCAAGAGCGCTCCGGCATCGGCGAACGATCGTCGATGCATTTCTCGTAGGCGAACCCTGATGGTCCCGCTCTTGTCGTCCTGGTAACACGACACATGAGGTACGTGCTGGGGGGTATGGGGAGCAGCAGCCCACATTGCCATGGCACTCGCTGGTAGGACGACCCCGTAATTGAGAGCGACAATGTCGCAACCGTGGTGTAGCTGCCCCGTGGTGTCGGGGATCAGGGCCGCTTCCGAGGCCTTGCGATGGATGTGCGAGATCAAGGCCTTGTCTGCTGGGGAGTGGTACTCCTGGGGTCGGCTGGGAAGATATCTGAGATGCCGCGCAGGCTGCTCCTGTGTTCGAAGGTCCGGCAAGGAATCGACGAATAGTTGAGCCATTGTGTCGAAAATCTCGGCGTTGTACTTCTTCTCGCTAAGGATGTGACTTCGGTCCTCACTCAGCGCCCACGGTGCATTGAAGATTCCTATGGCGGAGGTTCGGTCAGACAGCGGGAAGTTTGCCCAGAATTCACCTTCTTTGCCTGGGGCGTCTAAAGGCATTGCACATGTAACGAGGATCGACTTCCGGGCGATCGCATCATCCACCTCTTGCCGTGCCGCCAGCGAGGGGTGGTGTTCCCTCTTGAAGATCGCCCACTTCTGGGCAGCGAGCCGGGGGCCTTGCAGTTCGTAGGACGAATGTCCTATAGATCGGCACGAGTGCTCGACCTCTTGCTGGCCGCCATTCCGGCGTATGATCATCGTCAATTTCTCCACGTGGGGAGTGAAGATCAGGAACTGGGTCTGGAAGCTTAGTAGTTGTTCCTCCAGCTCCACGTTTTGTTGAAGCGGAAGTCGCACAACTGTGCTCGCCCATTCCGTCAATTCCCGAAGTGTGGCATCTTCGGCGATCGCTACCGCCGCATTCAAGACCGTAGGTAGGCGCAGTATCGGCAGGTCTTTCCCGCGCGCGCCAACCTCAGCGAGGATCGCACGAGCCTCAGGTGCCCCGAATTGGAAACTAACCGAACGACTGAAGACCTGCGGGTTTTCGGTCACGGCCAGGACGGATTTGAAGCCGTTGCCATACCGACCGATTTCTTCGCCCCTCTTATCGCTGAGGTAGGCATGAGTAATCGCGTCGATTCCCGCCTGGTTAAAGTCCTTGCCGTCGTTCGCACAGTAGAGGTAGTGATCAGTTAGGACGAGCTTGATTCTTCCCGTGTTCCCCGACCTGAGAATCGCGTCGGCAGCGTTCTGGACCAGTTCAGTGATCTGACGACGTGAGTAGCCACTCGTACGGAACGAGTTCTCCTGCCCCACATGCTCCTCGAGCATTTTGGGATCCTCCAGGTAGATACGTGGGACCACCGACCGCCATTTTTCGAGGAAGTCCAGGAGCACTAGATCCGGCTCGCTCCAAAGAAAATCGTGCGTCATTGCTGTTCCCTTCCCCCACGTCGACTCCTCGATCCTAACGATGTCGACAACCCTTCAAGGACAACCACTCTTATACGCGCCGTGTGGCGAGTCAGGGCCCACTGGTATCGAGGAACTGCTACATGACCTCTGCCGCCTTGGTCCCTGTCCTCACGCTCCCAGAAGCGCGGACATCCCCCATCCGATGGCCCGCAGATGGGGGCGCAGGTCCCGCGGCACGTTCTTCTCGAGCTCTGCAACCCACGAATCATGGTTGGACGGCGGCAACGAAGTGTGGAGCGGGCACGAATGCCTGAGCTAGCCGTCGACAAACACCGCCCGTTTCTCCGGGTGACGAGGACTTCCGTACGACGACGGGTCATCCCGGGAAGTGGCGCATTGACCCAAAAGCGCACCCCCCGGGCGAACAGCGACCTCCTCAACGCAACTCTGGAGCGTTGTCCCTTGTACTGCGTCGATATCCGGACACCGACCGAATAACTGACAGGAACCTGCTCATACGGCCGCTTATGGATCAGGTTCTACCCGACCGCCTCTGTTCTTTCCGCCCCGGTTCATACCATCACGGCCCCGGTCCCTCCGGGTTTTGATCATCATCGTGGTCACCGGAGACCGTCCTTGGTCTCGGTGATTTACGGTGGGCGAGGTCCGACAAACGAATCTAGAAATGGGATCCTGACAGCGTGTGGACGCTCAGAGCTGTGACGACGCGAGGCTAAGGGCGCCGTCAGTGATGTTCGTGAATTCGTCGTCGGCGTCGATCCACCGTGTTCTTGTCATCGTGTCGAGGAAACCCGGGGAGAGTTCTCGCCCGAGAGCTGCAGCCAGGACATGAGCCGCGAGGCGCGGTGGAATGGCGTTGCCCACTTGTTGGGAAACGTCCTTGCCTGACCACGGGTAGTCAGCGGGGAACGTCTGAAGCCGGCCCGCCTCTGAAACGTTGAGGCGATCCAGTTCACCCTTGTCCGAGAACAGGCGATTCCGGGAGACTTTCCCGGTAACCGTGAAAGCCGGTTCCTTAGAAGTGCGCCGACCGCGGGCCTTCGGATCACCGCCGGTTCCATAATTGGAGACCATTACGAAGGGCTCTACCCGGTCCAGGGTCTTGCCAATGCTCTGGTACGGCAGCAACGCAGATCGGTCCGTGGAAACTTCCATCTCTTTTCTCCTGAACTTTTGGTGCGTTGGGGCAGGTAGTACAGGGCTGCGGTTCCGGTTCGCAATTAGGATCGCGCGGCGGCGGGTCTGCGGAACACCGTACTCCTCTGCATGGAGTATGCCAGTCACGGACTCGTAACCGAGTGGTTCCAGAACCCTCGCCATGGCCTCCCACACGGGCAGTACCGCTGGTACCTGCTCCAAGACGATCACCTCGTAGGCGTTCCCTGCCTGATGGGCCTCCAGCGCCCACCGCAGCGGCTGCAGCACCAGCCCGGTTCGTTCATCATCCAAAGCGGCTAGCTCGGTGGTGACGTCGTCGCCATCGACCATGCGCGCAATGAAAGACAGGACCTGGTCCAGCGCCTTACGACCGGCACCTGCCCCGGCCACGGTGTACGTCTGACACGGAGGCCCCCCGGTGAGGATCGTCGCGTAGGGGAACTCAGCCGGACCGTGCTCCCGTACGTCACCTTGCACGGTTTCCAGCCCGGCGGCCCGTCTGGTTGCGCAAGCATTTTCGTCCCATTCGATACCGGCCACAGGCAATCCCAGCCAGCGTGCGGCGACATCCAATCCACCTGGACCGGCGAATAGATCCACCATTTGAGCGTCAGAAGGAGATGGGTCCGATTGCACGAAGGTCATGGGACACGATCTTATCGGTCGACAGATCACCGACAGACCAGCAGCCCCGTTTCAAGCCGATCATGAGCAGTTCCCGCCGGACCGATGGTGCATGACCGGGCGTTGGAACCCTAACTAAGCACGCAAAGAACTAGGTGCCCCGTAGAGAAATGTCCGCTAAGGAATGGCGGAGAATTCGCGCCAGTCCGTCCGGTTGCGCAGCGCCTCTCGGCTGCCACGGCTCTCGACGTCGGCGTCAGTGAGGACAGCCGGTGCGCTTTTCGGCCATCAGACGCCCGACTCGAGTCGTAAAGCTACCGTGCGCTCCACTAGCGCACGGTTAGTCGGAGAAGCGCTGTCGATGACAATGCGGCGGCGGTACTCTAGCTCCCCTAGTTCAGCTGCCAATTTGCCCAGTACCTCATCCGCAAAGCTCGACGAAACCACTCCGATCCCACTAAACTCCAAGACCACTTGTTCGGTCCCAGCATTGAGGTAATTCGACAGCCGATTACGAATCTCTCGACCCAGTGACCTTGACCCCAATGCCTCCTCGGGTTCAGAGACTCCGATCCGGTAGTAACCGTTCTGAGTTTCGATTGCCTCCAGAAAGTCACTAGATCGTTCCGCTACGCCGAGAGCGTCGGTAATCCGAGCAGGTCGCGAGCAATCCAGTTGCCAGTCAACCGTCGTGCCGTAGTGATGTATTGCATCCAGCACAGGTCGACTGAGGTCGGAACTGCGAGAAATGCCCTTAGCATTGTCAATGCTCCATTGACCTCTACCGGAATGAATCTGCAGCATGCCGCCGTTCGATTCAACTGAGCTTCGCAGTCCGTAGAGACCGTTCCCTTGGTTCTGTTTCCTCTTGCTAGTCACTCCAGCTTGAGTGGCATATTCGATTGCCTTGTGAGCGTCGCGTATCTTTAAATGTCCGATCTTGAGCCCTCCGAGTCCTGTCCCTCATCCGGCGGTCACTAAGGCGGTGAGGCTGTTGGTTGCGGCAGATCCGGACTGCTTTTCTGGCAAGGCGAAGAATGCACACGGCTATGGAATTCCGGTAGTTGGTGAGGGCTACCTGGCAAAGCTGCTGGGTAAGTAACGAGGGACTGCTTTAGGACATTCACGAAGCTTCGACATAGGAGTGCTCAATGAAGATGGACAGACAGATGCTCGCAGATGATGGGTTTCGAGGCTTCCTGTCATTCCGCGAGCTGGAGATCCACAAGGTTCCGCAGGTACCGGGAATTTACGCAGTGCTGAAACCAGAGGGCTTTAAGCGGCTGTTCCTAGCGACGAGCGTGGGAGGACAGTTCAAAAAGCGGGATCCGTCCATCCTCCTACCCTCCTTGGAATCGCACTGGATCGACGACGCAGAGGTTCTGTACATCGGGAAAGCAGGTGCAGGAACCGCCGGTACCAGGGGACTTCGAAAGCGTCTCCAAGAGTTCGCTGACTTTGGCCGAGGGAAACCCGTAGGACATTGGGGTGGGCGGCTGCTGTGGCAGCTTGCCGACTCTCAGTCCCTGGTCATTGCCTGGAAAGAATTGGAGGCGGCCGAGGTCGATTCCGCCGAAGCCGGATACCAGGCAGAGTTCATCAGCCTCTACGGACGGCTGCCATTTGCCAACTTGGTCCAGGCTCGGTTCAACGTGGCCTAGTAATTCGGACGATTCTTCTCGGCGTTCGCCGCCACCGCTTCGGAGTGCTTAGATGTGCCGGTACCCGAGGTACTGGGTGACCTCGAGTACTGCGCCGGGCGGGGGAGGTGCGTCCGGGTTCCAGGTCTTGCTGGACCTCCCTCCCGTGACGAAGGTGCCAAGCTGGTCCCCGTCCATCAGGAGTTCGCCGTCCGGTGCCAGCACCCGGAGGCCGGTGATGCGCTCTCCTCTGCTGCTGATGACGAACGAGCCGCCATCCGTGCTGATCTGCAGGTCGAGGCCGGCGAGTTCGGGCGTGCTGACGGCGCCGGGCTGGAACGGCACGCGGCTGGTGCGAAGGATGTCCTCGGCCAGGACCCTGAAATCTACAACCAGCGAGGCGGGACTTCCGTCTGCGGCCACACCCCAGTAGCACGGGTACATCCCGTCGCCATACCCGCTCGAGACCACGGCCGCATCCACCACCTCTCCGGCGAGGCCAAACATTGTGCCCGGTGTTCCCACCAGAAGTGCCGCCTGCTCCTGGAACAGCTCCTCGATGTGCTGGGCCTGGCATCCCACCAGCGACCCGGCATCGAGGATGGCGACGTTCCCGGCGTCGACCCCCACACCTTGCGCGCCATCGGTGAACTCGGCGGGGTGCCAGCTGACCGCTGGCGCATCGGAGAGCCGCAGCCGCACTGCGACGGTCATCTCCGCCACGGTGGCGACGTCCACGGCGTACGTCCCCGGCGTTATCCGGCGCGCCAGAGGGGCGAAGCGTGCGTCGACAAAACCCAGGTCAAGGACCGCCAGCACGCCGGACGCGCAGGTGAGTTCGCCAAGGTGGACCACTTCGAGCTGCGCCGGGTTGCCGAACGGGGCCACCACCCGGCTGGCGGTAAACAACCCCGGAAAGTCGAGCTCCAGATGGGGCGGCAGGTCCGGGAGCGCGGCTTCAGGTGTTGCACCGAGCAGGAGTGCCTCGGCCGCCGCCGGATCGATCAACGGCTTGCCGGGCGGATCGAGGAAGGCCGCGAGGTGGGAGATTCGCCAGCCGTCACCGCCGCGCAGCAGCCGGTACTTGTAGTAGGAGGTTTGGTTCCCTGCGGCGTGCATGACCGAGCGGGCCGTCGCAGTGTCCCCGTCCACCTCGATGCCGGTGATTTGTTCGGCGTCCGGTTGGTGCGCGGGAGTGGAACTCAGGGCACCTTCCTGGCCGGTGCGCATCCCCGGCGTGCCATGGGAGGCCACCAAGGCCGCCAACTCGTTTGCCCACCCTTCGAACACGCGGGGGTCGAAGGCGAACATCCCCGGCGACGTGCCCGACCGCTGCCAGCTGGTGTGGAAATCGGCCACGAAGGCCTCGATTCTGCCGCGGACCTCTTCCTGAGTCATGCGACACACCCTACCTGCACAGTCAGCCACGGCAGACTGAACCTCGACGGCGGGGCGCTCAGCAAAATTGCCGGCCACCCCGCCGTCGGGCAGGAGCTCCTTGAGCCGGGTCTGGGCGTGGTCTGCTTCGCAGATGCCGTCCTCGGACGCGACGGGGTCGGCGAAGGTGCAAGGCGTTGACCGGTTGCGTCAGTGAGCGCATGCTTTACGTTACGGACAATGATGTCCTACTCATCAGGGGGGTGGGTGCTGTGGATGAGACCGGACGTGCCCTTGTCAGCGCGGTGCTTCCACCGCTCATCACAGCAATTCTCGCGGCACTCAGCCTGTGGTTTTCGGAGCTGCGCAAGGAACGTAATGCCGCCCAGCGCCGACGGCGAGCGATAGCGGAGGAAACCAACCACGTCAGATATTTGAAGGCGTGGCTGGAGACCGAGCTCCTGGCCGGCGGTTCCAAGGGGGGAGAGGCCAGCAAAGTGCGGGCGGAAGTGCGCAAGCAGCTGATTGGTTCGCATGCCCGGCTTTCGAGCGTTGAGATGAAGAAGCCGGACGCCCGTCCACCCGTGATGTTGAGGGCACTCAAGACGGCGGCACTCGTCCCGCTCTCGCGTCCCGCAGCCCGGGTTGTGCGTGCGGCCTATTGGTTTGTCCTCGTCCTCGGGATTGGCGTTTGGTCCTATGTCACCACGACGGACTTCAATGATGTCCGCGCCACCAACGTTGGTGTTAGTGGCATGTTCTTTTTCTCGTTGATGGTGCTGCTGCAGTTCCTGACCGTCGCGGTAGTCCTGGCGCATTGGGCGCGGGCTCTTGAAAGCGGGCGGCAGCTGCGTGCTCCGGATATGGCAAACGGTGCTTGGTCCCCGGACGCGTCGCGTTCGGGTGCGGGAGCGCACGAAGCCCGCCTTTCACCTGACATCCGCCTGACCGCCCCGCATAGGCGCCGGGTACCCACCGATCCAGGCCGAAGTGACCGATAGAGGTCCGCACCTCGACTTTCGGGGCGGACGCCACCGTCCGCACGCCCGCCGTCGTACGTCACTCCCCACTCAGCCGCGCGTCAGTGTGTGGCGCCGGCGCCGAGTTTGATGTCCGTGACTGTGGACAGCGACGTGCGCGCAATGATTTCCAGGCCCCGGGCCATCACCGCGACCTCCATGGAGGGACGCCCGGCGTCGGCCGCCTGTTCCGGCGCGTGGGGCACGTGGATGAAGCCGGCCCGCACGCCGGGCTCCGCCGCCACCGCGTGCATCAACGCGTAGAAGACGTGGTTGCACACGTACGTCCCGGCCGACTGGGACACCTCGGCCGGAATGCCTGCCCGGCCGAGCGCCCGCAGGCAGGCCTTGACGGGCAGTGTGCTGAAGTAGGCTGCGGGTCCACCAGGAACCACGGGCTGGTCCACCGGCGAGTTGCCCGCGTTGTCCGGGATCCGTGCGTCGTCCACGTTGATGGCAACCCGTTCCAGGGACAGCCCGGTCCGCCCGCCAGCCTGGCCAACGGCCAGCACCAGGCCGTACTTCCCGGCCGCCAGTTCGTGCCGCAGTGCATCCGCGGCCGCCCCGAATTCCACAGGAAGTACGACGGCAGTGGCCGGCTGCCCTGCGTCCGTCAGTGCAGTGGCGGCTGCTTGGGCGGCGGCCCATGAGGGGTTGAAGTTTGCTCCGCCGAAGGGTTCGAAGCCGGTCAGCAGAATCATGGTTTCACCCTAGGCCATTGGAGATCTCCGGAATTCAACGAGCACTTTCAGGGCCCGCCAACCGCGGCTACCTCAACCTGAACCCCAGCGTCCCGGAACTTCTGCACCTGCGCGGGGTCGGCGCCGTCGTCCGTCACCAGGATCCACGGCAGCGCCAGCCGGGCCCACGCGTGGAACGGCCTCAGGCCCAGCTTGGAGGAGTCCGCCAACACATACACAACATTCCCGCGCCGGGCCATGAGTTCCTTGAGGCGGGTCTGGGCGTGATCGGCCTCGCAGATCCCGTCCTCGGCGGTGACGGCATCGGCGCCCAGGAACACGCGGTCAAAACTCATTCGCTCCAGCGCCGCTTCGGCCAGGGGGCCCACGAAGCTCTGGCTGAGGCTCCGCAGCCGGCCGCCCAGGCAATCCACCTCGATGCCCTCGGAATCGGCCAGCTCCTGCATGGTGTTGATGCCCGGCGTCGTGACGGACAACCGGTCAAACTCCCGCAGCTCGTGGGCCAGGGCACCCACGGTGGAGCCGGCGTCGAGCAGGATGTTCTCCCCGGGACGGATCACCGACGCCGCCCAGCGGGCGATCGCGTGCTTCTGCTCATACGCCTCGCCGGTGCGCTGCCGCAGCGACGCTTCCGGGTGTGCGCCCAGGGCCATGGCGCCCCCGTAGGTGCGGGCGAGCCGGCCCTGCCCGTTCAGCAGCGCCAGGTCGCGGCGGATGGTGGAGGCCGTCACCTCGAACCGGGCCGAGAGTTCCTCCACGGAAGCCAGGCCGGTGGTGACCGCGAGGTGGTAGATCTCCTCGCGCCTGGCATGTGCGCTCAGCATTCCCGGTCTCCTTCCCGTGGGCGTGGTTACCATGCTAGTTCCGGCCCCCGGCAAGTGAGCGCAGCATTGCCCTCAACTCCTACACGGCCACGGCCGGGCGGGTGGCCATCTCCGCCGCCTGGTGCAGTGCCTCCACCATGCTGCGCGGATCGGCGATGCCCTTGCCGGCAATATCGAAGGCGGTGCCGTGGTCCACCGAGGTGCGGATCACCGGCAGGCCCACCGTGATGTTCACGCCGGCCTCGATGCCCAGCACCTTCACCGGGCCGTGCCCCTGATCGTGGTACATGGCCACCACCAGGTCGTAGTCACCCCGGCCGGCCAGGAAAAACAGCGTATCGGCGGGCAACGGGCCGGTGACGTCGATCCCGGCGGCCTGCGCCGCCTTCACGCCCGGTTCGATCTTCTCGGCTTCCTCGCCCTGGCCGAACAGCCCGTTCTCGCCGGCGTGCGGGTTGATGGCGCAGACACCGATCTTCGGCTTGGCGATCCCTGCCCGGATTAGCGCCTCGTGGCCTCGGCGGATGGTGCGTTCCACCAAGTCCGGGTTGATCTTGCGGACGGCGTCCATCAGCCCGATGTGGGTGGTCACGTGGATCACCTTGATCTTGGGTGTGGAAAGCATCATGGACACTTCCTCCGTCCCGGTCAGCTGCGCGAGGAGCTCGGTGTGCCCGGGGAAGATATGCCCGGCCGCGTGCAGCGCCTCCTTGTTCAGCGGGGCCGTGCAGATGGCCTGCACCCGGCCGGCCATGGCCAGTTCGCTGGCCACCCGGATGTATTCGTAGGCGGCGTTGCCGGCCACTGGGGAGAGCTGGCCCCAGGCCAGGTCCGCCGGCAGCAGCGCCAGGTCAATCACGTTCACCCGGCCCGGCGTGAACACCGCGTCCTCCACTGCGGCCACGGCCTGGATGTCCGCCGCGATGCCTAGGATGTTTGCAGCCTGGCGGAGCCGCAGGGCGTCACCGATCACCACGGGCCTGCACTCCGCGTTGATGGTCGCGTCCAGGACGGCGGCCACCACCACCTCCGGTCCAACACCGGCGCCGTCGCCCATGGTGACGGCTACATACGGGAGTTCCGTGGGATCAACAGTGTTCATGGAGGGTCCTTTTCCGGGCAGGGACGGCTGGGGCGCCGTCGGCAGAGGGGAGTGTGAAGCGGGGGGATTCCCCGGCTGGGATGCTGGCGCGGGGTGGCCGGCGAGTGCGGCCAGGCTGGTGCGGAGGCTGTTGGGGTTGCCGAAACTGCCCGGACGGGTGATCACGGGGTTTCCGTCCGGGGACAGGGACAGGACAGCGCCGTGTTCGATCTCGCCCCTGACGCTGAGCCGCTGAACGCCGAGGGCATCCAGCACCGAGCGGGCCGTTTCGCCGCCGGTCAGCATGAGCGGCCGGCCCATGGCGAGCGGAGCAACGGCCTGTGCCAGGGCGGCGGCAATCCTGCCCGACGACGCCGGATCCACCGTTGACGCATCCACCGTCACCGCCACTGGTCCTTCCGTCAGGGCCTGCGCCAGCGGAGTGAGGTCGGCGGTACCTGCCAGGAGGTCTGCGGGGGTGAGGGTGATGACGTGAACGCCGTCAGCGGCGAGGGCCTGCAACTGTTGCCGTGCCGGGCCGGACGCCGAGCCCACCACCAGCAGGGGAAAGCCACCGGTTGGGCGCCTGCCGGATGCGGAGCGTACGACGCCGGCGCTTGGCCCGGGTGCCAGGCCTGCGGCCCGTGCCAGTGCGGCTCCCAGGGCTGACGCGCCAGCGAACCGGGTGCGGGGAAACCTAAGGCCCGCAGCGGCGATCGAGTCCAGGTCCTCCTGCGTCTCGGCGTCGCAGACCAGGACGGGGCCTGGGCAGCCCCGGCTGGCTTGTGTGAGTGCGGCAGTGAGGGCTTCGTTGCCGCTGCGGACCGTTGCCAGGTCCACCAGGACGGTGGCCAAAGGCTCAAGGCCAGCGGCAATAGTGGCCGGCGGGGCCGAGGACTCGGCGTGCCAGAGCGAGGTCTTGTGCAGCGGCACACCCTGATGATGCACCGTCCCGTTCACCGTGCTGCGGCCCAGCGGCGGCAGCGCCGGCGCCAGGATCACGGGACCCTCCGCGGCGAGGATTTCCAGCTGGGACCGGACAGGGCCGCGGAGCAGGGAGTCCAGCTTCAGGAACACAATGGGGGAGCCTCCGGACGGCAGGGACTCAACCACAATCCGCAGCCGCTCCGCCGCAACGTCCGCCGGGAACCTGCGGTTGTCCGTGTCCAGCACCAGGGGTGCCCTGGCACCGCCGCCCTCTCCCCGGACCGGCCATGAGCCGGGCTGACTGCCGGACCAGCCACCGCCTTCCTGCAGAAGGTGCCGCACGGCGGGCCCAAGCTCCTCCATAAGGTGGGGGAGCAGGCACACCCGCGGGGCGCCGTCGTCGGCCATTTCCCGGCCGGCGCCCCCGCTTTGCGCACTCTGCGCAAAAGGTTCGGTCAAGATTTGCGAAAAACTCCGCAGCGCAGCGGCGGTCTCAGCGGCGCCCGAGAGATCATCAGCAATGGCGAGAATGCGCTGCATCGCTGCCTCCTTTGGCACTGGCTGGTAGTGGTGCTGGACGCCGACTGAACCGCCCTGCACAAAACACGCTAGACCTATTGCGCGCTTTGCGCAATCGTGGCATTGTGATCGGAGTAACACCCCGGGGGCCCGTATCAGCAGGATGCACCGCCCAAGCCGGCAGGAGCCGGCCCTTACTTGGAGGTCAAAGATGACTCGATCCGACAGCGTTGCCGGCGGCAGTGGATTCCTCGGCGAAGTAGCTCAGCGTTCCGTCTCCCGGCGTTCCCTGCTCCGGTGGGGCGCGCTTGCCGGAGCCGGCGCCGTGCTGGCTCCCGCCGTCACCGCCTGCGTAGGCCCGGCCGCCCCCGGCGGCGGCGCAACAGGCACCAGTACCCTCACCCTTGGGCTGAACCGCTCGCTGGTCAGCCTGGACAACAAACTCAACCAGTTCGACGCCGCTGTAACCGTCCAGCGCGCCGTCCGCCAGGCGCTCACCGAGATCGGGGACGACCTCAAGCCCCGCAACGTGCTGGCCGAAAGCTTCGAACTGACCAGCCCCACGCAGTGGACAGTCAAGCTGCGCAACGACATCAAGTACTCGGACGGCACCAAGGTGGCCGTGGAGGACGTGGCCAAGGCCCTGGAAATGTACAGCCAGGTCAACGGCTCCTTCCTGGCCCCGCAGTTCCCCGAATGGCCCACCGTGACCAAGAAGGACGAACTGAGCTTCACCCTGGACACCAAAGCCCCGTTGCCCGTGCTGAACACGCTTATGTCCAACATCCTCATCACCCCGGCCGCCGCGAACAAGCCGGAGGAACTCCAGGAAGGCGTGGGCACCGGCCCCTACAAGGTGGCCTCCGCGGACCGCGGCACCGGCACCTACAAGCTGGTGATCAACGAGAACTACTGGGGCGAGAAGCCCAACATCTCCGAGGTCAACGTCCGGTTCATGTCCGAGGAATCCAGCCGGGTGGTGGCACTGCGCTCAGGCGAGGTGGACGTCATCGACTCCATCACCCCTGACTCCGTGGCCCAGCTGAAGTCCGTTGACGGCGTCACCATCGAATCCGTCACCGGCACACGCTACAACCAGCTCTTCTACAACTTCCGCAAGCCGGCCGGCAGCCCCATGTCCGATCCGAAGGTCCGCGAGGCCCTCTCCTACGGCTTCGACAGCAAGTCCGTGGTGGACGGCATCCTGGGCGGCACCGTCACCTCCGCCAAGGGTGTGGTCCCGCAGACTCTCGCCGGCGCGGTGGAAACCGGCGAATTCAAGTACGACCCCGCCAAGGCCAAGTCCATGCTCGCGGACCTGGGCGTCTCCAACCTGGCCGTCAAGGTCATCTGGGAAACCGGCGAATTCGCCGGCGACGTGTCCATCATGGAAGCCCTCGTGGAGATGATGAAGGAGATCGGCGTCACCGCAGAGCTGCAGCAGTTCGAACCCGGCGGCGACATCTCCAGCTGGCGCCAGGGAAAGGCCGGCGACTGGGACATCCTGGGCAACGGCTACGGCAACCAGACCGGCCTCGCGCTGACCAACCTGCAGGGCATGTACGCCGGCACAGCGGAGAAGGAAGCCACCCGCGACACGTACCACGGCTTCGTTTTCCCGGAGATCAGCAGCAAGATCATCACCGCCACCTCCGAGACGGACACCACCAAGAGCACCAAGCTCCTCACCGACGTCCAGAAGGACATCTGGGCCAAGTGGCCCTGCATGTGGGCGTTCATCCCCAATGCCGTCCTGGCCCGCCGGACCCGGGTGGAAGGCATCAAGCTGCGCCCCATCAACTCCTACCAGCTCTCCGCGGTCAAGGTGAACGGCTAACACCATGCTCACCTACGTCTCCAAGCGGTTAGGGCAGAGCCTGCTCACGATCTTCCTGACCGTGTCAACAGTCTTTGTCCTGATCCGGATGGCTCCCGGCGACCCGGCCTACGCCCTGGCCGGGCCCCTGGCCTCCACCGGGGACCTCGAAAAAATCCGGATCTCCATGGGACTCAACGAACCCCTGCTGACCCAGTACGGCATCTTCCTCAAGGACCTCGGCGCCGGGAACATCGGCAAGTCCTACTCTTTCCAGGCCCCCGCCCTGGAAGTGGTCATGTCGCGGCTGCCAAACACCATCTTCCTGGCCGTGCTGGCCATCCTGCTGGCCATTGTGGTGGCCATCCCGCTGGGTGTCTGGATGGCCAAGCGCGCCGACACCAAGCGTGAGCTCGGCGTCAACGTCCTCACCATCGCCGGGCAGTCCATGCCTGACTTCTGGATCGGCATCATGCTGCTTACCCTGTTCGCGGTGGTGTTCCCCATCTTCCCCTCCTCCGGCTTCACCAGCTGGTTCGGGGTGGTCCTGCCGGTCACCACGGTGGCCATCCTGCAGATCGCGCTGGTGTCCCGGATGGTCCGCCGCGAGGTGGGCACCAACATGGCCGCCCCCTACCTCACGGTGGCGCGGGCCCGCGGCACCGGCGAGCAGAAACTCACCTGGGCCTACGCCATGCGCAACTCCTCCATCCCCATCCTCACCACGTTGGGTACCCGGTTCGCCGGCATGCTCAACGGCGTGGTGGTGGTGGAGGTGGTGTTCAACTGGCCCGGCCTGGGATCCCTGGTGGTCCGCGCCCTGGAAACCCGCGACTACCCGCTGATCCAGGCCACCGTACTGGTGACGTCCGTGCTGGCCGTCGGCGTCCAGCTGCTGATCGATCTGTGTTACCCGCTGCTTGACCCCCGGGTCCGGCTCGGAAAGGTGTCCGTCGCATGACAACCCTCAACGAAACTCCGCCCGCAGATCTGGCTACGAAACGGCCGACGGCGGTCACCAAGCGGCTGCTCCGCCGCTCCTCCGCGGCGCGGCGGGAACGCTCGGCGAAGGTGAAGATGGTGCTGGGAGGTTTCCTGACCGCCGTCGTGGTCCTGCCCATCGTCCTGGCACAGGTCCTGCCGCTGCCCGATGTGGACGCGCAGGCCATCACCTCCCGTTTCCTGCCGCCGTTGAGCCCGGGCCACCTGTTTGGAACCGACCAGCTGGGCCGGGATATCCTTTCCCGCGTTCTGCACGGCGGACAGGTGTCGTTGACCATCGGCGTGCTCGCCGTGGTGATTTCCGGCCTTGTGGGTGTGGTCCTTGGTGCGCTCGCCGGGTTCTTCGGCGGCTGGGTGGACGCCGTGGTTTCCCGCCTGATCGAGGCGCAGCTCTCCCTGCCCCTGTTGATGATGCTCCTGCTGGTGGTGGCGCTGTTCGGCCCGTCCATCCCGGTGATCACCTTCGTGATCGCCATCGCCCAATGGCCCGAACCTGCCCGCCTCACGCGCTCGCTGGTGCTGGTGGAACGCGAAAAGCCCTACGTGCAGGCTGCCAAGGTCCTTGGCCTGCCGCAGATCACCACCCTGGTGAAGCACATCATCCCCAATGTCATCAGCCAGGTCATTGTGGTGGTCCTGCTGCTCCTGGCGACTGCCGTGCTGATGGAAAGCGCGCTGAGCTTCCTCGGCGCCGGCCCGCAGCGGCCCTTCGCCACCTGGGGCCGGATCATTTCCGACGGCCAGGACTTCATCACCACCTCCTGGTGGATTGTGACCCTGCCCGGCGCCGTGATCGCCATCCTGGTGGTGGGGGTCAACCTGCTGGCCGATGGCCTGCGGGACCGCGTACGCCGCCGCAAGGGAGCCACCTCATGAGCGTGCTGGAGGTCAGGGACCTGTCCATCGAACTGATGACCACCGCCGGCGTGATCCGCGCCGTGGACGGCATCTCCTTCGCCATCGACGCGGGGCAGACGGTCACGGTCATCGGTGAGTCCGGCTCCGGCAAAAGTACGACGGCGATGGGCCTCCTCCGGCTCCTGCCGGAGGACCTCGCCGTCATCTCCGGGCTCGCAGTGCTCGACGGCGTGGACGTGGTGACCGAGCCCGGGAAGTTCGCAAAGCTCCGCGGCCGTTCCGTGGCGCTGATCCCGCAGGACGCCATGACAGCGCTGTCCCCGGTGCACACCATCGGCCGGCAGCTGGGCGAGGCCATCCTGCGCAAAGGCCCTGCCTCCAAAGCAGACGTGAACCGCCGCTCCATGGAACTCCTGGAACAGGTCCGCATCCCGGAACCGGCGCTCCAGCTGAAGAAGTACCCGCACCAGCTGTCCGGCGGCATGCTGCAGCGTGTCCTGATCGCCATGGCGCTCGCGGTTGATCCCGTCCTGCTGGTGGCGGACGAACCCACCAGCGCGCTGGATGTCACCGTGCAGGCCGGCATCCTGGACCTCCTGATGGAGCTGCAGGAACGCACGCACGTGGCCATCCTCATGATCACGCACGATCTGGGCGTGGCCCGGCTGGTCTCGGACCGGATCCACGTGATGAAGGACGGCAGGTTCGTGGAAAGCGGCGAAGTGGAGCAGATCGTGGAGAACCCGCAGACCGAGTACACCAAAAAGCTGCTGGCCGCAGTGCCCAGGCTGGGGCACTGGGACGGCGAACCGCACGTGGAGCCGCTTGAAACCGGCCCGGCCGCCCTGAACGGAGCACACCCGTGAGTTCATCCTTGAGCAACCCACCCTCAGCGGCCGGCGGGCAGGACCTGGTGCTTTCCGTCAAGAACCTCACCGTGGACTACGCTGTGCACCGCAGCAGCTTCCGGGCTGTGGACGGCGTCAGTTTCGACGTTCCGCGGGGCAGCACCGTGGCCATCGTGGGGGAATCGGGCTGCGGCAAGTCCACCATCGCGAAGGCGATCGTCCGGCTGCTGACGCCCACTTCCGGGGAAATCCTGCTCAACGGGCAGGACATCGCCCGGATGCCGGCCCGGCAGCTGCGGCCGCTCCGGTCCAAGGTGCAGATGGTGTTCCAGGATCCCTACGGCTCCCTGGACCCGCACCTCACCGCAGAGGACATCGTGGCCGAACCGCTGACCCTGCGCGGTATCCGGTCCGGCAAGGAACGCCGGGCGGAAGCAGCCAAACTGATCGACCAGGTAGGCCTGCCCGCGTCCGCCCTGGGCCGGCGGCCGGCCGAATTTTCGGGCGGCCAGCGCCAGCGCATCGGCATTGCGCGGGCCTTGGCTTCGAAGCCGGAACTGCTGGTCTGTGACGAGGCAACCAGTGCCCTGGACGTTTCCGTTCAGGCGCAGGTGCTCGAACTCCTCGCGGACATCCAGCGGGACCGCGGGCTGACTTACCTGATGATCAGCCATAACCTTGGGGTGGTGCGGGAAAGCAGCAGCCACGTGGTGGTGATGTCCAAGGGGAAGATCGTGGAACAGGGTCCCACCCAACAGGTCCTCACGACGCCCCGGGACCCCTACACCCGGGCGCTGCGGGCCGCGGCGCTGGATCCGCTGACCATGACCGGCCGCAAACCCCGCGAGCTGGTTTCACGATTGAACAAGGTGGCACCCCAGGGGGAGCCCGTACTGATGGAGGAAGCCAGCTGATGCAGGGAACCAAAGTGGCAGGCCTGGAGCTACCCATTTCGCAGCTGGCCCTGGGCACCATGACGTTCGGGGACACGGCGTCGGAGGAGGTGGCCGCCGGCATGCTGGAAGCCACGCTCGAGGCTGGCATAACTGTGGTGGATACCGCGAACGGTTACGCGGGCGGAGCCAGCGAGGAAATCCTGGCGAAGATCCTGCCCGCGCACCGCGACGCCGTCGTTCTCGCCTCCAAAGCTGGCATGCCGCACCCCGATGCGGGAGGGAACTCGCCGCTCTCGGCGGAGGGGCTCCGGCGTTCCGTCGATGGCAGCCTGCGCCGGCTGGGCACTGACTGGCTGGATCTTTTCTACCTCCACCAGCCGGATCGGAACGCGCCGCTGGAAGAGACGCTCGCCGCCGTCGGCCAGTTGATCCGCGGCGGCAAGATCCGCGCCTGGGGTGTGTCCAACTTCGCGGCGTGGCAGATCAGTGAACTGAACTTTGCAGCGGACGCCTCTGGGGTGCCCCGGCCGGTGGTGGCGCAGCAGCTGTACAACCTCCTTGCGACGCGGATCGAGGACGAATATATGGAGTTCGCCCGGCACACCGGGCTGGTGACCATGGTCTACAACCCGCTGGGCGGCGGGCTCCTGACGGGCAGGCATTCGTTTACGGAGTCGCCCACCGAAGGCCGGTTCGGCAGCTCACGGCTGGCTGAGATGTACAAGCAGCGGTACTGGGACCCACGGCTGTTCGAAGCCGTCCGGCAGCTCCGTGCCATCGCTGGTGGCGCTGGCCTGGCCCTGCCGGAACTTTCCTTCCGCTGGCTGCTCAGCAAGCCCGGGGTGGGTTCCATCCTGCTGGGCGGCTCCAAGCTGGAGCAGCTGCAGGCCAACATCGCCGCTGCCGGGAAGGGCCCGCTGCCGGAGGACGTGGTTGCCGCCTGCGACGCGGTGGCCGCGGAAATCCATGGGCCCATGCCCAAGTACAACCGCTAGCCCGTCCACCCCTAGCTCCGACCGGCGAATCTTTGACTCGCCGCCAACTGAAGAGGAATCTGCCATGAGTGCCGCATCGTTTGCCGCCAAAGCCCGAGCCAATGAGCCCGTCGTCGGATACTGGGTGGTCCTGGACTCGCCGGTTTCCACTGAGCGGGTGGCACGGCTGGGCTACGACTATGTGGCGTTGGACGCGCAACACGGGCTGATGGGCTATTCGGGCTGGCTGCACGGACTGATGGCGATTGACGCGGCCGGCGCTGCGGGGATCGTCCGGGTGCCATCCAACAACGCGGCGTTCATCGGGCAGGCGCTGGACGCAGGTGCGGCCGGTGTGATTGTCCCGCTGGTGAACAACGCGGAGGAAGCCGCCGCGGCGGTCCGCGCTGTGCGCTACCCGCCCCATGGCATGCGGTCCTACGGGCCCATGCGGTCCGCCTTGCGGATCGGGCCTGTGCCGGCCGAGGCCGATGCCACCGTGCTGTGCCTGGCAATGATCGAGACCCCCGAGGGGCTGGCGAACGTGAAGGACATCTGTGCCGTGCCCGGGATCGACGGGATCTACATTGGCCCGTCAGACCTGTGCCTGGCCGTGGGCGGAAAGTTCCACAACGATCCGGACGTGGCGGACGAGTTCAACGCCGCGCTGGTAACCATCCGCGAGGCAGCCCAGGCCGCCGGCGTGATCGCAGCCATCCACACGGCGAGCGGCGAGATCGCCAGTCAGCGCATTGCGGAGGGGTTCACCTTCGTCACGGTTGCGTCCGACCTGACGCACCTGGAAATCGCCGCCGCGAACCACCTGTCAACGGCCCGCGGGGATGGGGCAGGCCTACACTGACCAAATGGGCGCCGCCGCGGCAATCTATGAACCGATGAGACGTGTTTCGCGCTGACGTGAGGGGCCTCTCGGTGGCCTACCAACAGGTCGGCGAGGGGCCGGGCTTGGTGCTGCTGCACGGCTTTTCCCACGATTCACGTGTCTGGCGGCCTCAGATGGAGAACCTCAAAGAGGACTTCACAGTCTTCGCCTGGGATGCCCCCGGCGCAGGCCGCTCCTCCGACCCTCCAAGCCCGTTCGCACTTGCGGACTGGGCGGACTGCCTGGCGGCTTGCCTCCGCACTGCCGGGCTTGAGCGGGCACACATTCTTGGTCTGTCCTGGGGAGGGATTCTGGCGCAGGAGTTCTATAGGCGTCACTCCTCTGTCGTGGAGTCACTGATCCTGGCCGGCACCTACGCCGGTTGGAAGGGCTCACTTCCGGATCCTCTTCCCCAAGAACGGCTGGCCGCCTGCCTTCGCGATGCCTCGTTACCGCGGGACGACTTTGTAGCGAAATACCTTCCATCAATGTTCAGCCGTTCCCCGAATCCGCAGGCCGTCGAGGAGCTTGCGGGCATCATGCGCGGCTTCCACCCCACGGGCTTCCGGCTGATGGCCAGGGCATCTGCTGTGGACACCCGAAGCATCCTGCCGACAATAACCGTTCCCACTCTGCTGCTGTGGGGTGAATCGGACGGACGATCGCCGATCGCTGTTGCGCACCAGCTGCATCAGGCGATCACCGGCGCTCGCCTTGCGGTAATTCCTCGGGCGGGTCACGTGAGCAACTTGGAAAACGCGGACGCATTCAACAAGGAGATCCGGGACTTCTGCCTCGCGATTCCGCGTACCTAGCCTCGCAGATGATGCCGTAAGTCTTGCTGCGGTGTGCCGAGCGGGTCGAGGAAGGTCGAGACGTGAGAGATCCGCCAGCCGTCATCGCCGCGTAGCAGCGGGTACTTGTAGTAGGAGGTGATGTTCCCTGCGGCGTGGATGACCGAGCGGACCGTCGTAGTCTCCCGTCAACCTCGATGTCGGTGATTTTGTCGGCGTCCAGGTGGTGGAGGCGGGGCGTTCAGCAGAATTGCTGGCCACCCCGCCGTCGTCGTAGCGGTTTCAGTGCAGGTCAGCCGCGCGCCACCAGCCCCGGAACCCCGTCCTGGATCGCGAAGGAGGCTTTCGTGCTGACGGGGGATCCCGGCGTCGTGACGTAGTCCAGGACGCGGAAGTCTGCGGTGAGCGCGTCCTTGGTGATGGTGGTGTTCACGTAGCCGCGGTTGTCGTTGTAGAACTTCAGGTGCGGGTTCCAGGGCATGACCGGGTCCACGGTGGAGCCCGTGCCATTGCCGGTGGAGGTGATGGAGGTGCAGACCAGTTCGGAGCCGACCACGGGGGATGCGGGGTCCGTGTAGTCGACCTTGACGTCGTTGGCCCAGTTGCGGTGGACGTCGCCGGTGAGGACCACGGCGTTGCGGTCTTTTGCTGGCGCGCACCCTAGGTTTAAGGCATGGAACTGGGGCGAAGAGTGGTTTGCGGACTATCTGGAGGAGCCTTGGCTGCGCTATTGACCGGATGCTCGGTCGACTCATTGATATGGGGAAGTGACGGTGCCAAGGTGATTGAAGCAACGGAGAAGCTCATTGCTGACTTGGCTGCGGGCGAGACGTCGGACATCGTCTGTGCTGATTCCACCGCAGATTTTGGTGAACCTAGCGACTGGTCTTCGCTGTCCGCTGGCGAGCCCGAGAAATTTACCGGCAAGTATTGGAAGGACCAGGCAGCGCTTGATCCGAAGTGGAGCATCAACCTCGAGGGCTTACCCGAGGGTGCAGTAGCGGGCACCACCTTCCCGGGCAATGTCTTCTTCGGTGAGACTGGCGGCGAGCTCTGCGTCATCGATGTCGCCTGGGCAACGCTTTCGGCAGTGAGATGAGGCAACGAAATACCTGCCTGTCCGCAAGGGGATCCTTAACCGGGCTGTCCGAAAATGCCTGTGTGGGCCCTATTCGTTGGCCTCGAGTCCAGCGCGGACCTCTTGTGGCTGAACGTCATCGCCCGTTGCGCGAACGCCCTACCAGTTGAGGCCCACGAGAATGCCGTCTCGGTCAAGTCCGTCAAGGCAGCAGGACTGCGCAGATCTCAGCCTGATCGACTCAGCTGAGGATTTGCACTGGGCAGTCATGCCCTACTCGGATCCCAAATTATTCGCCGATTTCATGTGCTGGCGGTTCCTGAGTGCTGATCGAACAAATGCCTGGCGATTTTTGCCCATGATCGAACTTCACCGATCGCGGAAGCCGTAGAGGGTGCCGGGATTGAGGAACTGCCGCCCCCACAGGAGGCGCCTGTCGGCGCTGGTCAGCATTCCAAAGTCCGCAGCCTCCGCCCAGTGCTCACGAATAGCGTCTTCGATTCGGGCAACGATGTTGTTGGCCTCGTCTCTGGTCAGGTCATAGAGACTACGGGCGGCGATGAGGTCAGATAAGTTGTTCCGCCTTGTCCCGTTCCTGTCATATGCGATGGCCTGCGAAGCCGTCTCTGCGCTACGCCGCATGGGCGAAAGGTCATAGGCGGGGCTGAGTTTCGCTACAGATCCGTCCCAGAGCGCGGCGTGGTTCCGAAGGTGGTCGTCGGAGTTGGAGATTGACATGCTGAAAGCGATGCGTGCGAAGAGTTCGGAGGCAGTACCCTCGGGCGCGCCGTTGTTGCGAAGAGCGTCCAGAAACTCGACATAGCTGCCGCTGCGCGCCTGCAGCTCGTCTAAGCCGGTCAGGGTCAGGGCGCTCGTCGCAAGGATGCGCCCGCCGTCGTTCGTTCGGTCGAATCGCTCAACCAGCAAGACACCCCGACCGAGGACGCTCTCGACGCGGGTTCGAGCGACGTTGAGCCCCGCCTTCTCGGCGAGAAACATGCTCGCAGCCTCTGCCCCGACCACAGGGAAGTGGTCATTGGACGCGGTGAACTTCGCTATGTACTCGCGACCAGAGTCGTGGATGACGGCTTTCGGGCGCGCCCCACCCATCGCTGTACCGCTCAGGAGAGCTCGCTCGAGTTCGAACGGCAGCTCGCCTCCGGCTTCAACGAGGTCTGCGGCGTTCAGGAGAGTTTCCAGCGGGGCGGGCGCCGTAGCACGCGGGACGTAGTCGGTGACTGACCTCTGGAAATCGATAGCGCCGAAGCGGTTGGAGCTGGAGTTCAAGAGATATGTGCGTTCGTCTAGGTCACCCGTGTCGGCGTCGTCGCCACGGTCACCGGTGACTTGGTACTGAACGACGCGCCGCCCCCATGCATCTGGTGAAGCGTCGCGCAGAGCACCAGGTAGCCCCATTGACCCAGTGGGCCCGAACGTTCGCTCGGATAGCGGGAGGGTTGGAGCTAGGGAGATGGCGTTGCGGCGCTCGAGGTACCGCCGACCGTAGTCGAAGGAGAACTGGCCGGGCCCACCCTCCCGAAGACGGCCAGCGGGCACCGGTGCGGTCGCCTCGGGCCGCCACACCCACACATAGACGTCAGAAGTCGAGGCCATCGTCGTTGTCCTTTCGCTTCTTGTCGACACGGGCGGGAAGCAGTGCGAGTCGTTCCTCGCCTCGTCGGCGGAGCGCGATGAGTTCACTGGGGTCGTCGACCCCGAACAGGGGGACACCAACGATCGACGCCACGTTGAACACGTTGCCGATACTGCTCGCGGCGCTTCCGTGCTCGATGGCCGCCAAAGTTTTCCGCGTAATACCTGCTGTGCCAGCGAGGTGCTCTGCGGTCATCCCTCGCGCAGCGCGCGCCATCCGAATTTGCTGCCCGAGCATGACAACCGCGTCCTCGGCAACGCGGGTTAGACCAAGTTCTCGACGTCCCATGGGTAATAGTTTACCCCTAAAGCCTATTTATGTATAAACTATTACCCGTTCGACTTCCGCGCGAGGTGTTACCCCTCAATGAGCGTGCCGTCGTCAAGGCGACGGATCCCGTGGTCCGGGGGAGAAAGCTACAGGATCAATTATTCTCGATGTCCCAACGCCTACCGGTGTCCTGATTCGCCAACAGGGCTTCATGCCCGCCGGCTGGGAATGGGAATACCCCGCCAAATAAAGCCAACGAAAAAACAATGGGGCGGCCAGCGAATATCGCTGGCCGCCCCAAGGTCTCTGGGCAGGCTTCGAGAAGCTCAGTAAGCGCGTCGGCAGGTTCTACTTGGCGACCAACCCCGGAACGCCGTCCTGGATCGCGAAGGAGGCTTTCGTGCTGACGGGGGATCCCGGCGTCGTGACGTAGTCCAGGACGCGGAAGTCCGCGGTCATCGCCTCGCGGGTGATGGTGGTGTTCACGTAGCCGCGGTTGTCGTTGTAGAACTTCAGGTGCGGGTTCCAGGGCAGGACCGGGTCCACGGTGGAGCCTGTGCCGTTGCCGGTGGAGGTGATGGAGGTGCAGACCAGTTCGGAGCCGACCACGGGGGAGGCGGGGTCCTTGTAGTCGACCTTGACGTCGTTGGCCCAGTTGCGGTGGACGTCGCCGGTGAGGACCACGGCGTTGCGGACGTTGGCGTCCACCCAGCCCTGGGTGATGCGGCGGCGGGAGGCGGCGTAGCCGTCCCACCCGTCCATGGAGACGTCGTCGATCTCGGGGGCGGCGTTCCTGTCCTTTTCGGCGAAGAAGACCTGCTGGCCCAGGATGTCCCAGCGCTGGGTGGAGTTCTGGAAGCCGTCCAGCAGCCACTTTTCCTGCTCGGCGCCGGTGATGGTGCGGTCCTCGGCGAGGCGTTCGGTGACGTTCTTCTTCCAGCCGTCCCCGGCGAGCTGGTCATCGCGGTACTGCCGGGTGTCCATCATGTGGAAGTTGGCCAGCTGGCCCCACTGGATGGTGCGGTAGATCTTCATGTCGTAGCCGGCCGGCACGGACGAGGCCCGCAGCGGCATGTTCTCGTAGTACGCCTGGAACGCGGCGGTGCGGCGCTGCCGGAACCGCTCGGTGGTGTCGTTCAGCTGGCCGGCGTCCCTGTTCTCCGGGATCTCGTCCGCCCAGTTGTTGTCCACCTCGTGGTCATCCCAGACCACCAGCCACGGTGCGATAGCGTGCGCAGCCTGCAGGTCGTCGTCGGACTTGTACTGTGCGTGCCGCTGCCGGTAGCCGGCCAGGCTGGTGGTCTCCGGGCCTTCGTGGTCGCGCGGGTTGCCGCCGCCGATCACGTAGCTGCCCTTCTTGTACTCGTACAGGTAGTCGCCCAGGTGCAGCACCAGGTCCGGGTGGTCCTGCGCCAGCCGCGAGTAGGCGGTGAAGTAGCCGTGCTCGTACTGCGCGCAACTGGCGAACGCCATGGCCAGCGCGGCCGGCGTCTCGTGCAGTGCCGGGCTGGTGAGGGTGCGGCCCACCGGGCTGATGTGCCGGCCGGTGCGGAACCGGTAGAAGTATTCGCGCCCCGGGCGCAGTCCCTTCAGCTCAACGTGGACGGAGTGGGCGGTTTCGATCCGGGCCTGCTCGACGCCGCGGGCTACTACGGTGCGCATGCCTGCGTCTTCTGCCACTTCCCATGCCACCGCGACGTTGCGGGCGGGCATGCCGCCCAGGCCGTCTTCGGCTACCGGGTCCAGCGCCAGCCGGGTCCAGATCACGAAGCCGTCCGGCCACGGCTCGCCGGAGGCGATGCCCAGCAGGAACGGATCAGAACGGAGGCCGGCGTCGTCCGCGGTGGAAACGGCGACGGCGGCACCCGGCCAGGCGGCGACGAGCCCGGCCCCGAGGCCGGCGGTCAGAAGGGATCTGCGTGAAATGTTGTCCATGCGTCCGACGGTACGGAGTCCGGTTGGACGCGTTGTGAGGTCGGTGTGAATAGACAGTTAACTGCGTGACAAGAACTGTCGATTCCTACCTGCTGCTGCCTGCTTGCTACCTGCGGGAGCTCAGGGCGTCGAACTGCTCCTGCCAGAGGGCCAGCTCCTCGTCCACGTAGCGCCGGTGGGCCGGAGTCCACTTGGGCCAGATGTCTGACGGGGACAGGGCTTTTGGTGCGGCTTGTGGCGGCCGCGGTGCGACGTTGCGAACGGGCGGGGCTGCCCGGGGTGCTGCCCGCAGGGGAGCCCGGTCGGGGCCGCGGGGCTGGACGCGGGGTGATACCCGCCTGACACTGGCGACTGTCTTCTTTTTGGGTGGCGATATGACGTTCAGGATCCCGAGCACTAGCTGGCAAAAGACCCAGACGATGCCACTTAGAACCAGAACGGCAAAAAGGAAGCCAATCCAAAGCAGGAGTCCGATGGCTGGGAAGACCAACATGGTCCATTTTAGCTTCCGGAGCCTCGATTGGGTTAGGGCCAATTTTGTGCCCTCTGCCCTGATCGCGCCGGCAGTTGCGCCTCGCACAAGCGAGTATATGGCCGTCATTCATGCTTTTTCGGGGCCAATAGAGTTCATGCTGGTCGCAGCACAGCGGCGGTTGCCTCGGCTACGGAATCGTCTCCACGGACAGAGCCCTTAGCCAGCCATCTGTGGTCTCACGGTTGATTGTGGCCTCACCCATTTCCACAACCATCTGGACCTTTGTACCGTCCTGCCAACCCGACGCATCTGACTCGTCAGCGAACACGGGCAGGTCATTGGCTCCTCCGTGGGCCTTTAGCAAGACGTAGAACGCCCCGTTCGCCCCGGTCCTCCACAAGTCGGACATGAACAGCTCGCCGGTCAGCCGGAACTGGTCCCCAACCTTGATTCCACCCGACTGGCTGGAGTTGAGCTTGTCCAGCAGTTCATCGACTGTGATTGCTTTGACCAAAGGGTTAGCAGGGGCGGGCTCGACCGAAGGCGTCCTTGCTTCCGATGGGGCGGTCTGGAATTCAGTTGTCACTACCTGGGAGGGAGTCGGCGACGGAAAGGTCTCGGCGCTGTTGCTTGAACGGTCACCACCCGCAACCGCATCCATGATGCGCACCCCGATGAAAAGGACTGCGAACAGGCACAGCCCGATCCCGATCAGTTTCCATGGGGTCGCTGGTTTCGGGCGCCGGAAGATCATTTCAGACCGAACCGTCCCTTGGGTCTGAGAAACGAACTCCCAGCCCTCTTTCTCTACCTTGGCTCGAGTCCTGGCCTCCATGCCACGAACTGTTTTTACGGACTTTGTTTCGTACTTCACAGCCGTTGCTGTCGTCACGTTGTTCCCCCTGGCCCGGACATCAAAGTCTCTTCGAGAGCATAGAGTGACGCGGCAGTGTCTCCAAGTCGCACTCCCGCGGGTTACCGGCGAAGGCCGCCGCCTAAACCTCAACTGTTGCCCAACGGAACTTCTGCACTAGACCCGAGTCGGCGCCGTCGTCCGTCACTAAGGGCAGGGGAGACGAGTTCGGCCGCAGCGCAAGTATTCTTGGTGAGGGGGGCCGTACCGGTCATGTCCTACACCGGTGTTCAGGTTGAGCGCGGCCATGCCGAGCAGCAGCACGCCGCCGGTGTCCGCGTCGACGGCAGTGCCGCCGTCATCATGACTGAGGAGCGTGACTGGTGAGCAACACCAGTGACTGGGCTGTCAGGCTCAAGGCATTCCACGAGAAGCAACTGGACCGTCCCCGCCGTGTCTACCGGCTAGGCCGCACGAAGATCCTTCTGACGCGTGGGCATATAGCGTCCACGGTGGGTGGCGCTGTCGGGGCAGTATCGGTGGATTCTCCTGACTGGCTGTTCTGGGTGGCAGTCGTTGGCGGGTTCTTCGGCGGAAAGTACTTCTGGCCGGTTCCCCGGAGCAGCGTGGCAAGCCCCTACGGCGCCAAGGAGCTGGCGAACAAGTCTCCCGGCGATTTGGACTTTATGACGCCGGCGGAGATCCGGGCTTACCAGTTCAACGTCGAGTTCGTGCAGAAGGGTGTCACTCCTCTGGCCCTGGGGACTGAACAGGCTCTTGGCCGCCAGCGTGAGGCAGTCCGGTCGGTTTCCTTGGCCACTGGCGTGGACGCCGCGTTGCTGGCGCATCTCTCCTTGGCGGATGTGACGGAACACGGGAGAACCGCCGACCGTCACGCTCTGCTGAAACGGCGGTGGCTCACCTATGAGGTTGACCCGCAGCTGCAGTTCGACTACCCCGCGATGTCCGACACTTCCCTCCCTGCGACAGCGGCCATGGTCAGGGCAATGCGCGCGGCTGACCACGAGAAAACCGTCGGGAATCCGGTGGACTACAAGATCGCGGTGGACAGGTTTTCCCAGGCCTTGGCCGCGGCGGAAGCGGCGGCCGGGGTTCCGTAGAGTCTGCCGGTGCGCCGCGGGCCGGCCGCGCTCCGAGGCGAGGCAAAATGGTGAGCGGTCAACGTAGGCGATACTTACTGGCACCATAATTGATCGATCACTATCCGGAGGCCCCGTGGGACTTGAAGAAGATACCGTCGTTGTTCCGCTATTCCCGCTCGAAACGGAGCCAAGTACCGAGATGATGCTCCGAATGCTGCTGAATCGAGAGGCTCTGCTCATCAGCCGCGTCGCAAAGCCTTCGCACAGCACTCCAACGGGGATGGTAGCGCAAACCTCAGGAGCGTTTGCCAAGGCAATTAGTCAAGCGTTCAAACAAGCCGGCCCTACCGCATCGACCGAAGGTCTATACCGAGTTATCCTGCCGACCGGATCAGTGGCACGAGATCTCGTTCCTGCCGTTGGTGGCGGATTTCGGGGAATCGCTCGTGCTGCCGGATCAACAAAGATCGCCGGACACGTACGCCTCGTGCCGGCGGCGGCAGGTACTGGTGCCGCCGTGGCAGCTGGGCCACTCATCGCTACGGTGGGACTTGCCGTTGCGGGAGAGATGTTGGCGCAACATCAGATGAACAAGAAGCTAGACGCGATAAAGAACGCTGTGACCGGTATTCAGGTCCGCATGGATGCGCAAGAGCGGTCGGTCCTAACAACGGCAGAGCAACAAGCCCGCAAGGTTGCCGGTTATCTGCTGGATCGGGCGCACATTCCATCTATTTCGTCCGCTGCTCATGCGTTTGGCGAACTCGACACCCTGACGAACACGTACATCAATCGCCTTGATCGTTGGTTGGAAATCGCCGATAAATACCAGGGCTCGGACCGAGTGTACGCACCTGATCTTATGAAGGCGCTCGTCGACAAACGGGACAATCAGGCGCAGGAATTCGAGCAGATGGTGACCCAGACCTATCAAGCCCTTGCGCTCCGGGCACGAGTGGTCGTCCTTGAGAAAATCGCGGCCGAGTTCTCGAATGGCGATCGCTCGCTTCCGCATGTCGAGAACGTCCTGCGTGAGGAGCTTTCAGTACTTGCCGACCGACAGTCCCAGCTTGTGGGTCTACTTGATGACCTCAATGTTTTGCAGATCGATTCGAGCAAGGTGCCAATTGCGTTCGCGGGTAAGGGCACTATTGGGGCTCGCACCACCTTCGGACGTCTCGCTCGGGCACTTCACACGACTCCGGATAGCCTGCCCCTTTTGACAGCATCGGACCAGACGGTCCTCGAGCTCGATCCTACTGCCAAAGGATTGGCCGTCATCGCGCCAAATGAGAAGAAGGAGCAATTGACGTCAGCTATATAGATCCTTCTAGGTACGCCCGTTACTCAAGCTGCCAGACAGGCCGGAACATCGGCCCCGGTTCGCACCGTAGTGGCCGGGGACCCCTCCGATCCCCTGGACGCTGCGGACACGGTGTCCGCCATTATTGTCGAGGTCTGCGCTGACGCCTGACGTCACGCAGACTTGAACCGCGAGGCTATCAACTCACGCATCGCCGCCACGTCAACGTCGCCGGCTGTCTGCTCACCAAGCACTTTGGCCAAGCGTTTCGGCCAGAGCACGTGAACGCCGCGAGTGGCGAATGCGCCCCCGATGAGGGGCCAGTCTGCTTCGACGAAGCACAGCGCCGCCGTGACCGGAACATCCCCAACGAGATCGCGCACGATGTCGACCTGTTTGAGCACCCCATCGACCAGTTTTGTGCAATCACGCCGGCCAACGAGGAGCTTCTCAACGCGGGGGCGAAGGATGCCACCCTCGACCTTCAGTTCAGGCCGTCCCTTGTACCGCTTGGCATCGATCACCCAGATTCCACCGCGAGTGATGGCGATGTGGTCAATGTTGGCCTTCGAGCCGGGGATTCGCCGGTCGTGGAGGACAGCCAGGTCATCACTGGCAAGAGCATTGAGACGAGCGCCGAGGCGTTCCTCACCCACCGCGCCCCGATCCCAGGCCTTGGTGGGCTGGCGCTCGTCAGATAGGGCGACTGCGAGGCCGCCGAAGCGGCCCCACTTCTCGCGGAGCTTTTCCTCGTCCTTCGCCTTGCGGCGCTCATATTCGCGCCGGGCGGACCACCCGGCTACACCGGGCTCAGTGGAAAGTGGCTCAACGGAAGGTTCCAGATCTGGGGACGTGATTTCCGCAGCCTCGGTGGCACACTCCAGGCAGTGGACGGTCTTCGTCTCACTGTCATAGATCGCTTCTGTCCTGGCCGGAAGAGACGCACCGCAGAGCCGACACACTCCGGCATACCGGAGCTTCATCTGCTTCAAGAGGCTGACCCTTGGATCGCCGGAACGGAAGGTGGCTGCTTGTAGATCGCGGCTAGGCCTCGGATGTGCTTTCCCATTGCTCAATCGTCACTCACCGCAAGAATTTTCGGGCTGTGCCGCGCTCCGGACCTGCGAACGGCGAGCAAAGCTGACCAAGCCGGACTTCGCACCCGGAACATCCCATGCGACTCAACAACCGCCGTCGGCCGTTCCACTGCGCTCCGGGAGGGCGGAAGCTACAGGGTCGCGGGAACTTCGCGTCCCGGAAAGAGTGTGGAGTACTGCTTCCGGTACATTCGGCGCCCGGCGAGGCGGTAACCAAGGCGGACGGGCGCTGGGAGCTCCTTGAACAGTTCCTTGCGGTCTGCGGGCGGATTCGTCGCCAGCACCATGCCGAGATAGCCCACCAGGAACTTCTTGGAGAACTGGCTGATCCCGTGCTGGCCGACGCCGTTCATTTCCTCCTCGGTCATCACCCTGTCCACGGCGGGCATGACCTCGGTGACCTCGCGCCGCAGGTGCACATTGAGGACGGCCGACAGGTCCTCGTAACGCTCAGCCAGTTCCTTGCCGGCCTCCGCGTCAGCCGTTTCCATCCACCGCAGGCGGACCGGTTCGATGACCTCCAGCCGTTCCGTGACCTGCCGGTGCTGCGCGAGCATCTGCCCTATGTGCAATGCGCACGCCGGTGCCCGCTCTCCCAGCGGCGGGTACATCAGCAGGTCTTCGCCCTCGTGGTGGATATGGAGGACCTTGTCGAAGTTCCCAAGGACCTCGCCCACGTAGGCGGAGCGGGCGGTGTCACCGGGCGCTGCGGAACGGACAAGGCCGGGGGCCTCGCTGTACGCCCAGAGTAAAAAGCGGTGGATGCGCCGCATCCCCGCAGTCCCGGTGCACAGGACGGGCCCCGGCGGCAACGGGGCCGCGGTCTCGCCGGGCTGCATGGTGAAGAAGTCGGTCATTGCTGGGCCCCTAACACTCGTTTCGGCAGACCAGGACCTCTCCCCGGCAGCATCGTAACGCCCGCCCCTCACGGCGCACAATGGGATTCGGATTCCGACGGCGGGCCGTCCCGCTAAGGGGCGGCTCCGAACAGCAGGTGGAGGTGGAGGCACAATGAACGGACCGGCCGCTCACAGCGGACCGCACTGGCGCAGGGTGATGGCTGCGCTCGCCAACCGCGATGCGCGCACCGCGTACGCGCAGATTGTGCTCGGTGAGGAAGCCCTTGCCGGCGTGAAGGAGCAGCGCCGCAACCGGGCCATCGCCATTCTGCTGGAGGCCGGGCTGGTGGAGCGGACCGGAAGCGGCTATCAGGCCTCCGACACGATCTTCCACGATCTCCTGTCCCAGCAGCCAAAACGCCAGCCGAAGACCGGCGTGGACCGTTTCCTGCGCCTCGGCCGGATCGACAGATACCCGGCCAGCACGGCGGACCGGCGTGAGCTCCTGGCCTGGATCGTCGGCGAAGCCATCCAGCCGGGGGAGGACCTCACCGAAAGGCAGGTCAACGAGCGGCTGCTCAGCTACACGGACGATGTGGTGCTGCTGCGCCGCTACCTTGTGGACTTCGGGCTGCTCGAGCGGACGGCGTCGGGGTCCTCTTATTCCCGGCCGGTCTGAAGCCCGGCCGGTCTGGGCCGCCAACCGTAGGTCCCTAGCCAACGTGCGAAGCCGGTGCGAGGATGTTCGCGGGCGGCCTGGGCACCAGCGGAACTTGGCCCTTAGACGACATGCACGTTCACCGAATGGAAGGACCATCATGAAGGCAGCACGTTTCCACGGCCGCGAGGATATCCGTATCGAGGACATTCCGGAGCCGGAGCTCCGTGCCGGAGCCGTGAAGATCGACGTCGCGTGGTGCGGTATTTGCGGCTCGGACCTGCACGAATACCTCGAAGGTCCCATCTTCATCCCCGCGCCGGGACATCCGCACCCCCTCTCCCACGAGGAAGCACCGGTGACCCTGGGACACGAATTCTCGGGGACTGTCTCAGAAATTGGCGAAGGTGTGGACGGGATCGCGGTGGGGGACAACGTCGTCGTCGAGCCGTACTTTGTGGATGGCGACTGCGACATGTGCCAGGCGGGCAGCTACCACCTCTGCCGGCAGATGGGCTTCATCGGGCTGTCCGGCGGCGGGGGAGGCCTGAGCGAAAAGATCGTGGTGGACAAACGATGGGTGCACCCCATCGGGGATATTCCGCTGGACGAGGCGGCCATGATCGAGCCGCTGTCCGTGGCCCACCACGCGGTGGCCCGCAGCGGCGCCAAGGCCGGCGACGTTGCCCTGGTGGGCGGCTCGGGTCCGATCGGGCTGCTGACCGCCGCCGTGCTCAAGGGCATGGGTGTGACCACGATCGTCAGCGAGTTGACCCAGGCGCGCAAGGAGAAGGCCGTCTCCAGCGGCGTGGCGGACCACGTGCTGGACCCCAGCCAGGAGGACGTCCCGGCGCGGGTGCGGGAACTCACCGGAGGAACCGGGGCCGACGTCGCGTTCGAGTGCGCCGGCGTAAATGCCGTCCTGGACACAATGCTCGACGCCGTCCGGCCGGGTGCCGTGGTGGTCAACGTGTCCATCTGGGGTGCTCCGGCCACACTGGACATGCAGAAGCTGGTGCTGAAGGAGATCGACTTGCGCGGGACCATCGCCTACGTCCGGGACCATGCGGCCGTCATCAAGATGGTGCAGGAGGGCAAGGTGGACCTCAAGCCGTTCATCACAGGCAGGATCGCGCTGGATGACCTCGTGGAGCAGGGCTTCGACACCCTCATCAACCACAAGGACACCGCAGTGAAAGTGCTGGTGCATCCGTAAAGATTGTCCGGCTGCCCCTTCAGGGGCCCTGTGTCATCCCAGCAGCCGGGTCAGGGTCTTGAGGTTGCGGCGGAGTGACCGGGCCAGGAGCCGGTTCACCACTGGGTCGGGGAGTCTGCCCAGGAGGCCGCCCATCTTGGCCCCGGTCTCCAGCCGCTCCGTGACGCTCGTGCCGCCACCGTTCGGTTCCAGCATGAACGTCGCAGTGAGGTCGCGTGTTCCGTCGATTGAGCGGGACACCATCCGCCGGGGTGGCTCGAATTCCGTGAATTCGACCATCCAGTCGAACTGCTGGCCCATAAAGCGGGTTGTTCCCCGGCCTCGGGTTCCCAGACCCGGGGGACCGTCCCCAACCTGCCCGGATGTTGTGACGAAGGCATCGTAGGCCGAGAGGTTCCCGAAGTTCGCGAGGAAATCGAAGACCTCTTGCGGTGGCCTGGCGACGGTCACGGTTTCTTCCACTACAGGCATGGCGCATGCTCCCTCGAAGCCAGATATTCCTGCCCTAGACACAAGGTACCCCTTCCTTTGGGGCCTGTCACTACTTTCGTAGTGCCGGCAGAATCTCTAGAGGAAGCCGCCGCTGCGGGACTAGAATCTTGGGCATGAAACAGGCTCCCCACGGCGCGAAATTCGGCCACGTCAACGTTATTGCCGCAGACTGGCGGCGGCTCGCCGACTTCTACGGGCGGGTTTTCGGCTGCGAACTCGTCCCACCTGAGCGCGATTACGGCGGTAGCGATCTCGAGCGGGGCACAGCCGTGCCCGGGGCGACTCTGCGCGGTGTCCACCTGCGGCTGCCCGGCCAGGGGGACAACGGGCCGACGCTCGAGATCTACACATACGGCGAGAACGTTCCGGGCGGTACGCCGGCTGCCAACCGCACCGGCTGGGGCCACGTTGCCTTCGTGGTTGACGACGTCGACGCTGCCCGGGAAGACGTCCTCCAGAACGGCGGGGCCGACGTCGGCGAGATCGTCACGCTGCAGACGGCCGATGGGCGGCGGGTCACCTGGTGCTACGTCAGTGATCCGGAAGGCAACCTGGTGGAGCTGCAAAGCTGGTCCAACCCCGGCTAGCCTCCGCGCCAGCGCGCTCTGCTCCTGAGTCCCCCGGTTCACGGGCGCTGGAAGCGCTGCAGTATTGACGGGGTATTGCATCCGGTGCCAACTCCGTCGACGTGCCGGGCCCCCACATTGACCGTTTCATCCAGGCGTGTGCCGAGCACGATATGTATTGCGTGCTTGGAGTGAACGAACGGGAATCTGTCAGGCCTGGAAGTCTTTACAACACCATGATCTTGATTGGTCCTGAGGGTCTGCTCTGGAAACACCGGAAGTTGATGCCCACGATGCACGAACGCCTGTTCCACGGTGTTGGTTACGGACAGGATCTGAAAGTCACCGATACTCCCATCGGGAGGGTTGGGGGCCTCATCTGCTGGGAGAACCGCATGCCTCTGGCCCGGTATGAGGTGTACCGTCAGGGCGTGCAGATCTGGGCGGCCCCGACTGCCGACGACGCTGACGGCTGGCTCTCCACAATGAGTCACATAGCGATCGAGTCCGGCGCGTTCGTGGTTTCGGCGCCTCAGTACATCCCGCGCTCTGCGTTTCCCGATGATTTCCCCGTACCGATGCCGGACGATGGCAAGGCCTTTGGACGAGGCGGGGCAGCGATCTTCGAGCCGGTCCAGGGCCGGGCAATAGCAGGGCCACTCTACGATCAGGAAGGGATCGTTGCCGCAGACGTCGACTTGGGCCGCTGCATGACCGCGAAACGATTGTTCGACGTCGTTGGGCACTACAGCCGCGAAGACGTCCTCCGCCCACAGGCCTCAACCGGCAACGGTTCGGACGGCTCAGCGGCCCGCGGGGGGAATGGCTGAACCGCAAGCGAAGAGGCGGCATCAGCGGGCGCGGTCCGGCTGCGGCGGCGATCACATAACGAAGAGCTCAGCGCCATTGCCAGCGGCCTCGAAGGCACTACAGTTGCGGCAGGATGTTCGTGCTGGACCAGTAAGTTCGGACAAATGATTCGCTGAGGCCCAGAAAGAACAGTGCAGATGTCGATACCGCCGTACCTATTGAAAACCGTTACATCTGTATTCTTCGCCTCAATAGTTCTGTCTCTGGCCCCGGCAGTTGCACGTGCTGATCCTGCAACCATTCCGCCGTCGCCGGCTTTTCCTTCTCCTTCGGCTCCCTCTGCTCTGCCCGGAGGAGAGCAGCGATATATCGTGAAATATGGCGATGAGGTGAATGCAGAAGCGGAGTCAAGTTCCCTGCGGCAACAAGGGATTGAAGTTAAAGCAACTCTTTCCCACGCAATGAAAGCGTCAGTGGTTGTGGCGACACCTAAGGAAATGGAGTCCCTGCAAGAATCAGAAGACGTGGCCTCCGTTGAACTTGACACTCGCGTTTCAATCTCCGGCACAACGTCTATCTGGGGACTTGACCGGGTAGATCAGCGCTCAGGAAGAGACGGACAGTACAGCGTCGGTGATGAAGGTGCGGGTGTGAACATCTATGTAGTTGACACCGGGCTCAATGTTTCCCACACAGAATTTACCGGCAGGGTTCCGGCCGTCTGGTGGGGCGTTCATGACGGCAATGGAATCAATGACTGTAATGGTCACGGGACGCACGTGGCTGGGACGGCCGCCGGAACAACCTATGGCGTTGCCAGGAAAGCAAGCATCATCCCCGTGCGGGCGCTTGAGTGTGACGGAAGCGGTTGGGCTTCAACGATCATGGCAGGAATTGACTGGTCAGTTCAGCACCACGTGGCTGGTCAGCCGGCAGTACTGAACCTGAGTATTGGCGGTTTCACTAATGCTTCATTTGACGAAGCCGTTCAAAGTGCTGTGACCGACGGGATGACGGTCATCGCATCAGCGGGCAACTCCGGTGCGGATGCCTGTGCTAATTCTCCTGCTCGCGTTCCGACTGCTATTACCGTTGCAGCAACGAATATCGACGACGCTCAAGCGTCATGGTCCAACTACGGCTCTTGCGTTGATATTCAGGCGCCGGGAGTATTCATCAGGTCTGCTTGGAGCAATGCCCCGACCGGCTACAACACTTTGGACGGCACTTCAATGGCTGTTCCGCACGTGTCAGGTGCGGCCGCAATCCTGCTGTCCCGCGCCCCTTGGTTATCCCCTGCCCAAGTTCACCAGTCGATGATCAATAATGCGACGGCGGGTGTCATAAGTGCCAATAAGGGCGCAACTCCCAACAGGCTGCTTTATATCCCCGCAGCCAATCCGGCTCCGCCCTCCTGCTCCGATCTCCAACCTGGTGACGCATGGGCCGGGGTAGGTACGCATTGCGGGTTGCAGGGGCCAGCAGCTTCTACCCTCGCCACTGCTGAAGCCACCCCCGCAACGGCTGCTGAAACGTCCGCCGCAACTGCTGCTGAAGCTTCCGGTCCCATTGCCACGACTAATGCAGTCCCGGCACCTGCTACCACTGCCCCGGCGCTGGCTCCCGAACAACCGGGAGCACGGGCATATGCTCCCTCCCAGGAGACTGCAGCCGCTTCCACCCGAAACACCCCAGCTGCTGGCAATGCGGCGCAGGAAGTGGCGGTGGCTGAACCTGGGGTAATTTCACCTGAGACTGTAGTGGATGAAGTCACCCAGGAACCTCAGGCGACATCCCCGGAAACATATTCGTCAACAGCGGCAGCGGACTCTGCCTCTGCTCTGCCACCAAATGGCATTGTCACTATCGCCCCGGCGGGGGATACATTCGAAGACGCCACGGAGGCCAAGGTCGTCGCCGGAGGGACCAATTTTGGTTGGATAATCACGCTCGGATTAGTCCTTGGTGGGGTGGCTGTTGCCTATGCAATCAGGAGATTGAAATCACCGAAATCCACTGGAGACGCCACACGGCCGTGAAAGTGCTGGCCCCCTGAGGAGTTCAGGCGTGAGCCACAACGCCGAGCGCTTGCTGGAAACACGAAGGGTCCTGCCCCGCACCATTCGTGCGGGGCAGGACCGTTCGTGTTTGACGCGCCGGGTGATTACTTGGCGACGCCCGTGTAAGTAACTGCAGGCATGGCCGGCGTTTCCATGCCCTCGCCGATGAAGAAGCTCGGGTGCGGCGGTTGGTTGTAGGCCACGTTTTCGCGGGCTACTCCCGTCCGGTACATCGGGTCATGCATCAGCGTGCGGAGGCGGACCTCGGTGGGCGCCGTGCTGGTGTAGATCCGCAGTTCAGTGCTGTCCGACGAAGGGAAGGCCAGTTCCTCGCGCCAGTCACCGAGGAGGTCCGCCTGGAGTGAGGGGTTGCCCTTGGTGTGGTTGTTGCTCCGGGCGCCGGTGGCGGTCAGGAGCCTGTCGCTGGTTTCGGTTTCCCAGTTCCACTTGGAGATGGTGGGCACGCCGACGCCGGCCACGGCGTCGAAGTCATGGTCAACGATCTCGCGGAGCAGGTCGCCGTCCCACCACGCCATGAAGTTGGCGGCCGGGATCTTCTCGGCGATCAGCTCGCCCTTGGCGGACATCAGCTGGCCCCGCGGGGAGTTCCAGGAGGCGTCGCCGCCCACAGCCCAGCCCTCTGCCCCGGCGTAGCGGGGATCGATGTCGCCGGCAGCGCCGCGGCCCGTGTCCTTGACGGCCGGTATGCTCCAGAGCACCTCGCCGGTGGCGGAATCGCGGAACGTGGCGCCGCGCTTCCCGCTTTGGCTCAAGCTTTCGTGGACAGCGAAGGTCTCCAGGCCCGGGCGGGACGGATCCAGATCGCTCGTGTGGATCGCGTCGCCGTGGCCTAGCTTGGTGTTGTAGAGGGGGGTGCCGTCGTCGTCGATGGTCATGGACCCGAAGACAAACTCGTCCTTGCCGTCCTGGTCCACGTCAGCCACGGACAGGTTGTGGTTGCCCTGGCCCTTGTACTCGGCGCCGGCGATGTCCGAATCGAAGGTCCAGCGCTTCACCAGCTTGCCGTTCACAAGGTCGTAGGTGACCAGGACGGTGCGGGTGTAGTAGCCGCGGCTGAACATCATGGACGGGCGCTCGCCGTCGAGGTAGGCCACGCCGGCAAGGAACCGGTCCACCCGGTTGCCGTAGTTGTCGCCCCAGGCAGCAACCGAACCGCGCGGCGGCTCATAGGCCACGGTGTCCATGATGGTACCGGTCTCGCCCTTGAAGACGGTCAGGAATTCCGGACCCGAGAGCACGTACCCGCCGCTGTTCCGGAAGTCGGCTGCGGCGTCGCCGATCACGGTACCGGCCCCGTCCGTGGTGCCGTCCGCGGTCTTCAGGGAGAGCTCGGCCTTGCCGTCGCCGTCGAAGTCGTACGCGAGCAGCTGCGTGTAGTGGGCGCCGGCGCGGATGTTGCGGCCCAGGTCAATGCGCCACAGCTTGGTGCCGTCCATCTTGTAGGCGTCAACATAGACGTTGCCTGTGTAGCCGGACTGGGAGTTGTCCTTGGCGTTGGTCGGGTTCCACAGCTGGATGATCTCGTACTTGCCGTCCCCGTCCAGGTCCGCCACGGTGGAGTCATTGGCGGTGTACGTGTAGGCCTGCCCGGCGGGGGTAACGCCGCCTTCCGGCTTGTCCAGTTTGATCGCCAGGTAGTTCTGCGCCAGCGGGGTGAACTCTTCGGTGAGCCTGTTCTGGCCGTCACCGTTCCCCACCGTCTGGATGACGTATTTCGAGGTGGCCGTGCCGGCCGGGTCCACGTACGTGGTGCTGTTCCGGATCGGGTCCACGGTGAGCTGGACGCCGTCGCGGATCACATGGAAACCGATGCTGTCCTTGTCCAGGCCGAGCATCCGCCAGCCGAGCGTGACGCCCTGGTCAGTTGCCACCGCCACCGGGGCGCGGTCCAGGTTTTCAACCTGGCGCTTGAGCTCAGCGGCTCCGGACTGCCGGGCTGCTGCGTTCGAGCTGGGCTCTGCCTGAGCCAGCGGGACGCCGGTAAAAGCGAGGGCTGCTGCCGTGAGGGCAGCCGCGGCGGCCAAGGGCGCCGCCTTGAAGGGTTTGTAGTGAGGGGAACATTTCGCGGGGTAGGTCAAGGAACATCTCCTTTGATGCAGGCGGCAGCTGAGTCTGCCGCGTGTTTTGTAACGTTTCATTCATGGCCCGGACCTGCTGATGAGGATTGTGAACTTGTCTGGGACCGAGCGAGAAAGCGCTTTCCGCCCCTAAGGTGTATCAGGATATGACAGAACCAGTCAAGACCTTGACGGTTTGGAGCGTAGGGAATTGTTCCGGCCTGTGCACGCGAAAGCGCTCCTGCACACGGGGTGCAGGAGCGCTCTGCTCCTTATTGCCAGGTGCGAGTTGGCGGTCAGGATCGACCGTGCCCGGCCACTGAATGGGCGCTATTTCGGGCAGCTGTGCCTCGGGTTGAAGGCTGCGAACATGCCGTGCGGGTTGTCCTTCCATACCCACGCGTGCAGCGCGAAGGAGCCGGGGAACGGCCCGTCCTCGAAGTCGATGCCGGCGATCTTGGGCCGCTTGGCCGCCGTCGAGATGAACTCAGCGGCTACCAGCCTGTACCGCCCGGATTCATCCGGCATATACACGAGAACCTCAGGCTTGCGGGCCTGGGTCTTGTCATCGATCAGGTCTTCCCTCGCGTAGTGGAAGCCCATGGCCCCCACGCCGGGATTCTCGATGCATTCAGTGATCTTCTTGTAGCCGTCCTTCTTCGCGTTCTCCAGCCAGCGATAATCGTCGGTAACGTGGCGCAGGATCCTGACCAGCCGGCGCTGATCATCATTTTTCTTCCAGTCGTCGCTGTGGTCCGAGCCTCCGTGCCCGGATCCTCCGTGGGCGGCCGCAGTTCCGGGAGCAAGCCCCAGTGCAAGTACTGCAGCGGTGGCCATGGACAGTAGCCCTGTCCTGGTGCGGTTCATGGTTGATCATCTACCCCTCTGAGACGGGTATTTCTGTTTAGGTTACGAAGGCCGGGAGTTTTCACGCCTTCGCAGGATGCCGGCAGGATTCCCCGGGTACTGCCGGTGAAGGAGCCTCAAGGACGTTGAAATCGTCCATCGACTTGAGTGGCGTTTCCAGTATGCTCCTACTCCAAAACCCGGCGCTACGTTACGGGCGGGTAGTAGGGGCAGGCCGGTTTCTGCAGGAATACACAGGCAAACCACCTAACATGGCCCACATGAAGGATGCCCGAGAGGCCCGCTCTGCGGCCGTGGTGATCAACGCCGGATCACGCCGGGGAGCAGCGGCACACGAACTGGCACTGGCCACGATGCGAACCGCAGGCGTGCCTGTCTCCGCCGTGCACCCGGTGCACTCTGGGGCGGAGTTGGCCGGGACACTGGATCGGGTGATTGCGGAGGGGCACGATCTGGTGATTGTCGGCGGCGGCGACGGGACGGTTTCCTACGCGGCCGGCAGGGTGGCGGGCACCGGCGTCGTTCTTGGCGTCCTTCCGCTGGGCACCGCCAACGATCTGGCCCGCACGCTGGCGATCCCGAACAATCTTGCCGGGGCGTGCGCTGTCATCGCGGACGGGAAGGTGGTGGACATTGACCTGGGCCGGGCCAACGGCCAGCCCTTCCTCAACGTGGCTTCCGTGGGCCTGTCGGTGGGTGTCACCGAGTCTCTCAGCCCCCGCCTGAAGCGGTACATCGGCCCGTTGGCGTATGGCATTGCCACCCTGCGCGCCTATGTCCGGCACAAGGCGTTCAGTGCCCGTCTCGAATTCCCGGAGGGGGACCACGAGCCGATGGAGCTTGAGCACCTGCTCCAGGTGGCCGTCGGCAATGGCCAGCACTACGGCGGCGGGAACATGGTCTCCCCGACGGCCGGGATTGACGACCACACCCTCGACATCTACGCGATCCCGCTGGCGCCGCTCCGGGAGCACGTGAGTATTGCGCGGCTGCTCAAGGACGGCAGCTTCGTCAAACACGACAAGGTGTACCACCTGACCAGCCGACGCGTCCGGCTTGTCACCGAACCGCCGCTATCGGTGAACCTCGACGGCGAGATCGCCACGGTCACGCCCACGGACTTCACCATCCAGCGCAACGCCGTCCACGTGCTGGTACCCCAGGGCAGCACCAGCGCATTGTTCGACGGACCGGGCACTGTGTAACTGACCGGTGGAGTTGGTCCGTCACCGGCACGGACGGGCTCCGGTTGTGTGCGGGCGCCGGACTTAAGTCCCTGTTGCGCCCTGGCGCCATCGGCGTAGGTTCAGAGTGGAGCCCCGAGAATCCGGGCACCGCACCCAAGGGGGCATCATGACCAGGCCCGGAGTTTCGGCATTCAGCGTCCTGGGGGTCTGCGCCCTGATCGGGCTCGCAGGCTGTTTCGGCCCGCCGGCCCCGGCGCCCACGGGCACAGCGGCCCCAACCTCGACGGCGAGCCCCACCGCGTCCGCGACCTCGACGGCGAGCCCCACCGCGCCAAGCAGCCCGTCAGTCGCGCCCACCGCGACGGCGACTGTCCCGCCGCCGTCGTCCGCCCCCGCTGACCCCACCCCGACCGGGGAACCCACGTTCACGGGGTTCCCCGAGCAGGTGGCCCGGCTGACGGTCTACTACGTCGCCATCGGTGATAACGGCGTCTCCGGGCCCATGATCGGGTGCGGCGACAGCCTCGTCGCCACGTCCACGGCTCCGGTCCGCTTCACTGACCAGGTGGGCCCGAGCATCGGGGCGTTGCTCGCCAACAAGAGCCGCGACGTCGGCCTGTCCGGGCTCGTGAACGCCCTCTACCAGTCGGACCTGACGTACCTCGGCGGTGAACTGGCGGGTAGCACCATCACGATCTACCTCTCCGGCCAGTTCATGCTGGGCGGTGTGTGTGACGTCCCGCGAGCGAAGGCACAGCTGGAGTACACCGCCATGGCGGCGTCCGGGGCCACGAGCGCCGAGGTGTTTGTCAACGGCCGCCCGATCGACGAGGTGCTCAGCCTCAAATAAACAGGCTGCGCCTGCCGCCATGTCTTCATCACTCTTAAGTTTCTCGCGGGGCGTGCGTGCCAGTTTCGCCCGCGCGGGCCGCGTCCAGAGCGGAAATCAGGCGGCGTGCGTTCTTGGGGGAGCGCAGCAAGTAACTCGTTTCCACGAGGGCGTCGTAATCGGCCTTGGATATTAGCACTGCAGATCCACCGCGCGAGATGATCTCGACCTCACTGTGGTCAAGGTTTACGCGCTCGATCAACCCGAAAAGGTCTCGCTGTGCTTGGGACGCTGTGATTGCCATGGTCATCACCCTCTGACTTCTACTCGACATGGTAGTGCCTGCCGCGCCGTAGGTGCGGAAGTTTGCCTCCCGTAGCGGTCAACTCCCTTCGGCCCGCTCCCAGTGCCCGCGCAACAACCCTGCCGGCCGTTCAGGCTCGATCCGGTGCGGGGCATCGAAGTGGTGGCGTTCGGAGAACACCTCCAGGCGGTAGTCCGGGAAGACCGCCGCCGGGCGTTCGGCCACCTCGCCGTAATCGTCCGGGTTGCTCAGGCCGCCAAGGACAAAGAGCACAGGCTTGCTGAAGGCTTCCAGCCGGGCACGGCTGAGGTCGTAGGTTTTGAACGTCTCGACGAAGGCTTTTTAACCAGCCAGCTTGTTGTGGCGTTCCAGCAATAGATGCACGGCTTCGCGAATCAGTTGCGATTGTGGCTTGCCGAGTTCCGCCACCAGTTCCATGAAGGCGCGATATTCGACGTCGCCTATACGCCCGCGCACCGTAGCGGATTCGCCCGGCGCGGAGTCCCCGACACGGGGACGGCCACGGCGCAGGGCATGGTTGACTGCAGCCTCTGTCCCGTACTCCCGCAGCAGGAATTCCCGCCCTGCGGCGGCTGCATTGGCGCCCACTTGCACGGCAGCCGCCTCCAGTGGAGAGTCGCCGGTTAGCCGATCGGCCAGGGCATCGTAGTCGGTCTTTTTCTGCTCAGTCATCGCTGATGCTCCTCCCGGAACCGCCTGAATTTGGTGCCTAATTCCATCGCGTGGAACACGACTGCTTCTCTCCCAGTGCCCGGAAATTCGTTTACCAGAATTTCCAGCTCTCTGGCCGTTTGCCCGTGTGGCGGTCCAATGAATAGGACTATCCGCCCTTCCTTGGCTTCCCCTTGCAGTTCGGCTTCAAAAGTGGCGTTAAGGATGGCGTGTATCTGGTCACCGCGGGGGATCCCATGCCTTTCGCTGGAGCCGACCCACCTTGGTGCCATGGGATCAGTCTATCATTTTGTAGCCGAAAATTGTAGCCGAATAAATCGCGTTTTCCGCAGTACCTCTGTCTCCGGCCTTATTGGCTCAACCGCCGGTTCTTGCCAGCGCCCAGTCCCAACGGATCAGCTCCTGCTCCAGCCTGACGGCGGTGCCGAAGGTGTCCCCGCGCAAAGCGTCGTACAGCGCAGATTCCCCGGCCGTCAGCCGAGTGAGCGCCGCACGGGACGGCGCAGGCTCCGTGCCCCACACGTCACGGTGTGCCAGCAGCGTGGCCTGGTCCATCAGCACGCTGGCCACGTGCGGATGGACCGCCCGGAGCTGGTCCAGGATCCGGAAACCATGGGTGTCCAGGTCCCCCCAATAGAGGACTTCGCAGTTGCGCAGCCACTCCGCGTCCCGCAGCGACGAGAAGCCATAGCCTCCGCCGTAGATCGCCAGCGTGTCCGGGCGGGCGGGGAGGGCCAGGAAATTGACCAGGTTCTCGGTGATGAGCACCTTTTGGACCGGCAGGTCTAGCGTGCTGAACGCCTCAGCGGTGACGGCCAGGTCCCGGGCCTGGCCCAGCAGCTGCATGTCCGGATCCAGCAGGCGGAACCTGACCAGTTCGGGCGGATGCAGGAAGCCGTGGCCCGCCGCGAAGCGCGCCGCAGGGGTCCTTGCCGGCGCAAGGCCAAGCAGCGAGCCGGGTTCGGCCGGGCTTTCAGTGAGGACCGCGTCCTCCGCGGGATCCATGGCCGGGTCCAGCGCATCCGCCGTGGCCAAAAGAACACCAGCAAGCTCGCCGATCACGGCCCGGTGGGTCTCGACGAACTTGGTGTGTACCCCGGCCAGGCTCAGCTGACGCACGTAAATGCCGGGACCGGGATTGTCCCGAAGCCACAGGGCCACCCGTGCCGCCGTCAGAGCGTCCGCCCCGAGTTCCAGCAGCTTCAGCGGCCGCCGCAGCGCCCAGCGGCGGAACGCCGGATCCAGCGCCGCCAGCCCTGCAGCCAGCTCCACGAACCGGGCTGCCTCTTTCGTCCTGCCCACAAACGCGATCTCGTCCTCCGCGGCCTCATAAACCGCAGCGGCCGGCAGCTGGTTGGCGCCGATCGTGGTGCGGCCCACCTCAGCTGTCTCCAGACTGAAGCGGCCGGCGGCGGCAGCCAGCTCGGCCGCCCACGCACGGGCCGCAGCGTAATCACTCCGGAGAGTGGCCGCCGTCGGACGCTTCAACGGACGACGGCGCGGGTACAGTCCGGCGGGTTCCACCAGTTCGCGCAGCAGCGCGCCGCTGTTCCAGGCTTTCAGGGATAGCGCCTGCAGGTCCGCCAGAGTGGTCCAGCCCTGGGCAGCGCCAGAAGATCCCCGGCCCGAACCCTCAGCCGGCACGGCGGTCCCGTTCGTCCCGGTACTCCTGGATGGTCATGTTCCGCAGCTGGGAATCGTTGCCGTTGGTGTTCGCAACGAAGCCCACGTGCGCCACAAACGGTTCGATCACGTGGATCTTCTGCAGGGGAGTGACGATCAACAGCTGCAGCTTCATCCGCTGGAACAGCTCCAGACCGTACCTGGCCGACTCGTCGGAGCCGCGGCCGAATGCCTCGTCGATCACCACAAACCGGAAACTGCGGCCCTTGCCGGCGCCCTTGCCGGCGCCCGCCGCCGCACCCGCCGCCGCACCCTGGCCGGCCCCCAGCCCGAACTGGAACGCCAGCGCCGCGGCCAGGATGGTGTACGCCAGCTTCTCCTTCTGCCCGCCGGACTTGCCGCCCGAATCGGTGAAGTGCTCGAACTCCTCGCCGGTTTCGGTCCACTTCTCTGAGGCCGAGAACGTGAACCAGTTCCGCACGTCCGTGACCTTGGCCGTCCACCGTTCGTCCAGATTGGTGAACCCGTCGCGGCCACGGAACCGTTCAATCAGGCGCTCCACCTGCAGGTACTTCTGCTCCGAGTACTGGTCATCGTCCCCGATGGTGCCCTCCGAACAGGCCCGCAGGTCCGCTCCGAACTGGCGCACATCCAGGTCCGTGCTGTTCTGGTGCTCCAGCTGGATGTGCCGGCCGCGGTTGTACTCAATAGTGGCCAGCGACAGGTTGATCTCGGTAATCCGGTTCACGATGTCCTGCCGGCGGCTGTCCAGGAACGCGTTGAAGGCCACCACCTCGTGGATGGTGTTCTGGTTCAGCGACTCCTTGAAATGCGCCTCGAACTTGGGCAGATCGTTCTTCTCCAGCTGGTCCAGCAGCCGGTTGTACTCCCCGGCAGCATCCAGCGAGGCATCGATTTCCGTGGTTTCAGTCCGGTATTTGTTCCGGAAATCCGCCATCAGCCGCACGGTGTTGGTTTCCGCCGTCGCCAGCCGTTTGGACAGCGCATCAATGTCCGCGGTCAGGCGGGCCCGCACTGCACTCTCCACGGCCACCGTGTTCTTGTAGGTGAGCACCTTCTCGCCGGGCGCCGCTGCCGCAAGGCCGGCCACCGCGGCCAGCACGCCGGCGTCGTCCGTCAACGGCTCTTCACTCAGCAGGGCGCGGCACTCCGCGATGGCCTCGGCGAGGTTTTCCGCATCCGTATTGTTCGCGCCGATCCGCTGCTGGAGTTTGGCGGCGCGCTCCTCGAGGCGGCGCAGATCCAGGTTCAGGGCTGTTTCCTTGGCCGCCAGCTCCTGCAGGACGTCGCTGGCCGACTCCAGTTGCCGGCGCTCCTCCTTGAGTTCCTCGATCCGCCGGGCGGTCAGTTCCCAGCTGATCTCGCCGAAATCGGCCACAGACCGGACGGTGCCGAGCTGCTGGTTCTTCCGGCCGATATCGCCCAGCCGCCGGTCCACCTTGGCGAGCTGTGTGTCCGCCACCCGCAGCTGGCCTGTAACCTCGTCCATCTCGGCCAGGAACCGGTTGATCTTGTCCTGGTTGTCCCAGCCCAGGACATAGTTCCGCCGGTCTGCCAGGTCCTTGCGGTCATCCTTTTCATGCCGGCCGCGTCCGCCCTTGAGCTGGCCATTGGCTGTCAGTGCTTTGGGGAAGCGGCGGAAATCCGCCAGCGAGTCGCAGCAGACGTAGTCGAACCGGCCGGCGAGCTCCTCCATCAGGAAATCTCGGAACGGTGTGCCCTGCTTGATGCCGATTTTGGCGCCCAGCGTTCCTGGCTCCGCGGCCCTGGGCGAGTGCGAGTCGCCAACCTTCAGGTAGACCAGCCGGCCCTTGAGGTTGTTCGTATCCACCCAGCTGCTCACCGCCGCGTAGTGCTCGGCCGGCACCAGCAGGGACAGGGCGAATCCGCGCAGCGTCCGTTCCGCCGCGCCCTCCCAGCCGGATTCGCCGTCGCGGACGCGCAGCAGCTCGCCCACGAACGGCAGCGCCTTCTCCGGCACGCCGGTTCCCTCGCAGAGCCGTCCTCTGATGCGCAGCTGGTCCAGCGGCAGCAGGTTCCGCCGCGACTGGAGGCTGGTCAGTTCGGCCCTGAAATCGGTGGCGCGGGAGTTCAGAACCGTGCGCGTCATGGTCAGCTCTGTGCGTTCCTCCTGGAGAGCGCTGTACTGTTCGGCGAGACCGGTTTCGACGGCGGCCAGCGCGTCCCGGTTGCCGTCGAACAGCACCCGGTCCGCCGGCGCCCGGAGGCCCAGTTCGGCTGCTGCTGCGGCGTAGGTCTGGTAGCGGGTCCGCTGTGCGCCGGCTTCGGTGCCCAGGCGGGCGACGTCGGCGTCGATGGCCGCCAGCCTTCCGCCGCCGTTCGTGCGGATATCCTCGGCCACGGCGGTCAGCTCGTGCCGGACCTCGGTGATCCGGGAAGTGAGGGCCGTGTTGTCCTCGCTAAGCCGTTTCCCTGTGCTCTCCAGCTCCTTCTGGTGTTCCAGGCTGAGGACGAGCCGCTGGTTGGTGAACCACGGGTGCAGCTGGTCCCGCTGCGCCCGGGCCAGGTTGTCTTCGAGCGTCAGCTTTGCGTGCCTGGCGGCGCCGTCGCGGATGGGGGTCAAAAGGCTGATCTGGTCCTTGGCCCGCAGCACGGCGCCGTGGGCTTTCTTGAGGTCGTCGAAGTGGTGGATCAGGTTGCCGATCCGGGTTTCGACGTCGTCCTCGTCCAGCATGTTGGTGCGCACAAAGTGGGTGATGTTCTCCACCTGCTTCATGGACACCGTCCGGTGGAACAGCTCCATGGCCTGGTTTCCGCTGATGCCGAACTGCCTCTTAAAAGCGGCCGCATAGGGTTCGAAGGTGTCGTGCACTGCGGCGCCGGCGGCCTTGAGTTTCCGCTTCAGCTTGGCGGGGTCCTGGCCGAAGTTGGAGAAGTCCGCAGCGATGGTCTGGTCTGTTTCGGCCAGCGAGTAGAAGCGGCTCGGCTGCCCTGCCTCCTGGACGGCCCACAGGGTGATGGCGAGGGTGACCGACTTGCCCAGCACGGCGTTGTGGAAAACGGCGAGCACCACGGTGAGTGCGCCCGTTCCGCGCAGGGACACCGGTTTGGAGTTTTCGCCACCGGTGCTGCGGGTGCTCTTGTGGTAGCCCCGCACGTAGGACATGAGGCTGCGTTCCTTTTTCTGCGCGCCTGCGGCCTTGTTGTACTCGATCTTGTTGGCGGGCAGCAGGAGCGTGGTGATCGCATCCACCACAGTGGACTTGCCCGAGCCGATGTCACCGGTGAGCAGGCTGTTCGCTCCATCCAGGCGGAACGTCCGGACACCCTGGTGGAACGTGCCCCAGTTGAGCAGCTCCAGGCGGTGCAGGCGGTAACCCGGGGGAGTCCCGGCGTCGTCCGTTGTGCCCTGCTCCGATACTTCTTCGGCGGGTTCTTCGAGGCTGAAGAGGCTGTCCTGCAGATCGGCGGTCACGGGAGGTCCCCTTCTGTGGTGTTCGGGGCGGTGGTTCCGGCGGTAGGACCCGTTGGCCCCTCCAGCGACGCGCGGTAGTCAGCCAGCCGCGCGTCGAACTCCTCCAGCCACTGCGCATCCACATAGGCCTTCAGGATCCGGGCAACCTCGTACGTGCCGGTCTGCCCGCTCATCCTGCGCAGGAAGCCCAGCTCCACCACCTTCTTGATGTTGGTGCCCAGTTTGTCCAGGATCTTGGCCTGATTGCTGGATTCGGGCAGGAAGACGGCCACCATGTCCACGATCTCCTGCTCGGTCATGACCAGCCGGAGTTCGCTGCTGTTGGTGTCGAACTCCAGCATGCGGCCACGCAGCAGCGCCAGCAGCAGGCTGACGTCGAACGTGAGCCGCCGCCGCTGAATAAGGCGGGGGAGATCTCCCTCCGGATCTTCCCGGGACCTGAGGAACGCGTAGCCTTCCGACTCGTCCAGGATCAGGTCCAGCCCCAGCACGGAGACATAGTCCCGGGCCTGCGACTCCAGCCCGATCAGCGACTGCCAGACTTTCTCGTCCGACTCCGCGTACAGCACGCCCCGGAACAGCCTGGTCACAACGCCGGGAAGTTCCCCGGGCGTGCGGCTCTCGGTAGTCTCAGTTGCGTCCAACGTTTCGGTGGGATTCATGCCGGCCTCACAAAGATGATCTGGTCGATGGTTGCTTCGCGGATGCTGCCGTCCGGGAGTTCCCAGGACAGCTGCTGGGGTACTTCGTCATGGATGCTGGCCCATTCGGATTCGCTGGCCAGCTGGTAGTACGCCACGATCTCCGCTAGCCCCTGCTGCAGCGGATGGGCCTGCGTGATCTCCACCAGGGTGGCCTGTTCGGCATCGGCCAGGACGGCGTCGACGTTCGATTTCAGCCGCTCCTTGTCAACATGGAATTGACTGAACAGGGCGCCGGCGTCCACGTCGGCATCGTCCGCCGTGACGACGTCGTCGTCCACCATCACCTTCCGGCTGGGCTCATACAGGGGCCTGTCAAAAGGCAGCGCTACGTCCACCGACTGCGCGGCGATCTCCATAAAGACGCCCGACGGCGGGGCCTCCCGGGTGCCCAACGCACCGGACTCGATGCTGCGGATCAGCCGCATGATGCGTTTGTTTTCGAGGAAGACCTTGTCATCCAGCAGCCGGCGCATCTGCTCGGAGAGCTGCCGGACAGTGGCCTGGGTCTGGTCCACGGCGGGCAGCCAGTCCTGGTGGAGCCTGGTCACCGCGTGCAGGTCCGCCACACCTGAGAGTGCCTCGATCCGGGTGGCCCGTTGCAGCAGGTCCTGCAGTTCCGCGCGAAGCTGCGGGGACATGAGGTAGTCCCAGAAGCCCTGGAACGTGCGGCCCTGCAGGGAACTGCTGATGCCCTGCTGGTTGGCGAAGATGCTCTCCAGGAGCTCGCCCTGGCCGCCGTCCCAGGTGGCGATCTGTTCCCTGACCTGGCGGTCAAGCTTGCGGAAGTTCTGCTCCACTTCGCGGAAATCCGAGAGGAGGTCTTTGGCCAGTGACGTCAGCTGCTGGAAGTGGTCCAGCGCCTCGGGGGCTGTCATGACCCTGATGTTGCCGTCCCTGATCCGCTGCATCTCGGCATCGATACCGTCCCGTTGCCGCTGGAGCTCGGCCAGCCTGACTTCGGGATCGGTTTCGGACTGCTGGACCAGGGCCTTGAGGACCGCGAAAATGCTGGTCAGCCGCGACTGGGTTGCCACGAAGTCCCTGCCCCGCAGGCTCTCCACCCAGCGGACCACGTCCTCGGCGGCGGGAGTGAGGTCATAGTGCGGCTCGTCCTGGCCGGGCACGTAGTACTTCCGCAGCCAGGCGCGCTCAGTGGCGGCCCAGTCGTCCAGGTACTCGCCGGCCGGCCGGGGAAACTTGTCCTCGCCGTAGACATCGCGGAGGCCGAACAGGACGTCGTCGAGGTGGTCGATGAGCTCCTGCCGGCCGATGTCCCGCTGGTTGGGTCCGGTGAAGGCCTTCATAAAGAAACTGATGGCCAGCGGGGCGTTCTGCGCCCGCAACAGGGACCATCCTGGGTGGTTCTCGCGCAGGGCGTTGATGGCGTAGAAATCCATGGCGTCCTCGGGACGGGTGTGCTTGACGAACGGGATGACTGATCAGGCTTAAGCTACACGCCGGCGCCGACATTTACGTGGGGGAGAAGTGGACCGGACCTGCAGGTGCTGCCAGAGCGTCGTGGGGGATGAGGGGTAATCCGGCTACTTCTGTGGTGCCCGGGCTTTGGCGGCCTTCGTTTTGGGGGCCTTCGGGGGCAGGGTGGCGACGTAGCCGTATGCCTTACCGATCCAGGCGCGCACGCGGGCGTCGTCGCCGTCGCCCTCTTCATTCCAGACTTCCGGCAGCCCGGTGTAGCCGCCCATCGGCCGCTCCGCCGGCCCGAAAGGTACGGTCCGCTCTGAGCCTTCGAGGACTTCCCTGTCACCGTCGGCGAGCTTCACGCCGATGGTGGGTCCGAACAGCCCGGCGAACATGTTGCCGTTAACAAAGGCCCCGAGGTTGCCGAACATCGGCTTCACCACAACGTCCGGATGGTCCGGGACCGCCAGCCTGAAGCGTTCCTTGCCGGCGTCGGACGCTTTGGGCATCTCCATGGTTCCCTCCAGGGGGTTGGGTGCAGCTTGGATCTGTTGGCAGGATATGCCCGCTGCGGTGGGAGGTACAGGTCGCGAGGTACAGGGCCTCGAATTGGCAGTGGTAAGTGCTGCCTGGAAACTCCTGTACAGTTGATTTTGTTGTTGTGTTTATGCAGTTCGTAGTTCAGGCAGTACGCGCGGTCGAAAGTCCGCGTTCTTCTGAAGTAGCGGTTTTGAACACCCCACACCGGAGGACCCGAAAGTCGGGACTTTTCCTCCACCTTCACGAAGGACAAAAATAATGGCTACTGGTACCGTCAAATGGTTTAACGCTGAAAAGGGCTTCGGCTTCATTTCCCCCGATGACTCCTCACAGGACGTTTTCGCTCACTACTCCGCGATCGCCTCTTCCGGCTTCCGCTCACTCGAAGAGAACCAGAAGGTTTCCTTCGAAACCGAGCAGGGCCCCAAGGGTCCCCAGGCCGTCAACATCCAGGCACTCTAATTCATTAGAGATTCTGGGGCCTTAGGGTTTCATTTTCAAAAGCAGGGCCGGTCACTGACCGGCCCTGCTTTTTTGTGCCTCTTCTAAACCAACCCTGTTTATTCGTCCGGGTCCGGGCTGCGCACGTCCTTCTCGCCGATGTCGGCGGCTCCAAGGGCCGCAGCCGCGGCGCTGTGGACTGCCTCGTGTTCGCGGACGCGGATCTCGGGGTGGTGCAGGTCCAGGGCTGGCCGCTCGGAACGGATGCGCGGCAGGGAGGTGAAGTTGTGGCGCGGCGGCGGGCAGGAGGTGGCCCATTCGAGCGAGGCGCCGAAGCCCCACGGATCGTCAACTTCCACCTTCTCGCCGCGGCGCCACGTGACGTACACGTTGAAGAGGAACGGCAGCATTGACGCTCCCAGCAGGAACGAGGAATAGGTGGAGAACTGGTTCATCCACATGAAGTTGTCCTCCACCAGATAGTCGGCGTAGCGGCGGGGCATGCCCATCACGCCGAGCCAGTGCTGGATGAGGAACGTGCCGTGGAAGCCCAGGAACAGCATCCAGAAGTGGATCTTGCCGAGGCGTTCGTTCAGCATGGTGCCGGTGAACTTGGGCCACCAGAAGTAGAAGCCGGCAAACATGGCGAACACCACGGTGCCGAACACCACGTAGTGGAAGTGCGCCACCACGAAGTAGGAGTCCGAGACGTGGAAGTCCAGCGGCGGTGAGGCCAGGATGATGCCGGTCAGCCCGCCGAACAGGAACGTGACGATGAAGCCCAGGCTCCAGAGCATGGGTGTCTCAAACGTCAGCGAACCGCGCCACATGGTGCCGATCCAGTTGAAGAACTTCACGCCGGTGGGTACGGCAATCAGCATGGTCATGAACGCGAAGAACGGCAGCAGGACCGAGCCGGTCACGTACATGTGGTGGGCCCATACCGTCATGGACAGGGCGGCGATGGCGATGGTCGCGTAGATCAGGCCCTTGTAGCCGAAGATCGGTTTGCGGCTGAAGACCGGGAAGATCTCCGAGACGATGCCGAAGAACGGCAGCGCGATGATGTACACCTCGGGGTGGCCGAAGAACCAGAACAGGTGCTGGTACAGGACGGGCCCGCCGTTTTCCGGATCGTAGATGTGGGCACCGAACCTGCGGTCCGCGCCCAGGGCGAACAGCGCTGCGGCCAGCGGCGGGAAGGCCATGATCACCAGGATGGAGGTGACCAGGGTGTTCCAGGTGAAGATCGGCATCCGCCACATGGTCATACCCGGGGCGCGCATGCAGATGATGGTGGTGATGAAGTTGACGGCACCGAGGATGGTGCCGAAACCGGAGAGGATCAGGCCGAATACCCACAGGTCACCGCCGAGGCCGGGGCTGAACAGTGTGTTGGAGAGCGGTGTGTAGGCGAACCAGCCGAAGGATGCAGCACCCTGCGGGGTGATGAAGCCGGACATGGCGATGGTGGAACCGAAGAGGAAGAACCAGAAAGCCAGCGCATTCAGGCGGGGGAAGGCCACGTCCGGCGCGCCGATCTGCAGCGGCATGACGAAGTTCGCGAACCCGGCAAACAGCGGTGTTGCGAACATCAGCAGCATGGCGATGCCGTGCATGGTGAACAGCTGGTTGTACTGCTCCTTGGTCTGCAGGATCTGCATGCCCGGCTGGAACAGCTCCGCACGGATCAGCAGTGCCATGACGCCGGCAAGCAGGAAGAACACAAACGATGTGATCAGGTACATGTAGCCGATGGTCTTGTGGTCCGTGGTGGTGATCCACTTGACCACCATGCTGCCTTTGCGCCGCGGTACCACCGCCGGCGCGGCGGTGTCGGCGAGGCCTTCAGATGTCTGTCCGGTGATGGCCATTTTTTACCTCACAGATCCCTCTGCAGAGCAAGTGGGCCGCGTTTCTTGAGCCCTTACTTTGCAGGCTACTCGGATGCGGCGCGCCCGGAAAGGGGTTGGGCAAGCCCAGCTGCCGTCAGTGCAGTCCCATGGCGTTCCGGACCTCGTTCAGGATGTGCTGCATGGCGGCCTCGGCGCTGACGGCGTCCCCGTTTGCCACAGCCGCAGCCACGTCCTCGTGGGCCTGCAAGGCTTCGTTCCGCGGCTTGAACGGCATCAGCCCCTGCCGGGTCCGGCTGGTCAGCACCTCGGCCACCATGCCGTCCAGCGACATGAACATCTCATTGCCGCAGCTGGACAGCAGCAGGCGGTGGAACTCGATATCGGCCGCCAGGAACGCCTCCAGCTCGCCGGCCTCGCCCAGCCGCCGCAGATCGGCGGCGAGGGAAACCAGCCTGGCGCGTTCGGCAGCGCTGGCCCGGCGGGCAGCCCCGGCCGCTGCAATGGGTTCGACGGCGATGCGCAGCTCTGTGAGGCTGCTGTACTGGATCTCGCGCCGGTCACCGGCGAGGCGCCACCGCACCAGCTTGGGGTCGAACACGTTCCAGAGCGCGCGCTCCTGCACCACGATGCCCACCCGGCGGCGGGAGTAGACCAGGTTCATGGATTCCAGGACCTTCATGGTGTCCCGGGCCACGGTGCGGGAGATTCCGTAGTCCTGCTGGAGGTCCTCAAGGGTGAGCCGGCTTCCCGGCGGGAGGCTGCCCGAAGCGATGGCCAGGCCAACCGCCTCGAGAATGCGCTCGTGCATGGCGGGGGAGGCCCCGCCGTCGTGCGTGTTGTCCGCGTCCTGAAGTGTCGCCGTCGACATCTTTCCTGCCTTCCTCTGCGCTGCGCGCCCTTCCAGAATACCGAAGGAAACGCCAAAGGTATGACTTGTGACACGCAAAGATAGTATCTTTGCTCACAAATGGTGATACCTTATCTCCCGGCGCACTTTCCACACGGTGCGCTGCGAGCTTTCTTTCACTAAGCCAACGGCGTCTTCTTCGGAGGTACAACATGCACAACCCAGCCACGCACCTGGTGGTGATGGGCGTTGCCGGTTCCGGCAAGTCCACCATTGCTGCCGCCCTGTCCCAGCAGCTTGGCTGGGCCTGCGCCGAAGCGGACGAGTTCCACCCGCAGTCCAACATCGGGAAGATGACCCAGGGCATTCCCCTGCAGGACGAGGACCGCTGGCCCTGGCTGCAGCAGATCCAGGGCTGGATGAGCACCAAAGCCCGCGCCGGCGGCAGCACTGTGCTGACCTGCTCCGCCCTCAAGCAGAGCTACCGCAGCCTGCTCGCCGGGGCGGAAGGCCGTGTGCTGTTCCTGCACCTGGACGGCGAAGCGGGCCTGATCAGCGAGCGGATGCAGGGCCGCGAAGGCCACTTCATGCCGCCCACGCTCCTGCCCAGCCAGTTCGCCGCCCTTGAACCCCTCAGCGACGACGAACTGGCCACCGGAAGCCTCCGGCTGGACATTTCCAAGTCCCCGGCGGAGCTTGTTGCGGGCATCATCGCCGCGCTGAGGCTCCCCGCCGTGCACGCGTCCTAACCTTTCACACCCCCCAACAAGTTCCAGTTTCAAAGGAGAACCATGGTCATCGAAGGATGGACCCAAACGCTGGGAGCAGGCCCCCTGCTTCTCATCGCCGCGGCATCGATAGTAGTGCTGCTGTTCCTGATCATCCAGCTGAAAATGCACGCGCTGGTTGCCCTGATCCTGATCAGCCTCGCCACCGCCTTCGCCACGGGCATCCCCGCCAACCAGGTGGTGCCGGTCCTAATCAACGGGTTCGGCACCACCCTGGGCACCGTGGCGCTCCTGGTGGGCCTGGGTGCCATGCTCGGCCGGATCGTTGAAACGTCCGGCGGCGCCAAAGTCCTGGCCGACTACCTGATCGGCGTGTTCGGCGAGAAGCGTGCCCCGTTCGCCCTCGGCCTGGCCTCCCTGATCTTCGGCTTCCCGATCTTCTTCGACGCCGGACTGGTGGTCATGCTGCCCGTGGTCTTCGCCGTGGCCCACCGCCTCGGCGGGGGAGTACTGCGCTACGGCCTCCCGGCTGCCGGCGCGTTCTCCGTCATGCACATCTTCCTGCCGCCGCACCCGGGTCCGGTCTCCGCCGCTGCCTTCTTCGACGCCAACATCGGCCTGGTCATGATCGCCGGCCTCATCACCGCCATCCCCACCTGGTACGTCACCGCTTACCTCTTCGGCCTGTGGACCGGCAAGAAGCTGGTCCTGCCCGTACCGGAAATCCTGGGCCACGCCAGCGCCGAGGCCGAGTCCCACCCGCCGCGTTTCCGCACCATCATTGGCCTGCTCCTCCTGCCGCTGGTCCTGATCTTCCTCAACACCGGCCTGAACACCCTGGCCTCCTCCGGCGTCCTGTCCGAGGACGTCAAAAACGAACAGTGGTTCCAGATCCTCCGCACCATCGGTGAAACCCCGGTGGCCCTGCTGATCGCCGTCCTCGTGGCCGTGTTCGTCCTGGGCAACCGCCGCGGCAAGGACGCCGGCGCCATCGAGAAGCTGCTCGAATCCTCCCTGGGCCCGGTCTGCTCGGTCATCCTCATCACCGGCGCCGGCGGTATGTTCGGCGGCGTGCTCCGTGCCTCCGGCATCGGCGCCGCACTGGCCGATGTCCTGGGCGACCTGGGCATCCCGCTCATCCTGGCCGGCTTCCTGATCTCCGCCATCCTGCGCATCGCCCAGGGCTCGGCCACCGTGGCCCTGACCACCACCGCCGGCCTGATCGCCCCGGCCGTGGCCATTGCCGGACTGACCGGCATGCAGGTTGCAGCGCTGGTCATCGCCGTGGCCGCCGGCTCCGTGGTGGTCTCCCACGTCAATGACTCCGGCTTCTGGCTGGTGGGCCGCTTCTTCGGCATGGACGTCAAGACCACCCTGAAGACCTGGACCGTCATGGAGACCCTCATCGGTGTGATGGGCTTCGCCATCGCGGCCGTGCTCTTCTTCCTCGCCGGGCTAGCCGGTTAGCGCTCTGACCTGAGCCAACGGCTGACAGAATTGCTGCGCGGGGCGGCCGGTGGGAACACCGGCCGCCCCGCCGTCGTTGTCCCAACGGCACCCTTTTCGGGAACGAACCAATCAAAGGACACCCCTTGACCCCTCGCACCATTGTGATCACCGGCGCCAGCGACGGCATCGGCGCGGCAGCCGCCCGGACGCTGGCAAAGGCAGGGGAGCGGGTGGTCGTCGTCGGGCGTTCCGCGGAGAAGACGCGCGCCCTCGCCAAGGAACTAGACGCCGACTACTTTGTCTGCGATTTCGCTGATCTGGCCCAGGTCCGCACCCTTGCCGCGCAGCTCAAGGACAACTACCCGCGCATCGATGTGCTGGCAAACAACGCCGGCGGCATCATGGGCAAGCACCTGCGCACCGTGGACGGCAACGAATCCACCTTCCAGATCAACCACCTGGCGCCGTTCCTGCTCACCACGCTGCTGATGGACACCCTGACGGCCAGCAATGCCAAGGTCATCAACACCTCCAGCGGCGCCAACAGCTTCGGCAAACTGGACCTCTTCGACCTCAACGCCGAACACACGTACTCCACCAACCGCGCCTACGGCACGGCAAAACTCGCCAACATCCTGTTCACATCCGAACTGCACCGCCGCTTCGGCGAACAGGGAATCACGCCGGCGGCGTTCCACCCGGGCGTGGTGCGCACCAACTTCGCGGCAGAGTCCACCAGCCCGTGGCGGCACGCCTACAAGACCCTGCTGAACCGCTTCATGCTCACCCCGGACCAGGGCGCCGACACCCTGCTGTGGCTGATCAACGGCACCGCGGGCACCGACTGGATCTCCGGCGCCTACTACTACAAGCGCGCCCTGGCCAAGGCCAACGCGCAGGCCTACGACGCCGAACTGGCCCGCGGGCTCTGGGACGCCAGCGAAGAGCTGGTCAAGGCAACCGCCTGACCGCTCGGTGCATTAGGCGCCGGCGTCGAGGACCCTAGGCGGCGTCGGTTGCCAGCGCCTCCCCGATGATCCGTGCGCCCTCAGGAAATGCGCCCGGATTCGGGCCGGAATAGTTCAGCCTGACATACGGCCCGGCTGGTTCGGCCGGGAACCACTCCGTCCCGGCGGCGATGATGACCCCAGCATCCTCGCAGCGCCGGGCCAGCTTGGCGGCATCGGTCCCGTCCGGCAGGCGCAGCCACAGGTTCAGCCCGCCGTGGGGCAGGCCTTCAAGGTGGGCCTGCGGAACATGCTGGCGCAGGCTGGCAGCAAGGAGGTCCCGGCGGGACAGGAGCTGCTGGCGGAGGCTGCGCAGGTGCGTCTGCCAGCCAGGCTGGGTCACCACATCCAACGCTGCCGCCTGCAGGAGGCCGCTGACGTACATGGACTCGGCGGCGCGCTGGGCAAGGATCCGCTCACGGGCCGGGCCCCGGGCGATGACGGCGGCGATGCGGATGGCCGGGGAAACGCTCTTCGTCAGCGACCGGATGTAGACCACATGGCCGGAGTCGTCCCGCGAGGCAACAGGCACAGGACTGGTGGAGATACCGAAATCGTGCGCCCAATCGTCCTCCACCATAAAAGCCCCATGCCGGCGCAGCAGCTCGAGGACCTCCTCTCCCCGTCCCGGAGCCCACTGCGCGCCGCTGGGGTTGGCGTAATTGGGCTGGGCATAGAAGACGCGCGCCCCCGTCTCCTCAAAGGCGCGGGCCAGCTCGGCCGGATCGGGACCCTCCGGGCCGCTGGGCACGGGAACTACCCGAACCCCCGTCTGGGCTGCCGCCAGGATGGCACCCCAGTAGGTGGGTGACTCCATCAGCAGAGGCTGCCCGGCGCCCACCAGTGCTCTGAAGATCGAGCTGAGCCCGCTCTGGCTGCCCGGCAGCACAATGACATCGCTCGGCGTGGGCGGAGTGATCCCGGCCGGCGTGGAGGTGCCCAGCTCTTGGGCGAACCACGACTGCAGCTCCGGGAGCCCGGCCGCAGGGGGCCGCGACAGGGCGGCGTCCCCACGAGCGGCACGCGTCAGGGCAGCCCGGACCAGCCGCTCCGGCAAGAGCTCCCGGTCCGGATATCCCGAATGGAACGAGATGGCGTTGTTCGGCACATCGCGCATGGTGTTCGATGCCGGGGGCAGCATCGACTGCGGCGAACGGAGCGCGGCAGTCTGCCAGCCGTAGTCCGAAGGGCGCGCCGTCCGGACAGCGCGCATGAACGTCCCGACGCCGGGCCTGCTCTCGATCAGGCCCTGCGCCGTCAGGGTCTGAAGCGCTTTCTGCACGGTCACCGGGCTGGCCTGGTACTCCGCGACCAGCGACCGGGTGGACGGTAACCGGGAGCCGGGGGCTGCCGCATTCATCCATTGCTGCAGTGCCAGAACGATCCGCGAACTGCTATCGTTGTTCATGAAAGCTGATAGTAGCGCTACTCTCTTAGTGAGCCCAGTGATACTGCCCCGGACCGCCACCGGGATCTGGTGGGCACTGCTGGGCGTGGCCGCATTTTCCTTCACCGTGCCGTTCACCCGGCTGGCGGTTTCCGCCTTGTCGCCGCTGTTCATCGGCTCCGGCCGGGCAGTGGTGGCCGCAGTGCTCGCCGCCACGGCGCTGGCACTGACCCGGCAACGGCTACCTTCACCCCGGATCTGGGCGCGGCTGGCGCTGGTGGCCGGGGGCGTCGTCGTCGGCTTTCCGCTGCTGACCTCCTTCGCCCTCACATCGGTGGAAGCCGGCCACGGCGCCGTGGTCATCGCCCTGCTGCCCGCGGCCACCGCCACGGCAGTGGTGCTCCGCACCGGTGAGCGTCCGCCCGCAGCGTTCTGGGCGGTCCTGGTCCTCGGTTCGCTGGCTGCCATCACCTTCGCCTTTGTGCAGGCGGGCGGCATCGGCCGGCTGCAGTGGGCGGACCTGCTGCTCCTGGCCGCAGTGGTTGCCGCTGCCATCGGCTACGCCGAAGGCGGGCTGCTGGCGCGGGAGCTTGGGGCGTGGCAGACGGTGTCCTGGGCGCTGGTCCTGGCCTCGCCGCTGATGGTGTTCCTGGCAGCGATGGCCATTGCCGAGCAGCCGCCGCAGGCCTCACCGTTGCAATGGGGCGCCTTCGCCTACCTTGGTGTGGTGAGCATGTTCCTGGGGTTCTTTGCCTGGTACCGCGGCCTCGCCATCGGCCCCATGGCCCAGGTCAGCCAGATCCAGCTCATCCAGCCGGTCCTGAGCATCTGCTGGGCCGCACTGCTCCTGGGCGAGGCCCTGACCTGGAGCACTGCCATCGGCGGCCTGGCGGTCATAGCCTGTGCCGGCGCCGCGGTAAGAGTGCGGCTTTTCCGCCCGCGCAAGCCAGCGGCCGGCATCCTCCCTGAACCAATCCCCACCCGCTGACAGGACCCTGCCATGTATATTCCGTCCCACTTCGCTGCCGGGCCCGCCGCCGTCCAAGAGCTCCTCAGCCGCCCTGCCGCGGCCAACCTGGTCACCATGACTGAGGACGGCCTGATGGCCACGCTGCTGCCCTTCGTTTACGAGCCTGCCGCGGGGGAGCACGGTGCGCTGCACGCCCACGTGGCGCGGAACAACCCGCAGTGGTCCAGCGCTCCGATTGGCGATGCGATGGTCATTGTGCAGGGTCCGGACGCCTACATCTCGCCGTCCTGGTATGAGTCCAAAGCCGAGCACGGCCGTGTGGTGCCAACGTGGAACTACTCCACGGCGCACGTCTACGGCAGGCTCGTGATCCATGACGACGCCGGCTGGCTGGCCCGCCACGTCCGGCAGCTGACCGGACTGCACGAGGCGGGCCGGGAGCAGCCCTGGACCGTGGACGATGCGCCGGAACGCTTCATCGCCGGTCAGCTGCGCGCCATCGTGGGCATCGAACTCGTCATCACCCGGATCGAAGCCAAGGAGAAGAACAGCCAGAACCGCTCGGACGCCGATGCGGCCGGGGTGGTGGCGGGACTGCTGGCCGGCGGGCTGGAAGCCAGCGCCGCCGCCGTCGGGCGTTGCCGCCGGAACGGTTGAACACGAAGTGCTGCCGCCAGAGCGCCCGAGCCGAAACTAGGGGCTTTCCCTGACCTGGCCGGTGGATTCCCGGAAGACGAGTTCCATCGGGGCAAGCGTCAGGCCGTCGTCGGTGGGCTGCCCGCCGCGGATCCGGGCGATCAGTTCACCCATGCTCCGGGCGCCCAGCGCCTCCACGTCCATGTTGACCGATGAAATCGAGGGGATGAAGTACTTTGCTTCGGCCATGTCGTCCCAGCCGAACACGCTGATTTGGTCCGGCACGGTGATGCCGTGCTCGTGCAGCGCCCGGATCACCCCCATGGCCATGGTGTCGTTGGCGGCCACCACGGCCGTGACCTCCGGGAGGGCGGCGATCTCCTGGCCGGCGGCGTAACCTGCCGCGGGGGACCAGTCCCCCGCGGCAACGCCCAGTGAGGTCAGGCCCAGCTGCGCGATGGTTTCCTCGTAGACGGCGAGGCGGTTCCGGGCGGAGGGCCAGGCGGAGGGGCCGGCCACGTGGAAGAAATTGCGGTGGCCGAGGGACGCCAGGTGTTCCACGATTTTGGCCGCTGAGGTGCCGTCCGCCAGGCTGCCGCGGGCACGCATCCGGTTGTCATACTCACCGGCCACCACCATGGGAACTTTGGGCCCCTCCTCAGGGGAGGATCCGAGCTTGGCGGGCCGGGGAACGAAGGACAGGATGCCGGCAACGTCATCACCGGCGAGCAGACCCTGCAGCCGGCTGGCCCGGGCCTGGGCAGTGCCCTCCATCGCCACCACATCAATGCGGAAGCCGGCCGCATGCGCCACCTCCGCGGCACCGTTGAGCATACGCAGGGGGAAGTACAGGGATGCTTCCGGCACAATCACCACAAGGCGGTACAGCTCGCGGGACCGCAGGGATCTCGCGGCGAGGTTCGGGGTGTAGTTGAGTTCAGCCAAGGCCTTTTCCACGCGGTCCAGCGTTGCGGGTTTGAGCTTGGCTTTGTCCTTGAGGTAGCGGGACACGGTCTGGTGCGATACGCCGGCCAGCTCCGCCACATCGTAGATGGTGGGGGCCTTCGACCGGCCCGGGCCTACTGTTGACTGCACCATGGCGGCGTCCCTTCAGATGTTCTTCCAGCGGTTGTCCGCGGGAGGGATCCGGCTCCAGCCTAATCCCTCCCGCCCCACCGCAGCCCGCGCGGGCGCCCGTGGCTCAGGCGGGGCCGGCTGAGTCCCATTTCTGCAGCATGCCGCACATGCCGAAGAGCCGTTCCGGATGGGCCGGTGCTGTGCGGGACACGCCCGCGTCCTTGAAATGGCTGTGTTTGCCTTCGGCCAGGTCCGCCAGCCACTGTTCGGTCCGCGCGGCTTCGGGCGCGATCCTCCCGCGCCAGAGTTCCTGCCAGCCCGGGACCCGGTGCTGGACCAGCCGGACGGCGTCGCGGTGGAAGCGTTCGACGGCGGCGAGGTCGCCTGCCTGCGCTGCCTCCTTGAGCCGGTGGTAGCCGGCCAGGGCCGCGTCACGCCGGGTGAGTGCAGCGTCACCCAGCGAGTCCGACGTCGGGCGCGGGCCGCCGTCGAGCGCTGCAGTCCGGGCATACCGCTCCGGGTCGGCCACGATGTCTGGCTCGAAGGTGAGGACGGCGTCGCCGGCTTCCGGGAGCCCGCCGTTCTGCATGATGGCCAGGATATCCAGGTTGCCGGTGTTGATGATCCGGTGGATGGTTCCCGGGCTGAACCACAGCAGATCGTTGGGGGCCAGCCCGTGGGATTCGTAGCCGGAGGCGGTGATGGTTTCCACCCGTCCGGTACCGCCCAGCACCAGGTAGGCCTCGGTGGAGGCGGTGTGCAGGTGCGGGGAGCCGCCGCAGACGCCGTCGGCCGCTTCCCAGTCGTAGACGCCGAGCCGGGTCAGCGCCACCGCACCCGGAAACGCTGCAACCTGCCCGGTGACGGTCATGCGGTGGCCTCCACCGGCTGCTGGCGCAGGGCGTCCCCGGCGGCGGCCGCCAGGTTCTCCAGCCGCCCGGCGTCGGAGTCGCCGTCGGCAATCACTACGGCGTACCGGTTCTTCATGGTGGTGCCGGCCGCGAAGGTGACTTCCGTGCTGAAGAACGGTGCGGGCCCGAAGCAGGCGAACGGCTCGGACCGGGCGAACCATTCGGGCGGGTGCTGGGCGTTGGCGGTGTCATCGGCGATCAGCACGGTGGAGAAGCGGCAGCTGTCATCGTGCTGGCCCACGAACGCGAGCCATTGTCCGCGGGTGCCGCGCAGCGCCTCGCCTGTTGCTCCGCCGGGGCCGGCGATCCTGCCGCCGGCAAATTCGCGGGGTCCGCGCCAGAACAGGCCGCCGTAGCCGGCGTTCTCCCGGCCTTCGGTGGTGGGGGAGCCGATCTGGATATCGGCCCCGGAGACGTTGGTCATCTCCGTTTCGAAGAACAGCGTCCAGGAGTTGCCGTCCGCGCCCGGGCTGATCCGGATGGTGCGGGTCTCATCCACCACGTGCTTCCCGGCCTGGGTCCACCAGCTCAGCGCGTGGCTGAAACTGAACGCGCCGCCGTCGAGCCCTGAACCGATCACCCGCTCGTGCCGTTGGGCGCCGTTGTTGGGCAGCCACTTGTAGTCCTCGCCGCGGCGGTAGCTGGGGCCGCCCCAGAAGTTGTCCTCACCGAAGTGCGGCAGCGACCACGCGATGCCCTTGTGCCAGACGTGGTCCCAGGGGCGGTAGACGCTGACGGTTTCGCCGGCGGTGGTGCGGAGCGGGTGGAAGAACGGGCGCGGTGATTCGCGTTGTTCGTCGGTGGCATCGTAGGTGTAGGTGGCGATCTCCAGGTCCCCGAGCGAAACGGTGAGGGACTGGTTGTCATCGCGCCAGGACAGGGCGGTTGCGGTGTTCATGCGCTGAGTGCTTCCTCTTGTTTCCAGGGTTCCAGATGGCCGTCCATACGGGTGAAGAACGGGCTGGCCTCGTCAATCTGGCCTCGGGCAACGGTGGTTCCGCTGACGCTGGATGCGTAGATGGCGGCGGCCAGTTCCATGGTGGCATAGGCGTCCGTGATGGAGACGGGAGCCGGCGCGCCGCCCTGCAGGCTCTGGACAATGGCGGCGTACTGCGCCGGGTGCCCGCTTTCCGTGTCCTCACCCTGGGCCCAGAGTCCGACGACGGCGTCCTGGCCCGGTGCCGGAGTCACCGTCCAGTTGTGGTCGGCGTAGCCGTAGAGATGGTCAAGTTCCACTGTCGCGTTTTCGTAGTCCAGCCTCAGGTACGAGGTCTCGCGCGGCGAAATCACGGAGTTGATGATCGTGGCGATCGCGCCGGATTCGAACCGGACCACCGCGGCGGAGGCATCCTCGGTGTCGGTCTTCCGGGCGAGCTTGCCGGCGAAGGCCGTGACCTCGGACCAGGGACCCCACAGGTGGAGGAGCAGATCGAACTGGTGGATGCCGTGGCCCATGGTGGGGCCGCCGCCTTCCACATCCCAGAGCCCGCGCCACGGCACATCGAAGTACGGCTGGTCCCGGAACCAGAGCGTATTGCAGGTTCCCACGAGCTGCCGGCCCAGGGCGCCGGAGCGCTGCAGGGCCAGCAGCCGCTGGGCGCCGGAGCCGAACCGGTGCTGGAAAATGCAGCTCAGGGACCCGGTGGACGCGGCTTCGGCCGCTTCCAGTTCGCGCATCTGGCTCAAGGACAGTGCCGGCGGCTTTTCGATGACGGCGTGCAGGCCGAGCGCGAGGGCCTCCAGCGCCAGGGGAAAGTGGCTCGACGGCGGGGTGCAGATCGCCACCAGATCCAGCCCGCCGCCGTCGGCCGCTTCTTTCAGGCTGGCCGCGGTGCCGGTGATGCCCCACTTGGCCGCGAAAGCCTCCGAGCGTGATGCGTCGATGTCGATGGCCACGGCCAGCTCCACGCCCGGCTGCTGCTGCAGGGCTTCCGCGTGGGCGTTGGCGATGCCGCCGGTGCCGATGAAGGCGACGCGGATTCTTGTGGTGCCTTGGTTGTCAGTCATGGTTACTTCCGGAGTGAGGAGGAGAGTTCGTCGATGAAGGGCTGGGCGGACTTTTCCGGGGTGTTGCGCTCGAACAGGATGTCCGAGGTGTAGCGGCTAAGGATGTCCGTGATGGTGCTTCCGCCGGAAGGCGTGATGGGCGGGGCGGGGCGGACCTCATCGGCGATGGCGTCGGTGAAGGCGATGGCGGCCTTGTCCGTGGCGTTGAGCTTGGGCGCAATGGCTTCACGCATCTTGGTATTGGCCGGGATGCCACGCTCGGTAAGCATGATGTCCGCCGCTGTCTGGCTGTTGGTCAGGTAGTTCAGGAACTTCTCGGCGGCCTTCTGGTTCTTGGTGCGTGATGAGACGGACCAGAACATGGACGGCTTGTAGTACGCGCCCGCTTCCTTGGACGTTGATTCGCCGGGCAGGCGCAGCAGTTTGAGCTCCTGGCCGGCGGCACCCGAGTAGGCAGTGAGCTGGGTGCTGAAGACACCGGCAAAGCCCATCTCGTTCTTGGCGATCGCGGTCTGGTTCAGGGATGCGGAGGCGTTCTCGATGATTGCCGAAGGCTTGGGGCCGGCGCCGGACTTGGAGAGCTCCAGGGTGTGCTTCCAGAACGAGACCAGGGTCTCGGGCTTGATGACCACCTTGCCGGAATCGTCGTACAGCCGGTCGCCGTTCTGGCGGGCCCAGATGTAGAGGTCCTGATCGCCGTACTGGACGCCGACGCCGGTGCCTGCGCCGCTGGCGCTGACCTGCTGGCCGATCTTCCGGTAGTCCTCCCAGCTCCACTTGGTGTCGTCCGGCATGGCCACGCCGGCCTTGGCGAGGACGCTGGGGTTCGCCGCAATGCAGAAGGTGGCAACGCCGGTGACCAGGCCCACCAGCTCACCGTCCACCTCGCCGCTCTTCAGGGTGTCCGGTTCGATCCCGGACGTGTCCAGGCCGGTGAGCTTCTTCATGTCCAGCAGTGCGCCGCGGTCGCCGTATTCGCGCACGTACTTCTCGTCCATCTGAATAATGTCAGGTGCATCGTTGGCTGCCACCTGGGTGGCGAGCTTGTCCCAGTATCCGGTCCAGTCGCTGTATTCGCCTTTAACCGTGATGTTGGGGTTTTCGGCCTGGAAGGCATCGATGACCTTCTGCGTTGCCTTTTGCCGTGCGTCGCCGCCCCACCACGTGAACCGGATCGTGACCGGCCCGGTCTCCTCGGCAGCGGGGGTGCCTCCGGCCGCGCAGCCGGACAAAGCGATGACCGAGGCTGCGACGGCGGCTGAAAGCTTCAGGTACGTCCGGCGGGTGGGAATGTGGTTCATGGGAGTCCTTTCAAAGGGCGGCGTCGACGTCGGCGCCGGAGGTGGGGGTGGGAGTTACTTGATACCGGTGGTGGCGATGCCCTTGACCAGGAATTTCTGGCCCAGGAGGAAAGCGATGAAGACGGGGAGCAGGGACACGATGGACATGGCGAACAGCGAGCCCCAGGAGGTGGTCGCCGTCGCATCGACGAACGCCCGCAGCGCCACCGGGACGGTGAACATCTTCGGATCCGTGAGATAGATCAGCTGGCTGAAGAAATCGTTCCAGGTCCAGATGAACGTGAAGATGGTGGTGGTTGCCAGCGCCGGGACCATCAGCGGCAGGATGACCTGGAGGAAGATGCGGGGGTGGCCGGCTCCGTCAATCCTGGCTGCTTCGTCCAGGTCCTTGGGGATGCCGCGGATGAACTGGACCATCAGGAACACGAAGAACGCGTCTGTGGCGAGCAGCTTGGGGAGGATGATCGGCCAGAACGTGTTCACCCAGCCGATCTGGGAGAACAGGATGTACTGCGGCACGATCACCACGTGGAACGGCAGCATGATGGTCAGCAGCATGGCCCCGAACAGCCACTTCTTGCCCTTGAAGTTCAGGCGGGCAAACGCGTAGGCAGCCATCGAACAGGACACCAGGTTGCCGAGGATGCAGCCAAACACCACCATTGCGGAGTTCAGCAGGTAGGTGGAGAACGGGTTGGCCAGGGCGTTCCAGCCCTCGCTGTAGTTGCCCACCTCAAACGTGGAGAGCAGCAGGCCGGGTTCCCGGAAGATCAGCTCGTTGGGCCGCAGCGAGGACGCGATCATCCAGAGCAGCGGGTAGATCATGGCCAGTGCCGAGACGATCAGCAGCAGGTGCTTCCCGGCAGCGCGGAGGCGTTTCGCCGCCGGCGACTTCGGCCGGCGTGGGGAAGCCTTGGGCGGGCCCGCTGCCGCGCCGCCGGGGCGGGGCGTGGCGGGAGCGGGGGACAGGGGCTGGATTTCAGTCGTCATAGAACACCCAGAACTTTGAGGCGTAGAAGTTGATGGCGGTGAAGGCGCCGATGATGAGCAGCAGGACCCAGGCCATGGCTGAGGCGTAGCCCATGTCGAACTGGCCGAAGCCCTTCTGGTACAGGTAGAGCGTGAAGAACATTGTGGAATCCGAGGGGCCGCCGGTGCCGCCCGAGACGATGAACGCCTGGGTGAAGGACTGGAAGGCGCCCACGATCTGCAGCACCAGGTTGAAGAAGATGATGGGGCTGAGCAGCGGCAGTGTGATCCTGAAGAACTGGGCCGTTTTGGAGGCACCGTCCACCTGGGCTGCCTCGTAGTACATGACCGGGATCTGGCGGAGACCTGCGAGGAAGATGATCATGGGGCTGCCGAAGGTCCAGATGTGCAGCAGGATGATGGTGCTCAGTGCCGTGCTGGGATCTGAAATCCAGCCCGGGCCCTCGATCCCCATCAGTGCCAGGAACTGGTTCACCAGGCCGGTGGTGCCGAAGATCTGCTTCCAGAGGATGGCCACGGCCACCGAGCCGCCGAGCAGGGACGGCAGGTAGAACACGGACCGGTAGAACGGGAGGCCGCGGATGCCGCGGTCCAGGACCATGGCGATCAACAGGGCCACGGCCAGCTGGAGCGGGACGCCCACCAGAACGTAGATGAAGGTCACCTTCAGGGAGTTCTGCAGCCGCGAGTCCTCCAGCATCCGGCTGAAGTTTTCGAAGCCGACGAGCTCCGGTTCCTGGAGCAGGTTGTAGTCCGTGAAGGACAGGTAGAGCGAGATCAGCATGGGGCCCAGAGTTATGGCGACGAGTCCCACCAGCCAGGGAGCCAGGAAGACCAGGGCAGCTTTGGTGTCCCGGGCTTCCGAGCCCATGCCTTTGCCTTTGAGCTTGCTGAGCTCGGATAGGGCGCTCACGGCGTGGCCTCCGCCAAGGGAGTGCTGGCCTGCGACGCGGCACAGTTCTCCCCCGGGATGTTGAATTGACGCATGTTGGTTCCTCACTGAGCAGGACGGTCCACGGCGACGTGGGGTCCTCCGGTTTCAACGACGATGTTGCTTGTGAAGCGGTGCCGGCGCATTCTTAGCTGATGCGGTGCCGGCTTCCGACTGGAAAGTGATCGGTAACACAATTATGGTTATCGATCACTTTACTGTCAACGGGTTATCGATCATTTTTTGTGCGGACTGTCCGGGACATAGCAAAGGGGCATAGCAAAGGGGCGGGTGTTCACCCGCCCCTCGTTGTTCCTATGCAGTTGTTGTCGCTCGTATAGAAGTTGCCAGGGGAGTCAGCCGGCCAGTTCTGTGCAGACGTCGACTTGCTGTCCAGTGGTACTTACGAGAGTGAACACGTCATTCTTGTCAATCGTGAAAACGATTTTTCCGATGTAGTGCGTCGTCGTCGGTCCCTCTGGAATGTCCGTAGGAAACATAATGAGGCCGTTATGCCCCGTTGCGGTGACAGTCCGGGTACCGTCCGGGTTGTACACCGTCTCTGTCACCGAACCGTCAGTTCGGATGGTGATGGACTCACCCGCTACGGGTTTCTTAGGCTTGGACCCGTAGTTTGTGTAGGTCAGGAGCACGCCCTTCCCCGATTCCAGATGACGGACTACGTTTCCGTCCGCGTCCTTAAAGTCCTTGATCTGTAGATTCCCTCCGGTGCCCGCGTACCCGAGGTTGAAGTCACACGCGGTGCCCGCTGGCAGCAAATAGAAGAAGTCTGCAACCGCAGGCTGCGAGGGTGCAACGAGCGCGCCGGCTGCCAGAGCGGACAGTGCCAGACCACGGGTAATGCTGTTGTTTTTCATGGGACTTTCCTTTCGGAGGTTTTCGGGTGGTGAAACCAGAGTGGTCCCGGGGCCTTAACCGGTCCTTAATCGCCTGCGGAACACTGGACCCTCCGCTTGGTCGGGAGCATGATGGGGGTTGATGTGTCCGGAAATTCACCGGTCGGTGAGGGGTGCTCGAGATGAGCGCACTGTGGATCAAGGCTTTGGGCCCGTTGGAGGTCATCGCGGATGGGACGCCCGTTGCCGTGAGCAGCGGGAAGCCGCGGATCGTCCTCGAAACTCTGGCGCTCCGGGCCAACTCGGTGGTCGCCGCCGACTTTCTGGCCGAGGCAGTCTGGGACGGCCGCCCGCCTGCGCAGCCGGGGCCGCAACTCCAGGTCTACGTTGCAAACCTCAGGCGCCTGCTTGAACCTGACCGGCTTAAGGGCGCTGCTTCCCGGCGCCTCGCCAGCCGGCCGGGTGGCTACCAGCTGACAGTTGCCGAGGACGAACTCGACCTGCTGCAGTTTCGTGAACACGTCACCGCCGGGGAGTCGGCGGTGGCGGCGGGGGACCTGGCCGGAGGCGAGGACCACCTGCGCCAAGCCATTGAGCTCTTCACAGGACCGGCCTTCCCGGACCTTGCCGATATCGAGCTTCTGGGGCCGGACCTGGACGAACTGGAAGAAGCCCGGCTGGACGCGCACCAGGACCTCATCGACGTCGAGCTTGCCCTGGGCAGGCACGGCACCCTGGTGGGGGAGCTGCAGCGGCTGGTACAGCAGCATCCGTTCCGGGAACGGTTGTGGGCCGCGCTGGTCCTCGCTGAGTACCGCGCCGACCGGCAGGCGGGTGCCCTCGCGGCGTGCCGCCAAGCGCGGAGCATCTTCGCCGCAGAACTGGGGATTGATCCCGGGACCCGCTTGCGGGAGTTGGAAACGCTGGTGCTGCGGCAGGATCCTTGCCTTGCCGCTCCGCCCGCTGACCGGCACCGCAGGATCCGGCAGCGGCTGAACAACCTGCCGGCCGAGCTCACCCCGCTGGTTGGCCGGGATGCGGAACTGGGGGACGTATGCTCCCTCTACCGCTCGGAGGGCTGCAGGCTGGTGACCGTCACCGGCCCGGGCGGGACCGGGAAGACCCGGCTGGCGATGGCGGCGGCCGCTCAGCTCGGCCAGCGGATGGCCGACGGCGTGGGCTGGGTTAATCTGGCCCCGCTCACTCAACCGCAGCAGGTTGCCGGCGCCATCGCCGAGACTCTGGGCCTGGCGGACCAGGCTGGCGAAGATCCCCTCAAGAGCGCGTCCCACTTTCTGCGCACGCGCAGGCTCCTGTTGGTCCTGGACAACTTCGAGCACCTGGAGGAGGCGTGGCCGGTGGTCCTGGATATGCTCACGGCCGCCCCCGAACTGAGGATCCTGACCACAAGCCGGCGATGCCTTGGGCTTCGTGCCGAGTATGAATACGAACTCGCGCCGCTAGCCTTGCCGCCGCTCGACCAGCCCCTGCCGCCGAGCCAACTGCGGGAGGTGCCGGCGGTAAACCTGCTTCTCACCCGAGGACGGGCAGTCCGCCCGCATTTCGATGTCAACAGTGGCAACGCCGGCGTGCTGTCCCGCTTGTGTCACCGCTTGGACGGCCTTCCGCTGGCCATCGAACTGGCGGCCGCCCAATTGCGGCATCGCAGTGAGGCCGCGCTCTTGGAAGACTTGGAGCTCAGCCTGACAGCCTTGCCCGCAGCGTTCCGTGACCTCCCGGACCGGCAACGAACCCTAACTGCGACGATCGCGTGGAGTTACGACATGCTGGGCCCCGGCGAGCGTCTGCTCTTTGACCGGCTTGGCGTCTTCGCGGGCGATCCGACCGCTTCGGCCGTGGGTGCTATCAGCGGCGCTGGGGGAGACGCCGGCCCAGTGTGCCAGGAGCCGCCGCCCCAGGACCTGCCCGCCGAGGACTTCCTGGCCGCACTCGCGCGCCACAGCCTGCTGCGGCGCTACACGGATCATTCGGGACAAAGCCGTGTTGCGATGCTGCATTCAATCCGCGAGTTTGCCCGTGAACGGCTCTATCTGCTGGATAACCCGGCCGTGGTCCGGCGTCGGCACGCAGAGTACTTTCTCGGCGTTGCTGAGCAGGGTGCCCCGCAGCTGTGGGGGTCTGGCCAGGTGGAGGCCTTCCGGCTGCTGCACTCCGACGCCCCGGACCTGAGGGCTGCGCTGCTGTGGGCCACCGGGCCCGGCGGCTCTGCAGAGGTGGCTCTTCGTCTTGTCGGGAGCCTCTGGCACTACTGGGAGCTCACCGGGGACGTGGCCGAGCAGCACCGGATTGCCGTGGCGCTCATGGAGGACATTTCGGAACCTTCCGCTTCCGCTTCGGTTTGGGCACCGGCGTTGAGCGGAGCAGCGACCTTGTGCTGGACGGTTGGCCGGTATGACCAGGCGGCCCACTTCCACCGCCGGGCGCTCCAGGCTTTCGAGTCAGCCGGGAACGGTGCGGGCATGGCCTGGACCACCATGTGCCTGGCGACGCAGGCCGCCCAGCAGGACGACCCGGTGACCGCCCAAAAGCTGGCTACAGAAGCGTTATCGCTGCCCCACGCCAGCCCGCGCACCCGTGTTGCCGTGTTGATTATCCTGGGGCTGCTGGCGTTCTACGCCGGCGATAACGCCCGGGCGCTTGATTTGTCCCGTGAATCCGTCGAACACGCCAGGCCGCTCGGCGACAGGGCGCTCCTCGGGAACACCTTGGTCAACTTCGCAGACGCCTTGGAGCAAGCGGGCGATTACGATGCCGCCGAGCAGTCACTCTACGAGGCAATCGGTACTGCGCTGGAGTTTGGGACCCCAGGCTATCTCGTGGCTCTCCTCGAGTCCTTGGCCGGCGTCTACACAGCCCAGCACCGCGTCGAGCACGCCATTCGTGTGTTGGGCGCCGCTTCCGCCTACCGCATCGACCGGGGCATTCCGCTCGCCGCGGCGGAACGCCGGCGGATCGACGCGATGATCGACAAAGCACGTTCCGAATCCGGGCCTATCCGGTTTGGACTTGCTTGGGCGGCGGGCAGCGAACTGACACTGGCGCAGGTAGTCCAGGAGGTGCAGCATGGCGGGCGCTACACAGTTGATCTGCCACCGGATTCAGCGCCGCGGGCACAGGAAAGTGACATCAACCCAGCGCCGTGGTGAAGCGGACGCTAGCCGAATTCGGCGCGTTCTGCCCGCTGGTAGTCGAGGTGGCGCTTAATGTCCTCGAGCTCGGCTGCGAGATCGTCAACCCGGATCTTATATCTACGGAACTCCCGTTTCCGCCGTTTTGCTTCCAGATACGCGCCTACCAGCGAGAGCAGGCCCAACGGCAGGGAAAGGGCAAATGCCCAACCTGCTGCCACGAAGAACTCCATGGCCACGGGAAAGGCAGCCTGGAAGTCCACCACCTGGTTTACAGTTCCAACCATTCCGCCAAGGAAGGAGTCCAAGGGCTCCATAAACTGACCCACCATGGGGGTCTCGGTCAGTGGAGGAGCATTGAAGCGGTCCTCCGCTTTGGAATCCCAGCGGGAGTCGCCCACATGATTCAGAATGTAGATGCCTGCCCCTGCGCTGGCAACCATAAAGACGACTACGGCACGCAGTGCAGCAAGATCGGGCCGGCGGGGGCTCAGGAAGACCGTCAGCAGCCCGGCCGCGATGGCAGCAATCCACGTAAGGTACTTGAGCCAGTCGAGGCTTACTCCGCCCAATATGTCCACAGCTACCGCAATTCTCTAGGGCTTTCCAGTCGTGGAGCTTACCAGTTCCCTGTCAGGCGGCCGACTATGGTCTAGGAGCACATGGCCCCGGCGGTGGACCCGACAACGTCTTCGATCTGTGCGACGAGGAGAGGGACTTCGCCGGTGTCCAGGTCCATGGGTGGCAGGGCCATGGCTGCCGCTGCCTGCTGCCGGCCGTCCAGGGACGAGACGGAGACGATGGAATACGGCCCGCCACCCCCGGCGAAGAGTACGTGTTGCCTGCCGGGACAGATGCCGTCCTTGGTCTGGAGGCCGCCCAGTTGGTATTGGCTGCCCTTGAGCATTTCGTTTTTCATTTCGTCCCCCAGGAGCAGGCCGGACGCCAGGGCTTTGAAAAACGTGCTCACGTCTTCAACAGTGGAGATGATGCCGGCGTCGCCCGAGCCTGCAAAGATGTCCACCCTGGTGAAGTCCAGCCTCGTACCGGCAGACAGGGCGTAGCCGTGAAGCATGGGTTCGGAAGGTTGGCCCGGCGAGGCAACCATGGTGTTGGTCATTCCGGCGGGCCCAAAGACGTCGGTATCCAGGACCTCAGCCAGGGGGCGGCCGTGGATTCGTTCAAGCATCCATGCCAGGACCTCCCAGTCGGTAGCCGACCAGAGGACTCTGTCCACTGCCGGTGGGCGCGGGAGCCCGGTATCGGCCGCAATCCTGAGCCTTTGCTCGTAGCTCAGCGCAGTGGTCTGCAGTTGCTCTGCGGGCATGGAAGTGGCCAGGCGGGGGAAGTAATCGGGCAGGCCGGTGCGGCTTCCCAGCAGTTCCCGCACAGTGGTGCCCTGCCAGGCCGGGAAGATCGTGGCGAACTCGGGAAGGTAGCCCGTGATTGGCGCGTCCAGGGCCACCCTGCCTTCCTCCACCAGCTTCAGGACCGGGACGGCAACCATGGGGGTCCCGGCTCCCGTGATCCAGAGCCTGTCGGTCGCCTCCGCGGCTTCCTTGGAATCCAGGTCCTTTACCCCGTGGGCCCGGATGATCTGCTGATCCCCGTTCCGTACCTGCAGGACAAAAGCGGGCGCACCCTGCTCCAGGGCACGCTGGGCAAATTCCTCCAGCTCCGCGGCCGGCAGGCCGGCTGTCCCGCTGGAGGAGGACACCGTGGGGTCAGTGAAAGTGCAGGCCGGCAGGACCAGGGCCGCCGAAAAGAGCAGGGCAACGCATCGAAGGGTCCGGCTCTTCATTGAAGGGTGCACTGCGCAAAGGCCGTCTGTAAATAGCAACGCCTTGAGCATGTTGCCACCCCATCCTCGGAGCTGCGGTGGAGCCGGTGGCTCCGCGCTGGGCCCCAACTCGATTCTACTCGTGGAGTAATTCTGCAGCCACGAAATTCTCCGGAGAAAGGCCGACGGCGGCACCCGGGGGAGTGCCGCCGTCGGACGCTGTTTCCTGTCACCCGCCTCGGGGTGCGCTCATCCGCCGAACCGTGAGTACGTGCTGATCACGTTGCCCTTGCTGGTCCTGTACTGGTCCGTCAGGCTGAGCCGGGTGAGCGGGTCGCCGTCCTCGAACAGGTGCCGGCCGCTCCCGGCCACCACGGGGTGCGTCATGAGCGTCAGTTCATCCAGCAGCCCGGCGAACAACAGCTGCCGGGTCACGGAAATGCTGCCCATCACGGCGATCTCGCCGCCGTCGCGCCTTTTCAGTTCCGCCACAAAGCCGTCCAGCGGACCTTTGATCAGATGCGAGTTCTGCCATTCCAGCGGCTCCGTCAGCGTCCGGGAGGCCACATGCTTCTCCATCGGGTTGATGAAGCCGGCAAAGTCCTGGTCCTCGGTGGCATTGGGCCAGTAGCCGGCCCATTCCTGGTAGCTCACCCGCCCCAGCAGCACGGTGTCCACGCGCTCCATCATGCCGGTCATGCCCTTGCCAAGGTCCTCATCGAAACTGTCGAACTGCCAGAGATTCGGCTCTGACACCACGCCGTCGACGGAGTGGAACAGGCCAGCAGTCAGTTTGCGCATGGGACCTCCAAAAGGTGTTAACGGTACGTACCCGCCGGCGTCGATGCCGGTCATTCCACGGTAGATGCCGGGCTCCGGATCGGGAAGGAAATATCTGCTCAAGTTAGGTTCGTCACCACCTCCTGCGTGTTGCGCAAATCCACGGGCCTGCGGTCGCATACTTGACCTTGATGCGGTGGTCAGCCGCAACCCCCGGCCAGGCAGGAGGAAGTGCATGGAAACCCTGAAAAAGATCGTCAAGAACCAGTATTTTCCTGCCGCCGCGGTGTTGACTGCCGTGGTGCTTTTTTGGGTCATCGCAGCGTTTGGCGGCCTCTCGCTGCTCAACAACAACCAGCCGCCCATGGCCACCCTCACCTGGATGCTGTTCGTTTACGCCGCCGCCGTCCTGACGCCGCTGGCCGGAGTCCTCGCCGGGATGGATCTGGTCCGCCGCTGGATCCGTAACCGCGACGCCGCAGCCGCTTACGGCGGGTATGCAGCCGCGTACGACGACGACGCAGAGTTCCCGTTGGAAGGGAAGCCTGCCGCTGAGGTGCCGTTGGAGCAGGAACCTGCCGCTGAGGTGCCGTTGGAGCAGGAACCTGCCCCTGAGGTGCAGCCCGAGCCGGAGAGCGCCCCCGAGGCGCAGCCGGCCGCGGACGTGCAGCCGGCAGCCAGCCAGCGCGCAGCGACCCAGCCCCAGAGCCAGCAGCCCAAGAAGCCGGCCCAGGCAAAGCAGCGCAAAAAAGCGGCCTAACTCCGGGCCAGCGCCTCGAGTGCCTGCCCGGCATTTTGCAAAGCCTGCTCGAACCGGTGGCCCGGCTCCGGGTGCGAGAACAGGTAGCCCTGCAGCGAATCGCACTCAAGCCCGATCAGGTAGTTCGCCTGCTCCGGGGTCTCGATTCCCTCCGCAGTGACGGTCAGGCCCAGGCTGTGCGCCATGTTGATCATGGAGCTGAGGATGGGCAGGCGTTCGTTCCCGGTCCGCACCATGGACACAAAGGTCTTGTCGATCTTTACGATGTCCACCGGCAGGTCCTGCAGCCGGCCCAGCGACGAATAACCCGTGCCGAAGTCGTCCAGGGCAACCCTGGCTCCCGCTTCCCGCAGGCTGCCCAGCTGGCGGATCACGTGGCAGTCGGCGTCGAAAAACACGCTCTCGGTGACCTCCAGGACCAGCTGATAGGCAGCCACCCCGCTAAGCTCGGCCAGCCGCAAAACCCGCTCATCAAAATCCGGTGCCAGCAGCTGAACCCCGGACACATTCAAAGACAGTGACCGGGACGGATCGGCCCGCAGCCACGGGGCCAACAGTGCCAGGCTCTGGGCCATCACCTCGGTGCCGATCTCGTTAACCAGGCCGCTTCGCTCCGCCATGGGAATGAAGACAGCGGGTGGGATCCTCTCGCCGTCGCGGGTCCAGCGCGCCAGCGCTTCAACCTTGACCACCCGCCCCATGCGCGGCGACACAATGGGCTGGAGATCCACGGAAATCTCACCCCGCGCTACCGCCAGCTGCAGGGCGGCCTCCATGTCCGTGCGCTGGACCAGCGCCGTCATCATGTCCGGATGGAACCTGAGGAACCTGTTCTTGCCGGCGGCCTTGGCCGCGTACATGGCGATGTCCGCCTCACGCAGCAGTTCGGACGGGACCACGGCATCCTTGCCGATGGAAGCCAGCCCCAGGCTCAGGCTGGGCCGCAGCATGGTTCCCTCAATCCACACCGGGACATTGAGGCACCGCACAATGCACGCCGCCGTGGCCTCCACATCCGGGCAGGCAGTCAGCAGCACCACGAACTCATCGCCGCCCAGCCGCGCCACCACATCGGCGGTAGGGGTACAGCCGCGAAGCCGGCGCGCCACCTCCACCAGCATGTCGTCGCCTGCCTGGTGGCCCAGGATGTCGTTGACTTCCTTGAAGTCATCCAAGTCAATCAGGAGGACGTCAACGGACTTGAGACGTGGTTCGCGGAGGGCCTGAGCCAGTGCCTCGTTGAACACGGCCCGGTTGGCCAGCCCGGTCAGCGGGTCCTGGAAGGCCAGGGCCTTCAGCTGTTCGGCCTGCGCCGCAAGATCGCGCATGGCCTGCTGGGCCTGCTCCTGGGCTTCGCGGCGCGGAGTCACATCGCGGAAGCTCCACACGCGCCCCGCTATCCGGTGGCCCACTTTCTGCGGACGCGAATACCGTTCAAAGGTCCGGCCGTCCAGCAGGTCCACCACGTCATGGCTCTCGGCTGCCGGGTTGTCCGTCACCTCGGCGATCCGGGCCATAAAAGCCGCCGGATCCTGCACCTGGGACATCACCACGCCCATGGCGGGTTCCTCCGAAGAGGCTTCCATGAATTCGGGCGGAATGCCCCACATCTTCAGGAACTGGTCATTGAGGCCGGCCACCTTGCCCGCGGAGTTGATCACCAGGATTCCGTCGGCGGTGGATTCGAGTGTGGCCGTCAGCAGGGACATGGCCTCGCGCAGGTCCGCATCCGCTTCCTTGCGGTGCCCCGTGCCGCGGACCGAAACGAGCAGCAGCTGCGAGCCGCCGTCGTCGAGCAGTGATCCTGCGATCTCCGCGGCGAACTCTGTACCGTCGCGGTGGATTCCGTAAACCTCCCGCGGCGGCAGGGGTTCATCAGGCTGCGCCGTCAGGCGCTCCAGCAGCTGGGCGGTTTCGTTCCGGAACCCTTCGGACAGGAGCCGCCAGTGGCTGCTGCCGATCAGCTCTGCCCGCGGGTACCCGAACAGCCTGCTTGAGGCCGCGTTCGCGAGCCTGATGGTGCCGTCCGGGTTGAGCACCAGGAGGGCATCGGGGCTGGCGTCCAGAAGCGCGCCGAAAGCCGGTGCTGCAGATTCCCTGTTTTTCTGCCGCCTGGATCCCCCCATGCGCAACCACCCCCACGCACATCATAAAGTGCAGCCGCTGGGGACGGAACGCAAATGCGTCACTTTCGGGCGGTTCCGCCTACCGCCGCCACATCCGCACGGACGTCAGTGCCTGCGTTGGTCCCCAGCCCGCGGACCACCCAGCCCTCGGCCTGCCAGGCTGCCGGATCCAGCACGTTCCGCGCATCCAGAATGACCCGCCGTCGCACCAAGCCGCCCGTAGCGGCAGGGGACAGCCGGCGGTACTCGTCCCATTCCGTCAGGAGCAGCACCAGCTCCGCACCCTCCAGGGCCCGCGAGGTGGAGGCCTCGAACCGCAGCTGGGGAAAGCGCAGCCACGCGTGGTTGATGGCTTTCGGATCCGTCACCGTCACGTGCGCTCCCGCGGCAGCCAGCTGGACCGCGACGTCCAGGGCCGGCGAATCGCGGATGTCATCGGTCTCCGGCTTGAAGGATGCGCCCAGGATGGTGACGGCCCGCCCGGAAAGCCCGTTGCCGCACAGCTCTGCGGCCCGTTCCACCGTCCTGGTCCGCTGCCGCAGGTTGATGGAATCCACCACGCCCATCCACTCGTCAACCGGGTCAACCCCCAGGGCCGCTGCCTGCGTCCGGAGGCTGCGGATGTCCTTGGGCAGGCAGCCGCCGCCGAAGCCCAGCCCGGCGTGCATGTACCGGTTGCCGATCCTCGGGTCCATACCCATGGCCTCACTCAGTTCCGCCACGTCCGCGCCCGAGGCGTCGCACAGCTCGGAGATCGCGTTGATGAAGCTGACCTTGGTGGCCAGGTACGCGTTGGCGGCCGATTTGATCAGCTCCGCGGTGGCGAAATTGCAGACCAGCCGCGGAATCCTGGCGTTCAGCAAGGGCTCATAGACGGCATCCAGCGCCGCCGCCACACCACGCGGGGCGCCGGTGCGCGGGTTGAACGCCGCGGCGCGCCCGCCGGCCACGCCGTAAACCAGCCGGTCCGGAACCAGCGAGTCCTTCACCGCAGTGCCCTGACGCAGGAACTCCGGGTTCCAACCCAGCTGCACGTCCGGTCGCCCCGCCAGGACTTCCTGGAGCATGTCCACCGTGCCCACGGGCACCGTTGATTTACCGACGACGACGGCGCCCCTCGCCAGGTGCGGGAGCAGCGCCCCGGTGGCTGAGACGAGATAGCTGAGGTCGGCGCCGTCGGACGTCTTGGACTGCGGCGTCCCGACGCACAGGAAGTGCACCTGGGCCTGGGCGGCACGGGAGAAATCCGTGGAGAAGCTGAGCCGGCCGGTGGCGCGGCCGTCCGCGAGGAGTTCGTCCAGGCCCGGCTCGAAGAAGGGGGCCTGGCCGCGGCCGAGCTGCTCCACTTTGGCGGCGTCGACGTCGATGCCCACCACGGTGTGGCCCATCGAGGCGAGGGTGGCGGCGTGCACCGCGCCGAGGTAGCCGCAGCCGATCACCGAAATTTTCACAGGGACGCTCCACTTCCGGAGATTGAGGGCATGCTGGACAAGACCTGGCGGTAGTGCTCCTCAAGCTGGGCACACAGGGCAGGCCACGTCCGGTTCTGGACCGAGGCGTGGGCTGCCGTGGCGAACGCGCGGCGCTTGGCGTCGTCGCCCATGAGGTCCATGACATGAGCCCGGAAGCCTGCCAGGTCGCCGGGCTGGTACAGCCAGCCGGTGCGCGAGTTTTCCACCAAATCCAGGGGCCCACCGCGTCCCGTGGCCACCACCGGGACGCCGGACGCCATGGCCTCCTGGATGGTCTGGCAGAACGTCTCGAACTCGCCGGGGTGGACAAAGAGATCGAAGGAGGCCACCGCCCTGGCTAGTTCCTCGCCGCCGAGGAACCCGGTAAAGACAGCACGGGGCAGTGCTTCCTGCAGCGCCGCCCGCTGGGGGCCGTCGCCCACAATGACGAGCCTTGAGTTCGGGACATTGGCCAGCGCAGCCAGGTCCTCCACCTGCTTTTCGATCGCCAGCCGGCCGACGTAACCGATGATCCGCTCACCGCCAGGGGCCACAGAAGCCCGCCACCCGGCGTCGCGCTTTCCCGGCGAGAACCGTGCGGTATCCACTCCGCGGCGCCACATCTGAACCCGCGGAATCCCGCGGCCGCGCAACTGGTTCAGCGCGAAAGTGGAAGGCACCAGCGTGCGGGTGGCCAGCAGGTGGATGTTTTCGACCCGGTTCCAGGCCCAGTTCTCCAGGAACGGCACGCCATACCGCGCGGCGTAGCTGGGGACCTCGGTCTGGTAGATGGCGATGCTGGGGATCCCCAGCTGGTGGGCGGCCTGCACGGCCCGCCAGCCCAGGACAAACGGCGAGGCGAGGTGGACGATATCGGGTGCGTAGTCGGCAAGGATTCGCTTGACCCGGTACACACCGCCCATCGCCACCCGCACATTGGTGTAGCCGGCCAGCGGAACAGCGGGGAGCCGGTGCACCGTGGCGCCGTAGACCACCTCGGAGGTCCCAGCGGTCTCGGCCACAGCATGGGGTGAGGGCGCAATGACCAGGACGTCGTGGCCCTGACCCTCCAGGTGCTCCAGCACCCGCAGGATGGAGTGGGTCACCCCGTTCATCAGCGGCAGGAATGACTCGGCAACAATTGCGATCCTCACCCCTCAACGGTGGGCCCGCAGCCTGACGCGGCGGGGGAGGAGGTGTTACACCGAGGGAAAGGTTGGGTGAACAGGTGGGCTGCGGGCAAAGGAAAGCCGGTGCAGCCGTCCGCGGAATCGCGTCAACTGCACCGGCCAGTAGGACGAATATTCAGAACTAAGAGAACTTCCTCATTCGCGGCTCCTTATTCCCGGCTGGTTATTCCGGGTTTACCGCCGATCGCTGGCCAGATTCCTTGAGAACAGCCAGCCGGCACCAATCATCAGGACGCCCAGCACAAGATGGGTCCAGTTGTCCGCCATGTTCAGCGACAGGAAATTGGCCGCCGAATCCACTCCGACACTGAGCCCGAAAATAGCGAGGACGATGTACAGCGCGCCGGCGCCGATGAGGAAGTTCCGGGCGCCGTGTTCCGTGCGGGACATGGTCAGGCCGGTTGCGCCGATGGCCAGCTGCACAATATTGAGCAGCATGGACACCTGGAACAGGCCAAGGAACATGGCATGCGAAGCCGGCCCAAGGAACATCAATTCGCTGTACTGGGTGGTCACGCCGGGGATAAAGCCCAGGATTCCCACCAACAACATAAGTGCACCCACACCCATGCCGGCGTTCTGGACATCTGCCCGTCCAAAATGTACGCCGTGTGCGTGTGGGGATGCGGTAGTCATTTTCTGCCTCCAACCACTGATTGCGGACATACCAATTTTACGGCGGACCTGTGGAAAAAGCGCCGCCAGGCCCCAAGGATGAGGTTGGTCTCTTACACGGAATGAGCCTGTCGCAAACCGGTGCGCAGGCCCGGCCGTGACACCATGGAAAACGATGAAACTGCGCGCTGATCAGACCGGAGACCGTGGCATTCCCATGCCCTTGTGGCTGCAGGGAGCCATCGAAACGGCGCAGGCGGCCATCATCTCGGCGCTCTTGGTGCTGGCCCCCATCGTGGCCGTCTGGGCTACGGGCGGCTTCCAGAACACGGGCTTCGACGCCCTGGCCCGCCTCGCCGGCCAGGCCTGGCTGCTGATCCACGGGGTGCCACTCCAACTGGCCGAGGTCGGCCCGGGCACGGCGGGCAGTCCGGGCTCCGGCATGCTGACCCTGGTTCCCTTGGCCTTGACCCTCATTCCTTTTCTGCTGGCCTGGCGCGCCGGGCGCCGCCTGGCCCGCGCCTCCTATACCGATCAGCTCTGGCAGGCCCTCCTCGGCTCCTGGCTGGTCTACTCCGCGTTTGGGGCGGCCACCGGCTTCATCTGCCGCACCCCGGACGTGGTCATCAACATCTGGTACGCCATGGTCATCCCGCTGATCCCCTTCGCCCTGGGCATGGTGATCGGCGCCCGCCGTGAGGCAGGCTCGTGGAGCCGGCTGATCGGCGTCGACGCCGTCGACTGGATCTCGCGCACCAGCCAGCACTCCCGCTGGGCCGGTTCCTACCTCGGCTCCGCCGCCAAGGCCGGGTTCCTGGCGCTCACCTCGGCGCTTGCACTCGCGTGCGCGCTCCTCGCGGTGGACTTCTTCATCCACTGGAACCTGGTGATTTCTGTCTATGAAGCGCTCGACGCCGGCGCGGTCGGGGGCGCGGCCCTCACCATCGCGCAGCTCGGCTACCTCCCCAACCTGGCCGTCTTTGCCCTCGCCTGGGTGTCCGGCTCCGGTTTCGCCATGGGGGCGGGCTCGCAGGTGGGCCCGCTGGGAACCGCAGCCGGGCCCTTGCCCGCCATTCCGGTTTTTGCCGCCATCCCGTCAGGACCGCTGGATTACGGATTCGTGGCTTTGGTGGTGCCGGTCCTCGCCGGGATCCTCGCCGGCTGGTGGTTCCTGCGTGAAGGGGAAAACCACTTCGACGAGTGGCTGTCCATCAAGGTGCGCTACCGCTGGTTTACGGCCACCGTATCCACCCTCGTGCTGGGGCTGCTGGTCGGCGCAGCATCAGGGCTCCTCGCCGCCGGGCTCGCCTGGCTGGCCCGCGGCTCCGCCGGCCTGGGGCGGCTTACGTCCATCGGCCCCGACCCGTTGTGGACGGGCCTGTGGATCGCCGCGGAGGTGGGGACCGGCGTCGTGATCGGTTATGCCGCCGGACCGTGGCTGGAACGCCGCCAGCAGGTGGAAGAGAAAGCGGAGCTGGTCCGCTAGTTCCGGTTCCGGCTAGGTCCGGCTGTTCCTGGCGGCGGGTCCTCCTAGCGGCTCCTCCTGCGGCGGCTCCTCCTCCTAGCGGAGACCCGGCAGGGAGCCCTCAAGCTGGACCCGGCAGCTGGAGAGCGCCTGGTCCGTAATGGCTTGCCGGGAGCACGCCTGGAAGTCCCTGACCTGGTCGAAGAACAATGCTGTCACCAGGATGACCAGCACCATGATCAGCATGACCACCAGCCCGGAGATGGTCCCGATGAGCACCAGCCTGGATTCCTTCAGCTTCGCTGAGCGGACCAGCAAAATGATGCCGATGACCAGGCTCGCCACCGTCAGAATGCTGGTGAGCCACAGGTAGCTGACATCGAGCTGATAGACAAAGAAGGCGCCCAGCACGGTGACAATGAAGATGCGGAACAGGTTGCGGGTCTTGCCCAGCGAACTTTTGGCGGCCTCACTCAGAGGCTGTTTGGTCCGCTTTTTTTGCGCCGGTTCCGTGGAGGGGTTCATGTTTTCCAGCCTACGCGAGCCTGCCCATAAGCTAGACCCATGCGCATCGTAGTCCTCGTCTCCGGAACCGGCTCCAACCTCCAGGCTGTCATCGACGCCGCCACGTCAGGGGAGCTGGACGTTGAAATCGCCGCGGTGGGCGCTGACCGGGAGGGAACCTACGGCGTCGAACGCGCCTCCGAAGCCGGGCTGGAGACGTTCGTGATCAACTTCAACTCGTTCCCCACCCGCGAAGAATGGGACGCAGCGCTGACCGCCCGCGTAGCTTCCTACGCCCCGGACGTGGTGGTTTCCTCAGGCTTTATGCGCATCGTCAGCGCCGACTTCATCAATGCCTTCAACGGCAAGTACCTCAACACCCACCCTGCCCTGCTGCCGTCCTTCCCCGGCGCGCACGGGGTCCGCGATGCCATGGCCTACGGGGTGAAGGTCACCGGCTGCACGGTGCACTGGGCCGACGCCGGCATGGACACCGGACCTATCGTCGCCCAGGAAGCGGTGGTCATCGAGGATGCCGATACTGAGGAAACCCTGCACGAAAAGATCAAGGTGGTGGAGCGCCGGCTCCTGATCGCCACCCTGGCCTCCCTCGCCGCAGCATCCTCGCCTGCGGGCCGGGGCTGATCCTGCGGGGAGGTCCTGGACAGGATCGACTGGCACAGCATTGACCGGCACAGCATCGACCGGCACAGCACTAACCGGCACAGCATTGACCGGCACAGCATTGGCCAGAACAGCAGAAAGGCGCCGCTTCCCTTTCGGGAGGCGGCGCCTTTCTCTGCTTTATGCTGCTTTATGTTCCAGTGGTTAGGCGCGGGTGCGGCTGCGTCCGGTCACTGCGCCATAAACCAGCAGGACGATGACGGCACCCAGAATGGCGAGCAGCCACGTCCGGATATCGAAGAATTCCGCCAGTCCGCCGCCGAAGATCAGCGATCCGATCCAGCCGCCCAGGAGTGCACCCACAACGCCGAGTACCAGCGTCATGACCCAGCCAATGCCCTGCTTGCCGGGCAGGATGAGCTTGGCGATGGCTCCCGCAATCAAGCCCAAAATGAGAAATCCGATAATGCCCATGTTGCCACTTCCTTCTCAGTGAGTTATGCCAAACCCCCATGCCGACTCCATAAGCTAATCAGCGTGCTTACCGTTCCGCAAGGTTTCAATTATCACGAGATGACCGCTATTTACTCCGGCCGTCAACAGCCATAACTGCTACTCAAGACGGCGTTGCTTGGTCTCGGGGGAGAAGAAGGCCATCCACAGCACCGCCAGCAGGACCAGGCCGCCGGCCAGCGCGAACGAGGTTGCCAGCCCCAGTTCAGGCCAGAAGTAGTTGGCGAAGATGAGCGGACCGAAGCCTGCGCCCAGCCGGGAGAACGTTGACGCCCAGCCGAACCCGGTGCCGCGGAGTTCGGTGGGGTACAGCTCGGACACGTAGGCATAGAGGACCGGGATGGCCACCTGCACCACAAATCCGAAAACCAGCAGCCAGAACACGGCAGCAGTGGGGATATCCACCACGAAAGCCACGATCACCAGGGTCAGCGCGGACAGCGGGCCGGCAATCGCAAGGATCCATTTGCGGCCTACCCGCTCTACCAGCAGCGCGGCCACGATGACGCCCAGCAGGCCGACGGCGGCCATGGACGCCGTGGTAATGAATGCCTTGTACTCTGCGAAGCCCGCGCCGATGAGAATCCGGGGCATCCACGTCAGGGACAGGTAGTAGACCAGCAGGATGCTGAAGAAGAGGGCCCAGGCAGTTGCTGTGATCTTCCAGTTGAACTGCCAGACCAGCTTGAGCTGATGCCAGGCGCTGCCGGCGGAAAGCCGGGGGACTTCCTGTGCGTCCGGGAGGCTGTAGGCCCGTGGCTCGGCGCCGGTGGCTATCACCAGCTCATCGATGACTTTCGCCGCTTCCTCCCGCCGGCCCTTCCGGATCAGGAACAGTGGCGATTCGGGGACGCTGCGGCGCACCCAGAACACCAGGAGCGCAGGCAGGACCATCACCAGCATGGTCAGGCGCCAGTCGCCGAAGATCCCTACCAGGGCCGCGGACACGAAACCGGCGAGGGCGGCGCCGATGGGCCACCAGCCATCCATCGCGGTCAGGACCCTGCCGCGCTGCTTCCGCGGCGTGAACTCGCCCACCAGGGCGTAGTCCACGGGAATGCAGCCGCCCAGTCCGAAGCCGGCCATGAACCGGAACACGCAGAACCAGACGAAGTCGGGGGAGAAGGCCCCCAGGACGGTGAAGAGGGAGAAGATCAGCAGGGTGGCCGTGAAGGCTTTTTTGCGCCCGATCGTGTCCGCGATGGTGCCCCAGATGAAGGCGCCGAGGGCCATGCCGATCAGGTTTGCCGTGCCCACCCATGCCACCTCACCTGGGGCAAGGGCCCAGTGTGTGGAGAGCAGCGGAATCAGGATGCCGTTGAGGGTGACGTCCCAGGCGTCGAACATAAAGCCGAGGCCGCCGATCAGGAAGATGCGGCCCTGGACTTTCCACCGCCAGGGCAGTTCCTGCACCACCTGTTCGCCACTGGGCACAGTCGTATAAGTATTCATCAAGGCCTCCTGCCTAAATCTTAGAGGCAACCGGGGGCGGCACCGGCTCGGGGCGGCGACGCGATAAACTGGGCCGTATCCCCACCAACCGCGGCCCTTGCCCGCGAGATAAGACGGAGACTTTTGTGAGCTTGCCGCAGCCTGACCGTGTATCCATCGACCGAGTCCCCATCCGCCGGGCACTGATTTCGGTTTACGACAAGACCGGTCTGGAGGAGCTCGCCAGGGGCCTGCACGCAGCCGGGGTGAAGATCGTCTCCACTGGCTCCACGGCCAAGAAGATTGCCGCAGCGGGCATTCCGGTGCAGGAAGTCGAGGAAGTCACCGGCTCCCCGGAAATGCTGGATGGCCGCGTCAAAACGCTGCACCCCCGCGTCCACGGCGGCATTCTCGCGGACCGCCGCGTGCCCGCGCACATGGAGACCCTCGCCGGCATGGAGATTGAAACCTTCGACCTCGTGGTGGTGAACCTGTACCCCTTCGTCGAGACGGTCAAGTCCGGCGCACCCCAGGACGACGTCGTGGAGCAGATCGACATCGGCGGTCCCGCCATGGTGCGATCGGCCGCGAAGAACCATGCCGCCGTCGCCATTGTGGTTGACCCCGGCTTCTACGGCGATGTGGTCACCGCCGCCGCTGAAGGCGGCTTCGACCTGAAGACCCGGCGCCGGCTCGCCGCCAAGGCGTTCGCGCACACCGCGTCCTACGACAACTCAGTGGCCTCCTGGACGGCCAGCCAGTTCCTGGACGAAGACGGCGACGGCGTCATCGACTGGCCCGCCTACGCAGGCCTTTCGCTGGAGCGCTCCGAGGTCCTGCGCTACGGCGAAAACCCACACCAGCAGGCAGCCCTCTACGTGGACAAGGCAGCTCCCGCCGGCATCGCCCAGGCGGACCAGCTGCACGGCAAGGCCATGAGCTACAACAACTTCGTGGACGCCGACGCCGCCCTCCGCGCCGCGTTCGACTTCGCCGAGCCGGCAGTCGCCATCATCAAGCACGCCAACCCCTGCGGTGTTGCCGTTGGATCCGCCGACGCCGCGGACCCGATCGCGGACGCGCACGCCAAGGCCCACGCCTGCGATCCCGTCTCCGCGTTCGGCGGGGTCATCGCCGCGAACCGCCCCGTCACCGCCGGCATGGCACGCACCGTGGCGGGCATCTTCACCGAGGTGGTCATCGCACCGGCCTTCGAACCTGAAGCCGTGGAGATCCTGTCCAAGAAGAAGAACATCCGCCTCCTGACCCTGCCGGAAGGCTACGGCCGCTACCCGTCGGAGATCCGCCAGGTCTCCGGCGGCGTGCTGGTCCAGGTCACGGACAAGGTGGACGCCGACGGCGACAACCCCGCCAACTGGACCCTTGCCGCCGGTGAAGCCGCCGACGAAAAGACCCTCGCGGACCTGGCCTTTGCCTGGACCGCGTGCCGTGCCGCCAAGTCGAACGCCATCCTGATCGCTGCCGATGGTGCCGCCGTGGGCATCGGCATGGGCCAGGTCAACCGCCTTGACTCCTGCCGCCTCGCAGTGGAACGGGCCAACACGCTGGGCGTAACGGTGGAGTCCGACGTCGACGGTGCCGGTGGTGCCTCAAACGCCGATGCTTCCGGCGCACCGGAGCGGGCACGCGGTGCCGTTGCGGCTTCCGATGCGTTCTTCCCGTTCGCTGACGGCCTGCAGATCCTGATCGACGCCGGTGTCCGCGCCGTGGTCCAGCCCGGCGGTTCAGTCCGCGATGAGGAAGTCATTGCGGCGGCCAACGCCGCCGGCGTCACCATGTACTTCACGGGTGCCCGCCACTTCTTCCACTAACCAGACCGACAATAACGGCGCCCGTCCCCGCTGAGGGGACAGGCGCCGTCGTTGTTAATGCGCTAGCTGGAGGTCAGCGTAGGGGGGCTACGACTGCCTTGTCATAGGCGGCTTTGATGTCTGCCCCCCACTGCGGGCCGTACATTACGGGGTGCGGGTTGTAGCCGTAGCTGTTGACGGAAGTCTGGACCAGGCCGTTGGCGGTCTGGATGAACCACGGCCCGCCGGAAGAACCGCCGGTCATGTCGCAGGGGATACCTTGCGTAGCGAACTGTGCGTTGTTGGTGTCAGGAGTGCCTGTCCCGGTACAGGTCTTCAGGGATCCGCCGTCGAAGGGGCTGTCAGCCGGGTATCCGAAGGCCTGGTAGGTGAGGCCTCGGGGCGCATTGAACAGAACGTCCGACTCATCAACTATCTGGGAAAGGGGCGGGGTATTGGCGGGGGCTTCTCGGCCCGGTTTGACCACAACGAAACCGGTGTCGAACGCCATATTCCCGCCGTCTTTCCACCCGGACGGGAGATGGTAGGACACACCTTCGTAGGAGCCGTGGGGGCTCGTGCCGTTGTAATAACCGGGCACGAAAATGAACCTGGTGGGTTCCGCGGTGCCGCCAAAGAGGCAGTGTGCGGCGGTGGCCACGGTGCTCTGATTTGCGGACTTGACGGCGTTTCCGGAGCAGACATAGTCCGCGCCGTCCAGGGTGAAGAAGATCTTGCCGACGTGGTTCATGCCGCTGGCGGGCTGGGCGATGGTGGGTTTGCCCGAGGTGCCCTTGGGCTTGGTGGCCTTGACCTTGGCCTTTTCGGCTGAGACTGTGCTGGACTTGTTGCCGCGTTCCAGCGACTTGTCTGCCAGGAGATCGCCGGGCAGTGCGGCGCGCATCCGGTCTGCAGTCCAATAGTTGGCCGCGCCGGTGCTATCAACTTTGGCGCTGTATACGGACGGCGTTGCCTTGTCATCCGACCCGGCGGGTGCTGCAGCGGCACCACCGGCACCCGTCAGTGCCAGCACGGCCGCCGCGGAAAGGGTGAGGAAGCTGGCAGCCACAGACCGGTTGCGCGTCATTATTTTCCTGTCTAAAAGTTGGCGGCGGGCTCCCAATCGGCCCGCCGTGAACCCATGTAACGTATCGGGACAAGCCCGTTTTGTAAATAGAAGTTATGCGGGGGTGCTGGCAAAAAGGGCTGGTGGAGGGTACTTTTTCAGTATCAATGAATCGTCCGCTGGGCTCCGGACTTTATGTGAATTGGGGCCCCGCCGTGCTTGCATTCTGGAAGTCCGCCAAACGTTCTGTTCTACATGGCCGGCATGTTGCCGGCGGCGAAGAGAGTTCCCCGGATCCCGAAGCTTCCGCCGCTGCCCTGCAGTTGCGCGACGTCGACCCGGTTCACTCGTTCACCTCGGCGCCGTTCACTTCGACGGAGGAATTGCGTCGCAAGGATTCCAAGTACGTCCAGCTGTGGCCCAGTGACATTCCCCACAAGCGCCGCTGACTGAACCGTTCCCCAAACGGTAATGGAAGGCCCTTCCCGGTTCGCGGGTAGGGTTCAAAGCCGTGTCCTCGGGTAAGTTAATCCATGGTGAAATAGCCGGATTCTAAAAAAATCAGCCGACCTCCAGGGAGACGCCCGCGTATGTCCAAGATTATCTATACCCACACCGACGAAGCGCCGATGCTGGCTACCTATTCGTTCTTGCCGATCATCGAGGCGTTTGCTTCGACCGCAGGTGTGGAGGTGGAGACCCGTGACATTTCGCTCGCAGGCCGCATCATCTCCGTGTTCGGTGACTACCTCACCCCGGAACAGCAGATCGGTGACGCCCTTGCTGAACTCGGTGAACTGGCAAAGAAGCCCGAAGCCAACATCATCAAGCTGCCCAACATCAGCGCTTCCATCCCGCAGCTGAAGGCCGCCATCGCCGAACTCCAGGGCCAGGGCTACAACCTGCCGGATTACCCGGACAACCCTTCCTCGGACGAAGAGACCGCTGTCCGCTCCCGCTACGACAAGATCAAGGGCTCCGCCGTCAACCCGGTACTGCGTGAAGGCAACTCCGACCGCCGCGCGCCGCTGTCCGTGAAGAACTACGCACGCCAGAACCCGCACTCCATGGGTGCCTGGTCCGCGGACTCCAAGACCAACGTCGCAACGATGACGGCTGACGACTTCCGCTCCAACGAGAAGTCCGTAGTCATTGAGTCTGAAGGCACCATCGCCATCCAGCTGGTCCGCGAAGACGGCTCGGTCAAGGTCCTCAAGAAGGCTTTCCCCGTCCTCGCCGGTGAGGTCATCGACGGCACCGTGATGCGCGCCGCTGCCCTTGACGAGTTCCTGAAGGCCCAGGTTGCCCGCGCCAAGGAAGAAGGTGTGCTCTTCTCAGCCCACCTGAAGGCCACCATGATGAAGGTCTCCGATCCCATCATCTTCGGCCACGTGGTGAAGGCCTACTTCTCCGAGCTCTTCGAAACCTACGGCAAGCAGCTCGCCGCCGCCGGCATCAGCCCCAACAACGGGCTCGCCGCCATCCTGAGCAGCCTCGAGGATCTGCCCGAGGACGTCCGCGAAGGCGTCCAGGCGCTCATCAAGAAGGGCCTCGAAGAAGGCCCGGCCCTGGCCATGGTGGACTCGGACAAGGGCATCACCACACTGAACGTCCCGTCCGACGTCATCGTTGACGCCTCCATGCCTGCCATGATCCGCAGTTCCGGCCACATGTGGGGCCCGGACGGCAAGGAAGCAGACACCCTGGCGGTCCTCCCGGACAGCTCCTACGCCGGCATCTACCAGGTGGTGCTGGACGATTGCCGCGCCCACGGCGCCTTCGATCCCACCAGCATGGGAACCGTGCCGAACGTTGGCCTGATGGCCCAGGCCGCCGAGGAATACGGCAGCCACGACAAGACCTTCGAGATCCAGGAAGCCGGAACCGTGCAGATCGTTGACGGCTCCGGTGCCGTGCTGATCGAGCACGAGGTTGCCCCGGGCGATATCTGGCGCGCCTGCCAGACCAAGGACCTGCCCATCCGCGACTGGGTCAAGCTGGCAGTCACCCGGGCCCGTGCCTCCAAGACGCCTGCCGTTTTCTGGCTGGACGAGACCCGCGCACACGACGCCAACCTCATCGCCAAGGTCCGCGAATACCTCAAGGACCATGACACCGAGGGCCTGCAGATCGAAATCATGTCCCCGGAGAAGGCAACGGCCTTCACGCTGGAGCGGATCCGCAAGGGCGAGGACACCATCTCGGTTTCCGGCAACGTGCTCCGCGATTACCTCACGGACCTTTTCCCCATCCTGGAACTGGGTACCAGCGCCAAGATGCTTTCAGTGGTTCCGCTGATGAACGGCGGCGGGCTGTTCGAGACCGGTGCCGGCGGATCTGCCCCGAAGCACGTCCAGCAGCTGCTCAAGGAAAACCACCTGCGGTGGGACAGCCTTGGCGAGTTCCTGGCTCTGGCCGTCAGCTTCGAGCACCTGGCCACCACCACCGGCAACGCCCGCGCCCAGGTCCTGGCCGACACCCTGGACAAGGCCACCGGCACCTTCCTGTTGGAGAACAAATCCCCGAGCCGCCGCGCAGGCGAACTGGACAACCGCGGCAGCCACTACTTCCTGGCGCGCTACTGGGCCGAGGAACTGGCCAAGCAGACCGAGGACGCCGAGCTTGCTGCTTCGTTCGCGGCGATTGCCAAGGAGCTGTCCGCCAACGAGGAAACCATTGTGGGCGAACTGGCAGCAGTCCAGGGCTCTCCGGTGGACATCGGCGGTTACTACAACCCGGACGACGCCAAGGCTTCCGCCGTCATGCGCCCGTCCGTTACGTTGAACAGGGTCATCGCCACCCTCAATTAGGCGGCTCAACCAGCTGACGAACACCCAGATGCGGCGCCCCGGGAAACCGTGGCGCCGCATTTTTTGTTCTTCGGCTGCCAATCTTCCCGCTGAAAGCACGAACCAGGGTTGTGGCATCAGGCATCCTTGCCTAAGGTGCTAAGTACGCTTAGTATCTCGGCCTATGCCGAAGAATGCTGAGGTTGCCCACCCTGAGGAGAAGAATCCGTGCCTGAAGAAAGCAACATCCAGATCCCCGGTGTACCCGCCAGCGAACCGGCAAGCCTCGAGGAACCCACCACCCCGCGTGAGCCGCTGCCGCCCAAGCCTGACCAGCAAGGCCCGGAAGCGGTCTCCCCCACGGGAAGCCCTACCGGAGCACCGGCGACGGCCCGTGCCCAGTCCGGCCAGTACCTGACTACCGCACAGGGTCTGCGGCTCGGCGATACAGACCATTCCCTGAAGGCCGGCAGCCGCGGGCCCATCCTGCTGCAGGACCACCACCTCCGGGAAAAGATCACGCATTTTGACCACGAGCGCATCCCGGAGCGTGTGGTGCACGCCCGGGGCGCCGGTGCCCACGGGGTCTTCAGGTCCTACGGGACGGCTGCCAACATCACCCGCGCGGGCTTCCTCGCCAAGGATGTTGAGACGCCGGTGTTCGTCCGGTTCTCCACAGTCCTGGGTTCGCGTGGATCCGCAGACACTGTCCGGGATACGCGCGGCTTCTCCACCAAGTTCTACACCGATGAAGGCACGTACGATCTGGTGGGCAACAACATCCCGGTGTTCTTTATCCAGGACGGCATCAAGTTCCCGGACATCATCCACGCCGGCAAACCCCACCCTGACCGGGAAATTCCGCAGGCCCAAAGTGCCCACGACACGTTCTGGGATTTTGTCTCCCTGCACACCGAGGCGCAGGCGCACACCATGTGGAACATGTCCGACCGCGGCATCCCGCGGTCCTTCCGCACCATGGAAGGCTTCGGCGTCCACACCTTCCGCTTCCTCAATGCTGAGGGAAAGACCACGCTGGTGAAGCTCCACTGGAAGCCCAAACAAGGCGTCCATTCGCTGGTCTGGGAAGAAGCCCAGATCATCAACGGCATGGACCCCGACTTCCACCGCCGCGACCTGGCGGACTCCATTGAAGCCGGTGCCTTCCCGGAGTGGGAGCTGGGCGTGCAGACCTTCCCCGACAATGAGGACCAGATGTTCGAGGGCATCTCCCTGCTGGACCCCACGAAGTTCGTTCCCGAGGAGTTGGCCCCGGTCCAGCCCATCGGGATCATGACCCTCAACGCGAACCCCACCAATTACTTCGCGGAGACGGAGCAGGTGGCCTTCCACCCCGGCCACCTGGTTCCCGGCATCGATGTCACCAACGACCCCCTGCTGCAGGTCAGGCTCTTTTCGTACCTGGACACGCAGATCTCCCGCCTCGGTGGGCCCAACTTCGCCCAGATCCCGATCAACCGCCCGCAGGCGCCGGTGAACGACATGCTGCGCGACGGCATGCACCAGCAGGCAGTGCACGGCGGCGCGGCGCCCTACCACCCCAATTCCCTGGACGGCGGCTGCCCGTTCCTGGCCGGCCAGGACGTGGGAGCCTTCATCGACGTACCCGAGGAGCTGGCAGCGTCCATCAAAGAGCGCAAGAACCCCGCGTCCTTCAGTGACCACTACAGCCAGGTCCGTCTCTTCTTCCGCAGCCTCACCCCCGCGGAGCAGGACCATGTCATCCAGGCCTACACCTTCGAATTGGGCAAGTGCTACGAGAAGGCAATCCGGGAACGGCAGCTGCTGGCCCTGGCGAACGTTGACAAGGACCTCTGCGCAGCGGTGGCGAAGGGTCTGGGTATGCCCGCGCCGGCCGCCACTGAGGACGTCCCGGACTCCGAGCCCAGCCCCGCCTTGTCCCAGCTGGGCAAGACCTGGCCCGTGGCGGGAAGGGTGGTGGGCATCGTGGCCGATCAGGGCAGCGACCTCGCCGCGGTCAACGCAGCACGGAACGCCCTGAACGCCCAGGGCATGGTGCCTCTGGTCATCGCCCCGGCGGGCGGGTACCTGGGTCAAGAGGGCGACGGCGGTGTCCCCGTCCAGCGGACCTACCTCACCGCGAGGTCCACGGAATTTGATGCGATCATCGTTGCCGGTGCAGCCACGCCGGCTCCGGACGCCACGCAGGGCCGTGACGCCAAAGCTGGCGAGCCCGGCGCCTCCGCGGACCCTCGCGTGGTGCTGATGCTCTCCGAGGCGTTCCGGCATGCCAAAGCCCTCGGCGTGTGGGGGCAGGGTACCGCGGCGCTGGACGCGGCGGGTATCCCGTCAGGTGCTGCCGGTGTGGTCTCGGCCGACGGGGCGGAGGAATTGGTTCCCCAGCTCGCCCAGCTGCTGGCCAGCCACCGCGTGTGGGAACGCTTCCCGGCTGAAGGGTAGCTGACACCGGAAGGGAGCGCCGCCGTCGTACTTGGCTGGCGCTCCCTTTCCTGGTTCAGCCCTCAGTCGTCTTTGTCCTTGCCTTTGCCTTCGTTGCCTTTGCCCTCGTTGCCGTTATCCGCGGGAGCTGGTGCGGGGGCTGGGGCCGGCACCACTGGCGCGGCGCTTTGCTGGGCGGCTTTCGCCGCGGCGTCCGCATCTGCCTTGGTTTTCTCCTCCGCTGCCTTTGCTTCCGCTGCTGCTTTTGCGGCGGCATCGATGGCCGCGTTGAGATCCGCCCGGACGGCGGTGATGACAGTCATGACGGTCCGGCGGCGTTCCTCGGAAACCTGGCCGTTGTCTGCTGCCGCCGAAAGCTCTGTTTCCAGGCTGTCCAACGCCGTGAGTGCGGCAGCATGATCATTGGCCGCTGCTGCCTGGCTCACTCCCAGTACCCGTTCCTGAAGCTGCCTGGCAGCGTCCCGCTGCAGCCCTGTCTCCGCCGGAGCGCAGCTGGCGAGTGAAGCAGCCAGCACCACTGCGGCGGCAGCCTGCATCAGTCCGCGCGCCAAAGAGCGCCGGCGGTTGAGCCCTACTACTGTCACGGTTCAACGCTCTTCTGTAGTTCTTGGAGGTGGTCGCCCAAGGTCCCGGTGACGGTGGGGTAAGGCACGACGTCGGGGCTCTGCTGTGGGGAAAGGCCCACCGTGAGCACTGCTGCGCCGGCCGCCAGGGCAAGGAACGTCAGTATTGCCACCAGCCACAGCCGCCTGCGGCGTTTCACGCGCTGAAGCCACGTCTCTCCGCCGATCAGGGGTGAACGTCCAGAGTCACTGATCCGCTCCACACCGTTTGGGACGCCGTTGTCACCGTCCGCCAGGGAAAGGGCGGGGGAGGGCAACTCAGAGGTAATGGTCGGCGGCCGGAACGGCATGGCCGGGAGCACCCGCGTGGGCTCCGGCGTAAGTTCGCCGGGCGTGGACGCCGGTGAGACCAGGGCCTGACGCAGCACCGTCTCAATGTCCGGTGCTGACGGACGTTCCAATGGCTCAATTGCGGTCATGGAGCGGATCAAGCCCGCCCATTCCGAGGGGAGATCCTCGGGGATTTCGGGCGCGCGGTGCAGCCTGGCCACGGCGGATTCAACGGCGCTGCCGGGGTATTCAATGGTCTGCTTGATGCACTCGAGCAGGACCAGCCCGAACGAATAGATGTCAGTGGCAGGTGTGAGCGGCGAGCCCATGGCCTGCTCCGGGCTGAGGTAGGCCGCGGTCCCCACCATGGTTCCAGTGGCCGTCAGGCGTGTTCCGTCAACGATCCGGGCAATGCCGAAGTCAGTAAGTTTTGGCCGGAGCGGCTCGCCCGGGCGGATCTGAACCAGCAGGATGTTGCCGGGCTTGATGTCGCGGTGGATGACCCCGAGGCTGTGGACATATGCCAGGGCGTCGGCGATTCCGGCCCCGATGACTGCCAGTTCGTCCAGCGGGACGGGGCTGTGCCTGATGCGGCTCCGCAGGTCCTGCCCGTCCACCAGTTCCATGGTCAGGAAGGGGCGGGGCTCACCGGGGATTCGGGTGTCAATGCCGGCATCGAAGAGCGTCACCAGGCTGGGATGGTTCAAGGTTGCCAGCAGCTGGATTTCAGCTTCCTGCCGCTTGAGTTCATCCGCGTCAGGGGCCTGGGGAGCGAAGAGCTTCAGCGCCACGTCCCGGCCCAGATTCTCGTCCCGTGCACAATAGACCGACGACATCCCGCCGCGGCCGATAACCTCACCGAGCCGGTAACGTCCGCCGATCACTTCATTCTTGATGGAGCTAGGCGATTCCGCCACCATGACCGTTCCTCCCGGTGCGCTGCGGCACTGTAATACCCCAAATTATACGGGCGAGTAAGTGCCTCTGCTGACCTGCCGCTGGAGGTTAGGTACCCAATTTGCGGCCGGCTAACGTAGCCCTGGCCATCTCCCTCCGCGGCTGCCCGCTCACACCGACGGCCCGGCTGAGAAGTCTTCAGGACCTGCTCAGCCGGACCTTCGGCCACAAGGTTGAGTGCTGTTAGTTGTGTTCTCCGGTATTCCACCTCCTTTCAGGAACGCTCACTGGTGCCGGCGAACGGCTGGCCTGTGTTGGCTAGGAGATCCTGCGCTTCCGGAGCATCAGCAGGCCTGCGATCACGAGAAGCAGGGCGAGCGGGACGAAAGTAAGATCGACTCCAGTCTTCGCCAGGGTGTTGGTGCCGCCCTGACCTGTGGTGCTGCTGCCCATCGCGCTGCCGGTTGTTCCGGCCGCCGGTACCGAGCCGGTGATGTTGCCGGCCGGGACAACGGTGATGCCGGTCGTCGTCGTGCCCGTAGATCCTGTGGTGCCCGCCGTATCGGTGCCGGTGCCGGTGCCCGTTCCCGGGTCCGTGGAGTCAGTGCCCGGGGCGTCCGTGCCCGGGGTGTCCGTGCCGCCGGTGGTGCCGGTTCCCGGGTCAGTGGTGTCCGTGCCGGGCGTCTCGGTGCCCGGGTTTTCAGTGCCGGGAGTCGTGCCGCCGTCAGTGCCGCCGCCGATGATTACCGCTGCATCGAGATCAGCAGCTGCGTCACCAAGAACTCCGGTATTACCCAGGCCCAGGTCGACGACAACGACCGCTTCGAGGCCATCACCAGTGCCCGTACCGGGGTTGGTTCCATTCGTGCCCAGGCCCAGGTCGATAGCAGCGATGACGTCGGCGGTGGTTCCGTTGCCGTCTGTGCTGCCGAGAACGCCGTTGCCGCCGCCGAGGTTGACGTCTACTACAGCGACGACGTCGGCAGCGGTGTTGGCAGCGCCGGTTCCGTTAAGTACGCCATCCCCAAGTCCGAGGTTGACGTCTACTACAGCTGCAACATCGGCGGTGGTTCCGCTGCCGTCTGTGTTGCCGAGCAGGCCGTCGCCGAGTCCGAGTCCGAGGTTGATGTCAGCGGCGGCTGCAACATCGGCGGTGGTTCCGCTGCCGCCTGTGTTGCTGAGCAGGCCGTCCCCGAGACCGAGGTTGACGTCCACTACTGCGACGACGTCGGTAGCGGTGTTGCCCGTGCCGGTTCCGGTAAGTACGCCGTCCCCGAGACCGAGGTTGATGTCAGCGGCGGCCGCAACGTCAGCGGTGGTTCCGTTGCCGTCTGTGTTGCCGAGCAGGCCGTCCCCGAGACCGAGGTTGACGTCCACCACGGCGACGACATCCGCTACTGCAGACGGCGTTGGGTCACCCAGCAGGCCCAACGACGTTGCGTCAGCGGATGTCGCCGCCGAGACCAGGGCGGTTGCGGAAAGATCCGGTCCGCTGGTGTTGTCCGCAGCACTTGCTGCGGTGGCGCCGAAGGCAAGGAGCCCGCCGGCAAAGAGGGTGCTGAGCAGCCCCCTGCGAAGGTTGCAGTTCATGGTTTTCTCCTGAGAAGTTGATTTGGGACGCAAAACAGCGCCTTGAGGCCGTGTTCTGCCCATCAAAAGGGGCAGGGGGGCTCAACTAGTCAGGAGAAGAACCGGGGTCGAACGACACCGGTGAAGGGGAATGCTTGGGTGACGCGCTGATCGGGGAGGTTCCCGGCAGCAGAAGGTCTATGCCGAATTCCGACATCCATGCCGCCGCGCTTGCGGGGCCCGTCGGCGAAGCGCCGCTCCCTGCGCCCGAGGCAGGAGCTGCGGGCACCGGGGCCAACGGCGTTGAAGGATCCCCCGTCAGAGGGCTTTCCGGGGCAGCTGAACGGATGGCCGCGCTTGTTATCGACGGAGCCAGCGCTGTTGCCGCCAGGCCGGACTGCGGCCGGACGGAAGTGTTCATTGTGCCGGGGTCTGCTGGATCCGGGACAGCAGCGGACGCCAGTGCGGCACTACCTGCCGAGGGCTCGCCGGTAGCGGCATTGCCGTCTGCAGGCAGTTGGGTCAGCCCATCAGGCTGGGCAACCGGCAGTTGCGGAACAGTACCGCCTGTCAGCTCCACCACGGGCCGCAGCACAGGTTCAAGGACCGGCAGGGCCTCAGTGAGCGGAGGGGCGACAGTATCGACGAGGGCCGCAGCAGTGGAATCAGCCGCGACGGCAACGGGGACGGCCAGAGCCGAGACCGTGTCCGCCGGAACCACCTGATTCATTACTGGCACGGCGGCCACGAGCTGATCAGCTGTGCCGGCAACGGTTCCCACCAGGGGCTCCAGGAGCCCGGCGGCGCTGGATGGCGACACGGCGGGAGAAACGGCTGCCTGGAGCGGCGCAACAGCGCCAGTCAGGGGAGCCGCAAGTGACGAGACGGAAGATGTCAGCCCGCCCAGAAGTGAGCCGGACTCAGTGGATGAGTCTGCCACCGCAGCAGGGGAAGAAAGCGTCAGCCAGGCCACAGATGCAACACCTGCGAAGAGGAAGGGCCGGAGCGCACGCCATGGCGAACGAGCTTTAGCCATACGTACCACCCCCAGTGCCGTTGAAACGGACGATTTCTACAGCGTATGACCTTTGCATGCGACGCGTCTACGGAAATGGGAAAATAAACCCAGCAAACTTACTAATTAATTTTACCGGCTCGTCGATAATCGACCTCAGCGCGACAGCCCTGTTTACCACCGGTGTCACCGGCGCATCAAGGCTAAAAGCGCGACTTTAGTGCGCGTCATTCGGGTAGCTGACGCCCAGCTGGCCCCGGACCCCGTCGAAAAGCCGCATCGTCTTGATCGAGTCCTCCAAGGGCATGACCGGGCTTTCGGTGAGGCCCTGCTGGATGCAGCGGGTCACTTCGCGGAGCTCGTAGGTGTAGCCGCGGCCGACGACGTCGAACGGCTCGGTGCGCAGCTCGCCCAGGCCGATGCCCACCACCAGTTCCCGCGGGTTGTTGATGGAACCCAGACTCTGCAGGTACCCCAGACTTCCGGCCACTGTCGCAGTGCGGGGGCCGTGGGCGAGGAGGGAGGAGGTCAGTTGGGCCTGGGCGCCGTGGTTGTAACCGAGAGTCAAGGCATTCTGGGAATCGACGCCGTCGTCGTTGATAAAACCGGTGGCACTGACGGTCTGCGGGAATCCCAACGTTCCAACCGCCCACAGCAGCGGGTACACCGTGATGTCCAGGAGGGCTCCGCCGCCGTCCTGGCGGGCCCACAGCCTGGAGGTGGGGGAGTAGGGGGCGGGGAAGCCCAGATCGGCGGTTACCCAGTGCACATCGCCCAGTTCACCGGAGGCCGCAATTTCAAAGGCCCGCTGCATGGACGGCAGGAACCGGCTCCACACGGCCTCCATCAGGAAGAGCTTTTGTTCCCGGGCCACCGCCACGAGCTCGCTGGCTTCCCTGGCATTGATGGTGAAGGCCTTTTCGCACAGGACGTGCTTGCCGGCGTTGAGCGCGGCAAGCACGATCTGGTGGTGCTGGGCGTGCGGCGTGGCAACGTAGACCACGTCCACGGCTTCATCGGCAAGGAGCCGCTGGTAGCCGTGGACGCCGTCGTCGTCCCAGTAAGACCTGCCGAAACCGTAGGCGGCGGCGAAACTCTCCGCCGTGTCCTGGCCCCGCGAACTGACTGCATAGAGCTCGGCGTCGGCGAGCAGCGCCAGGTCCTGCGACACCGACCGGGCGATCCCGCCCGTGGCGATGACACCCCAGCGCAACGTTCGTCCGGTGGCGGACTGCGGATCCTGATCGGACTGGCTGGACAACCACGGCGTGGCAATTAGCGCGCTCATGGTGCCCATCCTCTCACCCTGACCAGTGCCGACGTCGGATCAGGGCCCTCAGACCATGGCCCGGGCAGGTTCCTCCGTGAGTTTGCCCTGCTGGAGCCGGAACCGGCGGTCCGTCTTGTTGGCAAGCGCCCTGTCGTGCGTGACCACCAGGATGGTGGTGTGGTGGTCACGGCTGAGCGCGCTCAGGAGCTCGATGATGTGGTCACCGGTCTGCTCGTCCAGGTTTCCCGTAGGCTCATCGGCCAGGATCAGCTTGGGCTCGTTGGCCAGTGCCCGTGCGATCGCCACGCGCTGCTGCTCGCCGCCGGAGAGGCGGTTGATGCGCCGGACCTGCTTGTCCGGGTCCAGCTGCACCTGCGCCAGAAGGTCCCTGGCCCGCTCCAGCCGCTGCGCCTTGCGCATGCCGGCGAACTCCATCGGCAGCATCACGTTGTCCACGGCGGACAGGTTGGGGATCAGGTTAAACTGCTGGAACACGAAGCCGATGTCCCGGCGGCGGTACTCGGTCAGCTTGCCGTCCGGCATACCGGCCAGGCTGACGCCGTTGACGACGACGTCTCCGCTGGTGGGTTTGTCCAGCGCACCCAGGAGGGACAACAGGGTGCTCTTGCCGCTGCCGCTTTTGCCCACGATGGAGGCCAGCGTACCCTGCTCCAGGACGAAGCTGACATCGTTGACGGGCTTGATGGTGCGGTCACCGGAGTTGAACGTGCGGACCAGGTTCTTGACTTCAATCATGGCTATTCTCCTCGGAGGACTTCGATGGGGCGGATGCGGGCTGTAAGCAGCGCGGGGACGAGCGCGCCGATGATGGCCACGCCAAACACCGCGGCGATTCCGGCGGCGATGACACCGGGGGAGGCGCTCGCGGTGACTGAGGTCAGCAGCTGGGAGGCGCCGCCGAGCGGCCCCCCGGAGGGAAGACCAGCGCCGCTCGGAAACCCTGCGCCGCCCGGCATTCCGGCGCCGCCGGCCGCACCGGCCATGGCCGCCCCGCGCCCGGTGGTGGCCGCCGTCGTGGTGGTGTTGGTGCTGATCAGTGCCGAGGCGATGCCGCCGCTGGCGAAGGAGGCGACGGCGGCACCCACGGCGCTGCCCATGGCCACCAGGACCAGCGCTTCGAGGACGAACTGCAGTCCGATGGTGCGGTTGGGGGCGCCGATGGCCTTCAGCACGCCGATTTCGCGGCGGCGTTCGCGGACCAGCATCACCATGATCAGGAGGATGATGAGTCCGGCGGTGCCAAGGGCTGCCACGAAGGCGATGAAGGAGATGTTCTTGACGCTGCCGAGCGAACTGACGGCGCTTTCCAGATTCTGGCCCTGGGTGACGTCGGCTTTGTCGGTGCCGAGGGCTGTTTCCAGCGCGGCCTTGGCTGACTGAACGTTCTCCATGCTGTCCACTGTGACGATCATGGTGGACAGTTCATCCGGGAGTTCCGCGAGGGTCTGTGCCGTTGGGAGCGTCACGTAGAGGGCGTTGTTGCCGAACGTGGTGCCCGAATCGAACAGGCCGGACACGGTGTAGGTCTGATCATCGACGGTGAAGGTGGAGCCGACGGACAGCCCGTTCTTCTCGGCCAGCGTGGTGCCCAGCAGGGCGTCGGTGGAGGCTGCCGTGTAGTCGCCCAGGCCGGTGCCCTCGGTGATGGTCAGGGCCTTGCCCGTGGTGTCCACCTCGGCTCCGATTCCGGTTGCGGTGATCGGGAGCGAGCGGGCGGGCTGTGTGGTGGTGCCTGTGGCGCCGTTCGCGGCTTGGTTGCGGCCGCCCAGCGTTCCGGCGTCGACGGCGGCGGTGAGGCTGGTGGTCAGCGTTGCGGCGGATGTGCCGCCGGGTCCGCCCTGGCCGCCGCCGGGACCTGCCTGGGTACCGGCCGCAGTCTGTGCTGCGGCCTCCGCGGCGTTCCGCAGCCGGAGCGAGGTGGTCCCGACGACGGAGCTCACGTTGGGAACGGCGGCTGCGGTTGCTGCCTGCCCGGTGGTCAGCGGTTCGCCGCCGCCTTCAAATCCCTGGCCGCCGGCCGGGTTGACGGTCAGGACCGTGCCCACGGAGGAATTCAGCTCCTGGACTTTGGCCCCCACGGCCTGGTTGGCCACCAGCATGGCGAGGGCAAGGCCGATCGCGACGGCCAGGACTGCCACCACCGCTGCCGTTCGCACTTTGTTTCTGAAGGCATTGCCAACACTTCGGGCAAGGACGCTCACAGTACTCCTAGGTTTCCGGGCCGGCAGAAGGCCAGCGACTGCTCCTACCCTCGCGGCACTCGCTGTGCGGGAAAGCGGCTGGAGCTGTGATTGGCCTGTGAAACCGGCGCTTGGAGTGCAAGAGCGTTCCGTAATTTGCTGCAGGGAGTGAGAGAGCGTGGGGAAAAACGTTGCAGGAAGTGAGAGAGCGTTGGAAACGGCAGAATGCCCCGGCTCCTGTGCGGAGCCGGGGCATTCTGTAGAGCACTCTGTTTGAGCAGGTACTACTTGGTGATCGGGCCGAGTACCGGATCGTCCACGTAGGCCGTCTTCACGTTGGCGGCCGTGACGATGACCGGTTCCAGCAGGTAGGCCGGAACGGTCTTCACCGTGTTGTTGTAGGACTTGTCGTCGTTGATCTCAGGCGTCTTGCCTGCCTGGAGGTCCTTGACCATCACGATCGCATGCTCAACGAGCTTGCGGGTGTCCTTGTTGATGGTGGAGTACTGCTCGCCGGCCATGATGGACTTCACGGACTCAACCTCTGAGTCCTGGCCGGTGATGACCGGGAGCGGCTTGCCGGCAGCCTTGACGGAGGTCAGGACAGCGCGGGCCAGGGTGTCGTTCGGGGACAGGACGCCGTCCAGGGACTCCGTGCCGTAGCTGCCGGTGAGCAGCGTGTCAGCGCGGCGCTGGGCGTTTTCTGCCTTCCAGCCCTGGGTAACAGCCTGTTCGAAGCTGGTCTGGCCCGAGACAACCTTGAGCGTTCCATCATCGATCTTCGGCTTCAGGATGCTCATGGCGCCGTCGAAGAAGACCTTCGCGTTGGCGTCATCGGGGGAGCCTGCGAACAGTTCGATGTTGTACGGTCCGGTAGCCTTCTTGGCCTTCATGCCTTCGAGAAGCGCTTCGCCCTGCAGCACGCCCACCTTGAAGTTGTCGTAGGCCACGTAGTAGTCCACGTTCTCGGTGTTCAGCAGCAGCCGGTCGTAGGCGATGATCGTGGCGCCGGAGTCCTTGGCCTGCTTCAGCTGGGTACCCAGCTGGGCGCCGTCGATGGCACCGACGATGATGACCTTGGCGCCCTTGGTGATCATGGCGCTGATCTGGTTCTGCTGTTCAGACACGCCGCCGTTGGCGAACTGCACATCCGGCTTGAAGCCGGCACCGGAGAGCCCGTCGTTGAACAGCTTTTCTGCCAGGACCCAGTTCTCACTGGTCTTCTGGGGGAGTGCGACGCCGATGGAGGAGTTTTGTTCGAAGCCTGCAGCTCCGGTTCCGCCACCGGTAGTGCCGGGCTCGGCGCGGCCGCAGGCCGTCAGCGCCAATGCCGCGATAGCAGCAACAGCTGCAGCCTTTCCTGCTTTACCAATCATGCGCATTGTTGGGTTCTCTTTCTTTGGGGGGTTGTGAATCGGAGGGTCTCTGCGTTCAGGCTTCCCGGGCGATTGTTTCCTTGGTGGAGGTGACTTCGTCAGGCTGGTTGGGGTTGCTTGGCCCGCTGCCGGAGGGGCGGTTGAAGTTGCGGGTCAGCAGGCCGATGATCGACTTCTTGCCCTGCGTCTTGTTGTAGACATCGAACGCGACGGCGATCAGGAGGACCAGGCCCTTGATGATCTGCGTGAGGTCGGCGCCGACGCCGAGCAGCTGGAGGCCGTTGTTCAGGACTGCCATCACCAGGCCACCGATGATGGAGCCGATGACCGTGCCCACACCGCCGGTCACCGCGGCGCCGCCGATAAAGACTGCCGCAATTGCATCCAGTTCCCAGCCCACGCCGTCGAACGGTCCCGAAGCTGTGGAACGGCCAACGAAGATCATGCCTGCCAGGCCGGCCAGGATGGACATGTTCATCATGACCAGGAAGTTGACCTTCTTGGACTGGACGCCGGACAGCTCTGCCGCGTGGCGGTTGCCACCCACTGCGTAGATGTGGCGGCCAACAACGGTCTTGGAGGAGATGAATCCGTAGATCAGGACCAGGACCGCCAGGATCAGGCCGGGGATGGGGAAGGATGTGCCGGGCCGGCCGGTTGCGAACAGGTACGTGGCGTAAAGGATGGCGCCGCAGATGAGGACGAGCTTGAGGATGACAACCCAGGTTTCGGGGACTTCGGCGCCAAGGGCGATGGCCGTACGGCGGCGGCGGATCTCGGAGAAGATCACAAAGGCAACGGCGGCCAGGCCGATCAGCAGGGTCAGGTTGTTGTAGCCAAGGTTCGGTCCCACCTCGGGCAGGTATCCGGAGCCGAGGTACTGGAAGTCGCTGGGCACGGGGATGGTGTTGGACTTGCCGACGAACTGGTTGAAGCCGCGGAACAGCAGCATGCCGGCGAGCGTGACGATGAAGGCCGGAATGCCCACATAGGCCGTCCATAGCCCTTGCCACGCTCCGATCAGGGCGCCCAGGAGCAGGCCGAGCAGCACGCCTGCGTACCAGGGGATGCCCCAGTCCCGGATGGCCAGTGCAACGGTCACACCGACAAACGCGGCGACTGAGCCGACGGAGAGGTCGATGTGGCCGGCGATGATCACCAGCACCATGCCGATGGCCAGGATCAGGATGTAGGAGTTGCCGTTGAAGAGGTTGATCACGTTGCCCGGTGTGAGCGTGCGGCCCTCTGTGGTGATCTGGAAGAAGACGATCAGCGCAACGAGGGCGAAGATCATCCCGAATTGGCGGGTGTTGCCGCCAAAGAGCTTCTTGAGCGCGTTCATTGTTTCAGTCCTTGTTTCTGGAAGGATCTGGAGGAATCCAGAGGGTCAGGCGGCTTTGCGGGAAGAAGTCATGAGTTTCATCAGGCTTTCCTGGCTCGCTTCCTCTTTGTCCAGGACACCGGTGATGGCGCCTTCGAAGATGGTGTAGATCCGGTCCGAAAGGCCCAGCAGTTCCGGCAGTTCCGAGGAGATCACAATGACGCCCTTGCCTTGGTTGGCGAGCTGCTGGATGATGCCGTAGATCTCGTACTTGGCCCCGACGTCGATGCCGCGGGTGGGCTCGTCCAGGATCAGCAGGTCCGGGTCAGTGAACATCCACTTGGCCAGGACCACCTTCTGCTGGTTTCCGCCCGAGAGCTTGGCCACGCCTTCCTCGACGGACGGCGTCTTGGTCCGCAGCGACTTCCGGTACTGCTCCGCGACCTTGAATTCCTCGTTGGTATCCACCACGCTGTTGTGGCTGATCTTCTTCAGGTTCGCGGACACCGTGGTGGTTTTGATGTCGTCCAGCAGGTTCAGTCCCAGGGACTTGCGGTCCTCGGTGACGTACCCAAGGCCGGCATCGATCGCGTGGCGGACGGACTTGAGGGTGATCTCCTTGCCGTCCTTATAGATGTGGCCGTTGATGAACCGGCCGTACGAGCGTCCGAAGACGGAGCGGGCCAGCTCGGTCCGGCCGGCGCCCATCAGGCCGGCAAAGCCCACGATTTCTCCGCGGCGGACGTAGAAGTTTGAGCCCTTGCACACCAGCCTGTCCTGGATGGCCGGGTGGCCAACAGTCCAATCCTTGACCTCAAAGAACACCTCGCCGATCTTCGGCGTGTGGTCCGGGAAGCGGGATTCGAGGGTGCGCCCCACCATGCCCTTGATGATCCGGTCCTCGTCGACTCCGTCGGCCTTAACATCCAGTGTCTCAATCGACTTGCCGTCGCGGATGATGGTGATCGAATCGGCGATCTGCTCAATCTCATTCAGCTTGTGGGAAATGATGATCGAGGTGATGCCCTTGCCTTTGAGGCCGAGGATCAGGTCCAGCAGGTGCTGCGAATCCGATTCGTTCAAGGCCGCAGTGGGCTCGTCCAGGATGAGGATTTTGACGGACTTGTTCAGCGCTTTCGCGATCTCCACCAGCTGCTGCTTGCCGACGCCGATTTCCTTGATGGGGGTGTCCGGGTCCTCCCGGAGGCCCACCCTGGCGAGCAGTTCGGTGGAGCGCATCCGGGCCTCAGCCCAGTCAATCACGCCGCGTTTGGTGGGCTCGTTGCCCAGGAAGATGTTCTCCATAATGGAGAGTTCCGGGATAAGTGCCAGCTCCTGGTGGATGATCACGATTCCGGCGTGTTCGCTGGCGCGGATGTCCCGGAACTGCTGGATCTGCCCCTGGTAGACGATATCGCCGTCGTAGCTGCCGTACGGGTACACGCCGGAAAGCACCTTCATCAGCGTGGACTTGCCGGCGCCGTTTTCGCCGCAGATGGCGTGGATTTCGCCGGCCTTGACGCGGAGGCTGACTTCCGAGAGTGCTTTGACGCCGGGAAACTCCTTGGTGATGGAGCGCATCTCCAGGATGACCGGGTCGGTGTGCGTGGTGTGGGACGTCATTTGCCCTTACGCCTCCAATGATGACTTCTTTGTCCGCCCAGCAAAGTGCGGGGGCGTCTGATGAAAAAGTAAACTTGATCACACGGGTTGTCGTCAAGTCTTGAACGCAATTGCCGGATAACAACTTGGACTACGTGCGCCGGATCCCGGCGTGTTGGAAGACCAGGGCGGCTGCTCCCAGTGCCTCGGCGCGGTCCCCCAGCGAGGACATTGTCAGGGTGGTGGTCTCCCCGATCACCGGCACGGCATGCCGGATGAGTCCCCGCCGGATGGGGTCCAGAAGCAGGTTTCCCAGGCCCGCAAGGGGTCCGCCCACCACAATGACTTCAGGGTTGATCAGGTTGGCTACGTTGCCCAGCGCACGGCCCACCGCCAGGCCCGCATCATCGACCACCCGCAGCGTTGCCGAGTCGCGGGCGAGGGCCTTGGCAACGATGTCCGCGGGGGTGAGCGGCCGGTCCTCGCCCCGGCTGAGGAGCTCGATCATGGTGGTGGTGGAGGCAATGGTTTCGAGGCAGCCGCGGTTGCCGCAGCGGCACACCAGGCCCTGCTCGTGGATGGTGGCGTGGCCGATTTCGCCGGTGATTCCGACATGGCCGTAATAGGGTGCGCCGTTCAGGATCAGGCCTGCGCCGATGCCCGAGCCGATCTTGAGGAACATGAGGTTGCTGACACCGGTATGTGGTCCCCAGGTGACCTCGGACCAGGCGCCCAGGTTGGCGTCGTTGTCAACAAATACGGGCATTTGGAGGGTGTCCTCGAGATGCTGGAGGATGTTGATGCCCACCCACTCGGGGAGGATGGCGCCCTGCGCGACAGTCCCTGTGCGGCGGTCGATGGGGCCGGGAATTCCGACGCCGGCACCCACCACAGCGGTCCGTTCCACAGCGTTGTCGGCCAGCAGTTTATCCAGAAGCACCACCGCGGCCTGGATGCCCTCCTCGGACTGATGCCCAAGCGGGAGCAGCACGGATTCCTCGGCGATCACGTGGTAGCTCAGGGAGGCCAGCACTACGCGCAGATGCCGCCGGCCAAAGTCGATTCCCACAGCCACGGCACCGTTGCTGTTGAGGCGGACATTGAGGGCCCGGCGGCCCGAGCTGGTGATCGGTTCGGTGGATGCCAGGCCCGCGTCCTGCATGACTTTGACGATGTTGGAGACCGTGGCGGTGGACAGGCCGGTCTGGCGCGCAAGCTCGGCCTGTGTGGAGGGGCCGCTCATCAGGGTCTCGATGATCCGCTGCTGGTTCAGTTGCCTGAGGGCGGACTGGGATCCCGGATTTTTCGGCTTGCTCCTCGTCGAGCGCGGTGTGGCGGACATGAAAAGAAGATTGCCCTATATTGACTCATGTAGTCAAGAAGTTAACGCAACATGTGGCCGCGGGCCGTAGCCGGGCAAGCTGAAACCCCGGTCTACGCGTGCAGTTCGCGGTGTGCGCGGGCCAGTTCCACATACCGCGCCGCGTTCTGCTTTACGCCGTCGAATTCTTCGTCGGTGAGTTCGCGCCGGACCTTTGCCGGAACGCCGGCCACCAGCGAGCGGGGCGGCACAACGGTTCCTTCCAGGACCACGGCGCCTGCTGCCACCAGTGACCCGCTGCCGATCACCGCACCATTGAGCACCGTGGCGCCCATCCCGATCAGGCAGTCATCTTCCACGGTGCAGCCGTGGACGACGGCGGCGTGCCCCACGCTGACGCCGGCGCCCACTGTGCAGGGGAAGCCAGGATCGGCGTGCAGCACCACGTTGTCCTGCAGGTTGCTGCCGGCGCCGACGGTGATGGCGGCCGTGTCAGCCCGGACGGAAACGCCATAGAAGGCGCTGGAGTTCTCGGCGAGTGTTGCTTTGCCGATAATCGATGCCGTGGGGGCGATGAAGGCGGATTCATGGACGGCCGGAGCGTTGCCGGCAAAGCTGTGAAGGGGAGCCATGAGCCCAGCCTAGAACAGCATCCTGCCCGGACGAGGCCGGGACGGCAACCGTTCAGTCAGTTGAAGACGACGGTCCGGTTGCCGTCCAGCAGGACCCGGTGCTCTGCATGCCACTGGACGGCCTGGGCCAGCGTGCGGCCCTCCACGTCCCGGCCCATCTGCACGAACTGTTCGGGTGTCCGGGCGTGGTCCACCCGGATGACTTCCTGCTCAATGATGGGACCCTCGTCCAGGGCGGCGGTCACATAGTGGGCTGTTGCGCCGATCAGCTTCACGCCGCGGGCATGGGCCTGGTGGTACGGCCGGGCGCCCTTGAAGGAGGGCAGGAACGAGTGGTGGATATTGATGGCTTTCCCGGTGAGTTCCGCGCAGAGATCGTCCGAGATGATCTGCATGTACCGGGCCAGGACAGTGAGTTCAATATCGTGCTCAGCCATCAGGGCCCGCAGTTTGTCCTCTGCCTGGGACTTCGTGTCAGGTGTGACGGGGATGTGGTGGAACGGGATGCCGTAGAACTGGGCAAGCCCGGCCAGGTCCTGGTGGTTGGAGACAATTGCCGGGATCTCGATAGGCAGGGTCCCGGAACGCTGCTGGAACAGGATGTCATTAAGGCAGTGCGCGGACGTGCTGGCCATCAGCAGCGTGCGCACCTTCTGGCCAACTTCGTTCAGGCTCCACTGCATACCGAACGCCTCCGCCACCGGCTGCAGGGCAGCGTGCAGTTCAGCCTGGGGAACGGCAGTGGTGACCTCCACGCGCATGAAGAAGTTGCCGGTGGCAGGGCTGCCGTACTGCTGGGAATCCATGATGTTGCCGCCCGCCACCAGAAGGGCGCCGGCCACGGCGTGGACAATGCCGGGGCGGTCCGGGCAGGACAGGGTTACTACGTACGCTTGGTTCAGCTGATCATCAGTCACGCATATCAGCGTACCCGCGCGGGGTGCGCGCTTTTGGTAGTCTGGTGGCGTCGCAACTGGCGTTGGGTGGCTAACCACCAGGGAGCGGCAATCACGAAGACCACGGATCGTACGCCTGGGCCGAGGGTCATGTTATGCCGGACAACAGCTGTGCCCATGTAGCGGGGCAGCACCTGACGTTCGCACTGTCACGCCCTGTCATCAGGGGACAGCGCCCAGCGCCAGCCGGTAGCCTGACCTAAGCAGTGCCCGTATCCCTAGCCAGGAGTTTTTCGTGACCACTACCGCCACCACAACAGCCGAAGTCAGCAATCAGCCGCTGGCCGAGCTTGATCCTGAAATCGCCGCAGTCCTTGCCCAGGAACTTGGCCGCCAGCGCGGCACCCTGGAGATGATTGCCTCCGAGAACTTCGCGCCGCGCGCCGTGATGGAAGCCCAGGGCTCGGTCCTGACCAACAAGTACGCCGAGGGCTACCCGGGCCGCCGCTACTACGGTGGCTGCGAATATGTGGACATCGCCGAGCAGCTGGCCATCGACCGCGTGAAGGCACTGTTCGGCGCCGAATACGCCAACGTCCAGCCCCACTCCGGTGCACAGGCCAACGCCGCTGCCCTCTCCGCGATGATCACCCCGGGCGACAAGATCCTTGGCCTCTCCCTGGCCCACGGCGGCCACCTGACCCACGGCATGAAGCTGAACTTCTCCGGCAAGCTGTACAACGTTGCCGCCTACCAGGTGGAGCAGGACAACTTCCGCGTGGACATGGACAAACTGCGCGAGCAGGCCATCGCCGAAAAGCCCCAGGTCATCATCGCCGGCTGGTCCGCCTACCCCCGCCACCTTGACTTCGCCGCCTTCCGCTCCATCGCCGATGAAGTGGGCGCCCTGCTCTGGACCGACATGGCGCACTTCGCCGGACTGGTTGCCGCAGGCCTGCACCCGAGCCCGGTGCCGTACTCCGACGTCGTCACCTCCACGGTGCACAAGACCCTCGCAGGACCCCGCTCCGGCGTCATCCTGGCCAAGCAGGAGTGGGCCAAGAAGATCAACTCCAACGTGTTCCCGGGCCAGCAGGGCGGCCCTCTGATGCACGTCATCGCAGCCAAGGCCGTGGCCTTCAAGATCGCCGGCACCGAGGAATTCAAGGAGCGCCAGGAGCGTGTCCTTGAAGGTGCGAAGATCATCGCCGACCGCCTCAACCAGGCCGACGTCGCCGAGGCCGGCGTCTCCGTCCTCACCGGCGGCACCGATGTGCACCTGGTGCTCGTTGACCTCCGCAACTCTCAGCTGGACGGCCAGCAGGCCGAGGACCTCCTGCACTCGGTGGGCATCACCGTGAACCGCAACGCCGTTCCGTTCGATCCCCGCCCGCCGATGGTCACCTCCGGCCTGCGGATCGGCACCCCGGCCCTGGCCACCCGCGGCTTCGGCGCCGAGGAGTTCACCGAGGTGGCCGAGATCATCGCCACCGCGCTGAAGGCTGGCTCCGCCACGGATGTTGAGGCCCTGCAGTCCCGCGTGGACAAGCTCGCTGCTGACTTCCCGCTCTACCCGCAGCACGAGCAGTGGTGAGCCCGTCCATGGCGCAGACTGCGAAGGTCCTTGACGGCAAGGCAGCTGCCGGCGCCATCAAATCCGAGCTGGCTGAGCGCGTTGCGGCCCTGAAGGCCCGCGGCGTCACCCCCGGGATTGCCACTGTCCTGGTGGGTGCTGATCCCGCTTCGCAGCTGTATGTGTCGATGAAACACAAGCAGTCAGTGGAGATCGGGATGAACTCGATTCAGCGTGAGCTTCCCGCCGATGCCACCCAGGCCCAGGTGGAGGCCCTCATTGACGAACTCAATGCAGACCCCGCCTGCCATGGGTACATCGTGCAGTTGCCGCTGCCCAAGCACCTGGACACCGACGCCATCCTCGAGCGGATCGACCCCGCCAAGGACGCCGATGGCCTCCACCCGACCAACCTGGGCCGGCTGGTGCTCAACGTCAGCGGCGAGATCACCTCGCCGCTGCCGTGCACACCGCGCGGCGTCATCGAGCTGCTGGAGCGCAACGGCTACAGCCTCGCGGGCAAGCATGTTGTGGTGGTGGGCCGTGGCGTCACGATCGGGCGCACCATCGGCCTGCTTCTGACCCGGCGCGCGGTGAACGCCACCGTCACGCTCACACACACCGGCACCGAAAACCTCTCGGAGCTGCTGCGGCAGGCTGACGTCATTGTCGGCGCGGCGGGTGCCAAGCACATCGTCAAGGCTGCGGACGTGAAGCCGGGCGCGGCCCTGCTCGACGTCGGCGTCACCCGTGAGACTGACGCGGAGACCGGCAAGAGCAAGGTGCACGGCGACATCGATCCCGCTGCTGCCGGGGTAGCGGGCTGGATTTCACCGAACCCCGGTGGCGTCGGCCCCATGACAGTGGCGCTTCTGATGACCAACGTGGTTGAGGCCGCGGAACGCCAAGTGGCTCAGGAAAGCGGCCCGGCAACCGCCTGATTCCAACGCGGAACCATTAACGCCCGACGGCGGCACGCACCCTTTTCACGAAGGGCGCGTGCCGCCGTCGGCCGTTTACTGCGGCGCGGCCGCCCAAGTGCAAGTCCCCTTTCACATTGCCGGACGCTCCACTAGTCTGCGGAGGGTGCGCAATAAAGCCATCGTGCCCTCCAACACCTCCGCCGGCCTTCCAGCCCGCCACCAGCCGGTCATCGAGGCCAAGGACCTGCGCAAGACCTATGGCGAGGTCGCCGCCGTCGACGGTATTTCCTTCAGTGTTCCGGCGGGGGAGTCCTTCGGCCTGCTGGGCCCGAACGGGGCCGGGAAGTCCACCACCATGAAGATGATCGGCGCCGTCACCCAGCGAACCTCCGGGACGCTCAGCATCATGGGCCTGGATCCGGACAGCCACGGCCCTGAAGTGCGGGCGCACCTGGGCGTGGTGCCGCAGCAGGACAACCTGGACGAGGAGCTGCGGGTCCGGGACAACCTCCTGGTTTACGGCCGCTATTTCGGACTGCCCATGAGCTACCTCAAGCCGAAAGCCGACGAACTGCTGGCGTTCGCGCAGCTCACCGACAAAGCCAAATCCAAGGTTGACGCCCTGTCCGGCGGCATGAAGCGGCGCCTCACCATCGCCCGCTCGCTGATCAACGAGCCCCGCATCCTCCTGCTGGACGAGCCCACCACAGGGCTGGATCCGCAGGCCCGGCACATCCTCTGGGACCGGCTCTTCCGGCTCAAGGAGCAGGGCGTCACCCTGATCCTGACCACGCACTACATGGATGAGGCTGAGCAGCTGTGTGACCGCCTGATCGTGGTGGATAAGGGCAGGATCATGGCCGAGGGGTCCCCGGCGCAGCTGATCCGCGAGCATTCCACCCGCGAGGTGCTGGAACTGCGGTTCGGCTCCGAACGCAACGCCACCATCGGCGCTGAGCTCCAGGGGATCGGCGAGCGCCTCGAAGCCCTGCCGGACAGGGTGCTGATTTACGCGCACGACGGCGAGGCGGCACTTGAGCAGGTCTCTTCCCGCGGCCTGAGGCCGCTGACCTCGCTGGTGCGGAGGTCATCCCTGGAGGACGTGTTCCTGCGGCTGACCGGCAGGAGCCTCGTTGACTGAGGAGGTGGCCACCGGTGCCGCGGCGGGCACCGGTTCCCGTGCCCACTCCCCGGCGGTGGCCGCCGCCAAAGCGCGCCGGTGGGGCGCGTTCTACTTTGCCGAGCAGGTCCTCCGGGTCATGAAGGGCTACGGCTGGTCCATCCTGATGTACAGCGTGGGGCAGCCCGTGGCCTATCTGTTCGCCATGGGGGTGGGGCTTGCCACGTTGGTTGAGCCTGAAGACGCCGCCGCCTTCGGCGGGGTGAGCTACCTGGCCTTTATCGCCCCCGCGCTGCTGGTGTCCGCTGCCGTCATGACCGCAGCCAACGAGTTCACGTTCCCGGTGATGGACGGCTTCAAATGGCGGCGCGTCTACTACGGGCCGCATGCCTCTCCGCTCACTCCGCAGCAGATCGCCGCCGGGCAGATCATGGCGGTGACGCTCCGGCTGCTGCTGCAGTCCGCCATTTACTTCGAAGCCGTGGCACTGTTCGGCGCCGCTCCTTCCGGCTGGGGCTGGGTGGGCATTGTGGGGGCCACGCTGGCAGGGTTGTCCTTTGGCCTGCCGCTGATGGCCTATTCCGCCTCCATCAAGGACGACAAAGGCCAGTTCGCCATGGTCATGCGCTTTATCGTCATGCCGCTGTTCCTCTTCTCCGGGACCTTCTTTCCGCTGGACACGCTGCCCCTTGCAGTGCGGTGGATCGGCTGGATCTCACCCATCTGGCACGGCACCGAACTCGGCAGGGTCTTCAGCTACGGCTACGAGGAACCTCCGGTCCTCACCGTGGTGCACATCGTGGTGCTGGTTGCGCTCGCCGCGCTGGGGTGGATCCTCACCCGGCGCCAGTTCGTCCGGCGGCTCGGGCAATGAGCATCCTGACCCGCGGTCACAGCGCCACGGAGGAGGCCCGCAACAGGACCTTCGGTCCGCTGTATTCGCGCAACGCCAAAGCCGTGATCGAGCGCGGGCTGATGGCCACCAAAAGCACCAACTGGCTGGTGATGCTCTCAGGTTTCTTCGAGCCAGTGCTGTTCCTCATCTCCATGGGCGTTGGACTGGGCGCCATCGTGGGCACCGTGCAGGGACCGGATGGTACCGAGATCAGCTACGCGGCCTACATCGCCCCGGCGCTGCTCGCCGTCTCCGCCATGAACGGAGCCGTGTACGACTCCACCTGGAACGTTTTTTTCAAGATGAACTTCGCCAAGCTCTACCAGGGGATGCTCTACACCTCTTTGGGGCCGCTGGATGTAGCTATCGGTGAGATCTTCCTGGCCCTGCTCCGCGGGTTGCTGTACGCCACCGGGTTCACGGCCGTGATGGGCCTGATGGGACTGATCACCACGCCGTGGGCCCTCCTGATGATTCCGGCCTCCGTGCTGATCGCCTTTGGCTTCGCCAGCCTGGGCATGGGAATCACCAGCTTCCTGAAGACTTTCCAGCAGATGGACTGGATCAACTTCATCTTGCTTCCCATGTTCCTGTTCAGCGCCACGTTCTACCCGCTCAGCGTCTACCCGCAGTACATCCAGTGGCTCATCCAGGTCATGCCGCTTTGGCACGGTGTGGAGCTCCTGCGCCAGATCAGCGTGGGCATGTTCACCCCGGCCACCGCGATCCACATCGGGTACTACCTGCTGATGACCGCGCTGGGCATGCTCCTCACCACGGTCCGGCTCCGCAAGCTGTTCCTGAAGTGAGCTGATCCTGACGTGACGCTGTTCCAGCCGAGCACTTCCGGGAGGGGTTCCTGTTCGCCGGGGGTGGAAGGTGCATTCGACCGCAGCCGCGTTTGAGACAATAAACCCATGCGATCCCTGAGTAACCCTCAATCCCCGTCCGGCCGGTCCAAGGGCGGCTTCTCCATGCTCCGGATCAGCGGCCCGGGGATGATGGTCTTCGTCGTTGCGTTCATCGTGGCCGTCATCTTCGCCGCCAACCAGAACGACGTCGTGGGCTGGGTGGTCGCGATCATCGCCGGCTTCTGGCTCGCGCTCGCAGCCTTCGTGGTGTTCAGCATCCAGAAGGCGGCGAAGAGGGCCGGGGCCAAACTGACCGAAGCCCAGAACGCCTTCAACAGCGCAGCCGGCCGCGCGCCGTCGTCGTCCTCTGCTGACCATGGCGGCACCCGCGTGGTATCCGAGCGCACCGAAGCGGAGGAAGTCCGCGACCTCAAGCTGGACCACTCGTTCAAGATCGTGCAGGTGCAGATCCAGGTGGTGGAGAAAGAACGGGCCAAGGGAGCGGCAGCGGACCAGGACACCATCCGCCGCGCGCTGGAGACCATCGAGATCACCGCCACCAACGCCCGGGACATGATCCGCTCCGCCGGTACCGGGGACCCGGTCAGCGGAACCATCATCGACTAGAGTGGAGCGGGTGAGCTCGGCATTGAAGAAGGACCACCTTCGCATCGCATCAGTCAACGTCAACGGCCTCCGGGCTGCCTATAAGAACGGCATGGCGGAATGGCTGGAGCCGCGCGAGGTGGATATTCTCTGCCTCCAGGAGGTCCGCGCCCCTGACGCAATCGTCCGGCAGCTGCTTGGTGAGGGCTGGCACATCCTGCACGCCGAAGCCGAAGCAAAAGGCCGCGCCGGCGTCGCGATTGCCTCCCGCGAAGAACCCCTGGAAACCCGCAACGGCATCGGCGATGACTACTTCGCCACCGCAGGCCGCTGGGTCGAAGCGGACTTCAGGGTTTATGACGCTTCCGGCACTGCCAGCCAGCTGACCGTCGCCAGCGCCTACGTGCACTCCGGCGGGGCGGGAACGCCGAAGCAGGCGGACAAGTACAGGTTCCTGGATGTCATGAGCACCCGCCTGCCGGAACTGACCAAGCACAGCGATCACGCCCTGGTGGTGGGCGACCTCAACGTCGGCCACACCGAGCTGGATATCCGGAACTGGAAGGGCAACGTCAAGAAGGCCGGCTTCCTCCCGGAGGAACGCGCATATTTTGACCGCTTCTTCGGCGAAGAAATCGGCTGGAAGGATGTTCACAGGGGCCTGGCGGGCAACGTCGATGGCCCCTACACCTGGTGGTCCCAGCGTGGCCAGGCCTTCGATAATGACACCGGCTGGCGCATCGATTACCACGTGGCCACCCCGGCCCTCGCCGCCGCCGCCTTCTCGGCAGTGGTGGACCGGGCTCCCTCGTGGGACACACGCTTCTCTGACCATGCCCCGCTGGTAGTGGACTACCGGCTCTAATTCTTAAGGTTCCGAACGAATGACCAGCTTAACCCCACCGCGCAAGCGCATCCTCTCCGGCGCCAAGCCCACCGCAGACTCCCTGCACCTGGGCAACTACATCGGTGCCGTCCGGAACTGGGTGGACATGCAGTCCGCCTACGACGCCGTGTTCTTCATCCCCGATCTCCACGCCATTACCGTGGACTTCGATCCGGCGGAGCTGACCAAGCGGACCCGCGTGGTGGCGGCCCAGTACATCGCTGCCGGCATTGATCCGGACAAGAGCATCTTCTTCGTCCAGTCGCACGTGCCCGAACATGCCCAGCTGGCGTGGGCGCTGAACTGCATCACCGGCTTCGGCGAAGCCTCCCGGATGACGCAGTTCAAGGACAAGAGCCAAAAATCCGGAACTGATGCCGCCACCCTGGGCCTCTTTGCCTATCCCACGCTGATGGCTGCCGATATCCTGCTGTACCAGACTGACCTGGTGCCCGTGGGGGAGGACCAGCGCCAGCACCTTGAGCTGACCCGGAACCTCGCCCAGCGGTTCAATACCCGGTTCGGCGAGACGTTTACCGTGCCAGAGGCCACCATCCTCAAGGAAAGCGCCAAGATCTACGATCTGCAGAACCCCGGCGCCAAGATGTCCAAAACCGGGGAATCAGCCAGCGGCTCCATCCAGCTGCTGGAGGATCCCAAGCTCGCGGCCAAACGCATCAAGTCAGCGGTGACTGACGCCGGCACCGAGATCAGGTTTGATCCGGAAGAGAAGCCGGGCGTGTCCAACCTGCTGACCATCTACTCCTCACTGACCGGCAAGTCCGTTGCAGAACTTGAAGCCGAATACGCCGGCAAGATGTACGGCCACCTCAAGGTTGACCTCGCCGAGGTGATGGTTGATTTCATCACTCCATTGCGTAACCGGACCAACGAACTGATGGCGGACCCTGCCGAACTGGACCGCCTGCTCGCGCAGGGCGCTGAGCGTGCACGGGAAATCGCTTCGGTCACGCTCGGGAAGGTCTATGACCGCATGGGCTTCCTGCCCTCACTGAGCCTGGCGGGAGTCCGCTAAAGCAATGCCGGCCGCGAGCAAAGCCAGCGAGGGAATGAGCGTAGGTGTCATTCTGGGGTTCCCCCCTGCCATCGCCGAGGAACTCCAGCGCTGGCGGGCGTCCTTCGGGGATCCCATGGCGGGGATTGTGCCTGCCCACATCACCCTGGTGACCACTACCACCACGGACGACTGGGAAGCCACCCGCGAACACGTCCGCAGCGTTGCCCGGCGCCAGGCACCTTTTATGGTCACAGTCTCCGGGACCGGCACTTTCCGGCCGGTCTCTCCTGTGGTTTTCATCAACGTGGAGGACGGCTTCAACCACTGCGTTGACCTGCACGAAAAGCTCCAGACCGGCCCGCTTGAGCGCGACCTGCCGTTTTCGTACCACCCTCACGTGACAATTGCCCACGATGTTGCCCCCGAAAGCCTCGACGAAGCCGAAACGGTGCTGAAGGATTATCGGGCCACCTTCCCTGTGGTTAGCATGGGACTTTACGAGCACGATGCCGATGGCATCTGGCAGCTACGGGAAGAGCTGGACTTTGGGACCGAAACTGACGAGTACGAAGGCCCCCGGGGCGCCGAGACAGTCGAGGACGCAGACGCCAACGCCGGCTGACCCGCCGCTTCCTACGGAACAGGCACGGTTGAAGCTCGCCGTCAGCCAGAAGCGGATGGCGTGGGGCAAAGCCAGAAGGTCCGACGGCGGCCCGGTGGCGAGCCTGCTGGCGATGTTCCAGTGGCTTCTGGCGCGGCTCAACGCTTTCCGGCCCATGCGCGCCTGGCAGCACTACAACCTCCAGCACGGCCCGCTGATGAGCGCAGGCATCGGTTTCAGGATGTTCTTTTCCATCACCGGCCTGCTGGCCACCGGCTTCTCCATCGCCGGCTTGGTCCTGCGGGGACAGCCTGCCCTGCTGGACACCATCATCGGCAGCGTGGCCCAGAGCGCGCCCGGCCTGCTGAAAGTGGGTGGCGGCGAAGGCCTGGTGGACCCCAGGGACCTCCTGAACCCGGACGGGCTGGGCTGGACCGCTGTTATTGCGGCCGTGGTCACCGTGGTCACGTCGCTGGGCTGGATCGATGGGCTGCGCAACGGTCTTCGGGGCGTGATGGAACTGGCGCCCCTGAAAATCAACCCGATTGTCCTGAAACTGCGCGACGCCGGGACCCTCCTGCTCCTGGGCACCGCCCTGGTGATCAGTGCCGGAGCTTCCCTGATTTTCGGTACGGCGGCCGGCTGGGTCGCGGATTTCCTGCAGCTGGATGAGGCCGTGGCGGGCCCGCTGACCAACCTGATCAAGATCGGTGTGCCCCTGACGCTCAACTGGGTCACCGCGGTCATCATGTTCCGCCTGGCCGGCGGGCTGAAGCTCAGCCGCCGGGCGCTGCTGGAAGGCACCATCCTGGCCGGTGTGGGGACGGCGGCCCTGCAGGTCTTCAGCACTGAACTGCTTGCCGGGGCGGGGCGGAACCCCATCCTGGCCCCGTTCGCCATCATCATCGGCCTGCTGATCTGGTTCAACCTCGTCAGCCAGGTCTACCTGGTGGCGGCCGCCTGGTCAGCGGTCCGCGACGAAGACCTCAGAAGCGCCCCTGCCACCCACGACAAAGCGCTGCTGGGCGCCCGGCAGCTCCAGCCCGGCAAAGTCCCGGTGGAGCGGCACACCGATGCAGGCGGCGCCGGGGCCTCAAGCCACAGCGCCACTGCGACGACGCCGGTGACTACTGCCCGGCGTCGAGGTATTGCTCGGCCCAGGCAGAAATGATCCGGGCGGCACGCGCCGCCTGGCCTTTGCCCGTCAACAGGTGATCGCTGCCTTCCAGGGACACGAAGTTCCTGGGGTGCCGGGCCGTCTGGAAGATGGTGCTGGCGTTCTCGATGCCAACGGTGTTGTCCGTGGGGGAGTGCATGACCATCAGCGGCTTGTGCAGCTGACGGATGCAGTCCGTGAGGTCCGCATTCTCCAAGTCCTCCACAAAATGCTTCCGGATCTCCACGCGTTTCCCGCCGCCGAGGATCACCTCCGCGCTTCCTTCGCTGAGGATCTTATCCAGGGCGGCGTCAAAAACGTGGGCCACGTGCTTTGGTGAGAACGGGGCACCAACTGTTGCGACGGCGTCGAGCTCCGGGATCTGGCGGGCCGCCGACAGTACTGCGGCGCCGCCGAAGGAATGGCCCACAAGCAGGGAGATGGCCTTGCCCTGGCCGCGCATGAACTCGGCGGCCTTGACGGTGTCGGCGACCTTATGGCTGAACGATCCGGAAGCCCACTCGCCGGCGGACCCGCCCAGCCCCAGGTTGTCGAAGCGGAGCATGCCGATCCCGGTATCAGCCAGCGCCTTGCACATCCGTGAGGCCGATGGACTGTCTTTGCCCAGCGTAAAGCCGTGGGAGAAGACGCCCCAGCCCCGGACCGGGCCCTCCGGGACATCGATGATGCCGGACAGGAGTTCGCCGGTGGAGCCTTCGAAGCTGACCTTTTCGGAACGGGACATCGCGTTCTTCTTTCCTTGTGGCATCGGTGTGTTAAAACAAACGACGGCGCCCCACCCTGGGAGGTGAGTGGCGCCGTCGTCGAACTGCTTTGAAGAAGACCGGGCTAGATCTTGCGGGAGAGGATGGCCTGCTTGACCTCGGCGATTGCCTGCGTCACCTGAATGCCGCGAGGGCATGCTTCGGTGCAGTTGAAGGTGGTGCGGCAACGCCACACACCTTCTTTGTCGTTGAGGATCTCCAGGCGCATGTCACCGGCGTCATCTCGGGAATCGAAGATGAAGCGGTGTGCGTTGACGATCGCGGCCGGGCCGAAGTACTGGCCATCGGTCCAGAACACGGGGCAGGAGGACGTACACGCGGCGCACAGGATGCACTTGGTGGTGTCGTCGAAACGCTCCCGGTCCTCAGCGGACTGCAGGCGTTCCTTGGTGGGCTCGTGGCCCTTGTTGATCAGGAACGGCATGACTTCGCGGAACGACTGGAAGAACGGCTCCATGTCCACAATCAGGTCCTTCTCCACCGGAAGGCCCTTGATGGGCTCCACCGTGATGGGCTTGGACGTGTCCAGGTCCTTCAGGAGGGTCTTGCAGGCAAGGCGGTTGCGGCCGTTGATGCGCATGGCATCGGAACCGCACACACCGTGGGCACAGGAACGGCGGAAGGAGACGCTGCCGTCGATTTCCCACTTGACCTTGTGCAGGGCGTCCAGCACACGGTCGGTGCCGTACATGGTGACCTTGAAGTCGTCCCAGGTGGCGTCCTCGGACACCTCGGGGTTGTAGCGGCGCACGCGGAGGGTGACGTCAAACGTCGGGATCTCGCCGCCGCCACCTACGTGTGCGGGCAGTTCGATCTTGGATGCTGGTTCAGCAAGCTCGGCTGACATCTTAGTACTTCCTCACCATCGGCTCGTAGCGGGTAAAGACAACCGGTTTGGTAGCCAGGCGGATACCGGCGATTGCCTCTGCAGAGGCGCCGGCCGCCGGGGCGTGGTCATCCTTGTACGCCATGGAGTGCTTCATGAATTTTTCGTCGTTGCGGTCCGGGAAGTCCTCGCGGAAGTGTCCGCCGCGGGATTCCTCACGGTGCAGGGCTGCCACTGTCATGACCTTGGCCAGCTCCAGCAGGAAGCCCAGTTCCACGGCTTCGAGGAGGTCGAGGTTGAAGCGCTTGCCCTTGTCCTGGACGGTGATGTTCTTGTACCGGGCCTCGAAGGACGCGATGTCCCGGAGCACCTGGTTCAAGGTGTCTGCCGTGCGGAACACCTGCATGTTGGCATCCATGGTGTCCTGGAGTTCCTTGCGGATCACGGCCACTTTCTCGGTGCCGGTGCCGTTGCGGGCAATGTTCAGCAGCTCGATCGTGTAAGCCTCAGGGTCCTCGGGGAGCTCCACGAAGTCTGCCGTCTTGGCGTATTCCGCGGCAGCGATACCGGCCCGCTTGCCGAACACGTTGATGTCCAGCAGCGAGTTGGTGCCCAGGCGGTTGGAGCCGTGAACGGACACGCAGGCAACTTCACCGGCGGCGTAGAGGCCCGGGACGATGGTGTCGTTGTCCTGCAGGACTTCGGTGGTGATGTTGGTGGGAATGCCGCCCATGGCGTAGTGCGCGGTCGGGAACACCGGAACCGGCTCGGTGTACGGTTCCACGCCGAGGTAGGTACGGGCGAACTCGGTGATATCCGGGAGCTTGGCATCGATGTGCGCCGGCTCCAGGTGGGTCAGGTCCAGGAGGACGTAGTCCTTGTTCGGGCCGCAGCCGCGGCCTTCGCGGACCTCGTTGGCCATGGAACGCGCCACGATGTCACGGGGTGCAAGGTCCTTGATGGTGGGGGCGTAACGCTCCATGAAGCGCTCACCCTCGGAGTTACGCAGGATGGCACCTTCACCGCGGGCTGCTTCGGAAAGCAGGATGCCCAGGCCGGCAAGGCCTGTCGGGTGGAACTGGAAGAACTCCATGTCTTCCAGCGGGATGCCGCGGCGGAACGCGATGCCCATGCCGTCACCGGTGAGGGTGTGGGCGTTGGAGGTGGTCTTGAAGACCTTGCCCGCGCCGCCGGAGGCGAACACCACGGACTTGGCCTGGAACACGTGCAGCTCGCCTGAGGCGAGGTCATAGGACACGACGCCGGCAACGCGCTTCTGCTTGTAGGACGTGCCGTCCTCGCGGACTGCGTCCTCTTCAACTGTCAGCAGGTCCAGGACGTAGTACTCGTTGTAGAACTCCACGTTGTGCTTGACGCAGTTTTGGTACAGGGTCTGCAGGATCATGTGGCCGGTGCGGTCTGCTGCATAGCAGGCGCGGCGGACAGGTGCCTTGCCGTGATCACGGGTGTGCCCGCCGAAGCGGCGCTGATCGATCCGGCCCTCGGGCGTGCGGTTGAACGGCAGGCCCATCTTCTCAAGGTCCAGTACGGCGTCGATGGCTTCCTTGGCCATGACCTCGGCAGCATCCTGGTCAACCAGGTAATCGCCGCCCTTGATGGTGTCGAACGTGTGCCATTCCCAGTTGTCTTCCTCGACATTGGCAAGGGCCGCGCACATGCCACCCTGCGCGGCACCAGTGTGCGAGCGGGTGGGGTAGAGCTTGGTCAGTACTGCTGTTCGGGCGCGCTGACCGGACTCGATCGCGGCGCGCATGCCAGCGCCACCGGCACCGACGATGACGACGTCGTACTTATGGACCTGCATACTTGGCGCTCTTTCTCTCAAAATTCGCAATAAAACAACGGGCGGGCGTTGCCTGCACCGCAATACACAGCCCGCGGGTCACCGCGGGCAACAAAGATGTGGGGGCTACGCGGGGCAGAAGCCGCCAGGCAGCGGAACACCGTCAACCATGGGGCACGGGTTGAAGGTGAAGATCACCAGGGTGCCAAGAACGATGATCACGGTGGTGGCCGCGTAGAGAACGATCTTCAGCCAAAGACGGGTGGAGTCCTTCTCGGCGTAGTCGTTGATGATGGTGCGCACGCCGTTGGTGCCGTGCAGCATTGCCAGCCACAGCATGGCCAGGTCCCAGATCTGCCAGAACGGGTCAGCCCACTTGCCGGCGACGAAACCGAAATCGATGGCGTGGATGCCTTCGCCCACCAGGAGGTTCACGAAGAGGTGGCCGAAGATCAGGACAACCAGCACCACGCCGGAGAGGCGCATGAAGAGCCACGCCAGCATTTCGAAGTTCCCCTTGTTGGCGCCCGTGCGGCGGTACTGGGGCGAGATCTTCCCGCTGCTGTTTCGTCCACTGCGTGGGTTCTCAATAGTTGCAGTCATGGCTTAGTGACCTCCGAGTGCAAGGGAAAGGTGGCGGATGGAGAAGCCGACCATAACGACCACCCAAAGGGCCAGGACGGTCCACAGCATCTGGCGCTGGTACTTGGCGCCCTTCTTCCAAAAATCGACGGCGATGATCCGGAGGCCGTTGAAGGCGTGGAAGACAATCGCCGCCACCAGGCCCGTCTCACCCAGGGCCATCAGCGGGTTTTTGTACGCCCCGATCACAGCGGTGTACGCCTCAGGCGATACACGCACCAATGAGGTGTCCAGCACGTGGACCAACAAGAAGAAAAAGATCACTACACCGGTAATTCGGTGTCCTACCCAGGACCACATGCCTTCACGGCCGCGGTACAAGGTGCCAGCTGGTTTTGTCGGCACTGATAAACCTCCCTGCAACACAGCGGCGCTGGCATGAGATCCACGCGGGGGGAACGCCTGCTGCGAGAGCACTCGTAGCTCAGAGCCTAAATCTAGGCTTCGCTCATAGCTTATTCAATTTAGGAACTCCTTGGTGACCCGCAATGCCCGGTTTGACCGTCAATTGAGACAAAGGACACATCAAGCGGCGGATTTCAGGGCACCAGGACCTTCACGGAAGGGGAGACTATGGCCGGTCAGCTAAAGTAGCAGTGATGAGTACAGACAAAGTGACAAGCCCGGATTCAGCCCTTAGCCGCTTTATTGCGGTGATTCCGGCAGGCGGAGTGGGGACCCGCCTCTGGCCGCTGTCACGCGCCGCAGCACCCAAATTCCTCCACGATCTGACTGGATCGGGCAGCACTTTGCTGCGCGCCACGTACGACCGCCTCGAGCCCCTCGCGGGCAGGCGCGTCCTCGTAGTGACCGGCACAGCCCACCGGGCCGCCGTGTGCCGCCAGTTGCCTGAGGTCCAGGAAGCAGACCTCATCCTTGAGAGCGAGCCCAAGGATTCCGGCGCCGCTATCGGCCTGGCAGCTGCCATCCTGCACCAGCGCGATCCGGACACCATCATGGGATCCTTCGCCGCGGACCAGGTCATCAGCCCGGACAGCCTTTTCCAGGACGCCGTCCGCCAGGCCATCCATACGGCCGCAGCCGGCAAGATTGTCACCATCGGCATCAAGCCCACCCACCCCTCTACAGGATTCGGCTACATCCGAGCCGGGCGGGGGCTCAACATTGAAGGGGCCCCCACTGCCCAGGCAGTGGTGGAATTCGTGGAAAAGCCTGACGAGGAAGTCGCCCAGCAGTACGTGGACAGCGGCGAGTATGTGTGGAATGCGGGCATGTTCGTTGCCCCGGTCGCGCTGATGCTCAAGCACCTTGAGGCCAACCAGCCTGAGCTGTTCCAAGGCCTGCAGGAGATCGCCGAAGCCTGGGATACCCCGGCGCGCGATGAAGTGACGGCGCGGGTCTGGCCCACACTGCCCAAGATCGCCATCGACTACGCCGTGGCGGAGCCCGCGGCAGCCGCCGGCGATGTCGCCGTAGTGCCGGGCACTTTCGGCTGGGACGACGTCGGGGACTTCGCTTCCGTGGGCCGGCTGAACAGTGCGCGTGAAGTCGATGACGTTACGGTCATCGGTGAGGGCGCGCGGGTCTTCACCGAAAACGCGAGCGGCGTGGTGGTTTCGGACACCAAACGCGTCATTGCCCTGATCGGCATCAAGGACGTAGTGATTGTGGACACCGGCGACGCCCTGCTGGTGACTACCAAGCAGCATGCCCAGCGGGTCAAGGGAGCCGTCGACGCGCTCAAGGCAAGCGGCGACACCGACGTTCTCTAGCTGTCCGGCACAATCTGTAACGAGCCAGCCGTGATGCCGCTATTCCGTGGACTCTCGCTAGAGTAAATGAGTGCGAAATTACACTACTGAAGCCGAGCCCACCACACTGGTGCGGCCATGGCTGGAGCCACTCCTCCCGGAACTGATCACCTTCCGGCGGGATCTCCATGCGCACCCCGAGCTTTCCTTCAAGGAATTCCGCACCACTGACAAGCTGGTGGAGCGCCTTGAGGCTGCAGGCCTGGCGCCGCGCCGGCTCGAAGGCACAGGGCTGACCGTGGACATCGGGGAGGGCCCCATCGCCACGGCGCTCCGCGGCGACATCGATGCCCTGCCCATCATCGAGGAAACGGGATTGCCGTTTTCGTCCAAGAACCACGGCGTCACGCACGCGTGTGGCCACGACGTCCACACCGCCACCATGCTCGGCGTCGCCCTGGTGCTGCAGAGCATGCATGAGGAGACGCCGCTCGGCGGAACTGTCCGGATCATCTTCCAGCCGGCCGAGGAAACCATGCCCGGCGGTGCCCTGTCCTGCATTGAGCAGGGCGTGCTGGACGGTGTTCCGCGGATCTTCGCACTGCATTGCGATCCCAGGATCGACGTCGGAAAGATCGGTACCCGCATCGGTGCCATCACGTCCGCCTCAGACACCATCAAGATCGAACTGAGCGGCCGCGGCGGCCATACCTCCCGGCCACATTTGACCGAGGACCTCGTTTTCGTCCTGGCGCAGATCGCAGTCAACGTTCCGGCCGTGCTGTCCCGGCGGGTGGACGTCCGCAGCGGCGTGTCGGTGGTGTGGGGCCAGATCAACGCCGGATCGGCCCCCAATGCCATTCCCGGCACGGGCTATATGGCAGGGACCATGCGCTGCCTGGACCGCGATGCGTGGCATGACGCCGGCGAGTTGCTGGACGAAGTGGTCAACCAGGTGGCGGCGCCTTACGGCGTGGATGTGCACCTGGAACACACCAGGGGAGTCCCTCCTGTGGTGAACTCCGAACACGAAACTGCACTCATCGAGGCTGCGGCCCGCGCCGAGATCGGTGAAAGCGCAGTCACCCTGACACCGCAGTCCATGGGCGGCGAGGACTTCGCCTGGTTCCTCGCAGAGCTGCCCGGGGCCATGATGCGCCTCGGCACCAAAACCCCGGGCGGCGAAGAATACGATCTGCACCGTGGCGATTACATCGTGGACGAACGCGCGCTGGGGCTCGGCATCCAGGTCCTCACGGCAGCAGCCCTCCGGACCATCCGCGACCTCGAAAGCCCAAGCGTCTAGGCAGTACCCGGCATGAACGGACACTCCAAACCCTTTCTTTGGGGCGCGGAGTGGCCGTTCGCGTTTAACCCACACAGATGTAAGTTGTGCACAATTCAATTGTCAACTATCGTTCAAGGTGTGACTGATGCTCCCCGCCTGAACCACCAAGTGTGCTTTGCCCTATACTCCGCCTCCCGGGCGGCGACGGCGGTATATCGCCCCGTGCTCGAGGACCTCGGCCTGACGTATCCGCAGTACCTGGTGATGCTGGTGCTGTGGGAAGCCGAGCCGCGCGGGGTCAGGGAGCTGGGCGAAGAGCTCGGCCTGGATTCCGGCACGCTCTCGCCCCTGCTCAAGCGCCTGGAGGCGATGGGGCTCGTGGAGCGCCGCCGGTCAGGCGAGGACGAGCGCCGCGTTGCCGTCCACCTGACGCCCGCCGGACAGTCGCTGAGCAGCAAGGCAAACGCCATTCCCCAGCGTCTCGCCGAAGCAGCCGGACTGACACCCACAGAACTTGAACAACTCCGCGCCACCCTCGAACGGCTCACTGAAGCCCTGCACACCTTTCACTGACCACACCGATTTCCACCCCAACAGGACGGACCACCATGAAGACTCTTTACACTGCCGAGGCACTGGCTTCCGGCGAAGGCCGCGACGGCAACGCACGCACCAAGGACGGCAAGCTGGACGTCACCCTCGCAAGCCCCGTGGAGCTGGGCGGAAACGGCCAGGGCACCAACCCGGAGCAGCTTTTTGCCGCCGGCTATGCAGCATGCTTCCACTCAGCACTGCGCCTGGTCGGCCGCACGGAAGGCGCCGACCTCGCCGACTCTGCCGTAGCAGCCAAGATCCACTTCGGCGCCCTGGACGGGGGCGTGGGCTACGGGCTGGCTGCGGAGCTGGAAATTGCTGTGCCGGCCCTCGACCTCGCCACGGCCGAAGCCCTGGTGGCCAAGGCGCACCAGATCTGCCCCTACTCCAACGCCACCCGCGGAAACATGACCGTTGACATCAAGATCCTGGAGTTCGCCGCATGAGCACCCACACCGCAGCCCTTCCCCGCACCTCCCGCGAGATCCGGCTCGCATCGCGGCCGCACGGCCGGCCCGGCCCGGAAAACTTCCGCCTCGCAGAGTCCGATCTACCGGAACTGCAGGACGGCCAGGTCCTGGTCCGCAACCTCTTCATTTCCGTTGACCCCTACATGCGCGGACGCATGAATGACGCCAAATCGTACTCAGCGCCGTTCGCGCTGGATGCAGCGCTCGACGGCGGCGCCGTGGGTGAGGTGATAGCGTCCCGGGCCGAAGGGCGCAAGGTGGGGGACGTCGTCGTCCATCAACTGGGCTGGCGTGAATACGCCGTCCTGGAGGCCGACGCAACGGCGGTCGCCCGCACGGACCTCGCCCCGGCGTCGGCGTTCCTTGGGGCACTGGGCATGACCGGGCTGACGGCGTACGCGGGCCTGCTCAAGGTCGCGGAGTTCAAGCCCGGCGACGTCGTGTTCGTTTCCGGTGCCGCCGGTGCCGTCGGGTCGCTCGTGGGCCAGATCGCCAAGGCCATGGGCGCCTCCCGGGTCATCGGCAGCGCCGGAACACCGGAAAAGGTGGAACGGCTCCGGGAACTGGGCTTCGATGCCGCCTTCAACTACCGCGATGCACCGGTCCGCGAACAGCTCAAGGCCGCCGCGAACGGCCAGGGGATTGATGTCTACTTCGATAACGTGGGCGGTGACCACCTGGAAGCGGCCCTCTCCGAACTCAACGTCGGCGGCCGCGTCGCCATGTGCGGCGCCATCGCGCAGTACAACGCCACCGAACCCTCGCCGGCTCCCCGGAACCTCGCGGTCGCCATCGGCAAGCAGCTCACCCTCCGGGGCTTCTTGGTCAGTGGCCAGCGCCAGCACCGGGCCGAGTTCTTTGAGAAGATGGCCGCCTGGCTGGCAGACGGTTCAGTCCGCTACGACGAGACAGTGGTTGACGGTCTGGAAAACGCCCCGCAGGCGTTTATGGATCTGCTGCAGGGGGCAAATACCGGCAAGATGCTGGTACGCCTCTAGCCATTGCTCCCGCTGGTGGCTGAGCTGACTACCCGTTGGTAACAAGTTCTCAACAATCTCCAGGATCGTGCCCGGATGTGCTATCCGAAGTGGCGCAGGCCACTAAAGTAGCAATCATCAGAGCGCCTCGGCGCAGTGCTGCGGACCGTCAGTGAAAACAGAATTTCAGGGTTGAAACAGACACTCATTGAATTCACGTCGTAGCGCACTTCTCTCTTATCTGGAGGAACATTGAAGACATCACTGCGTGCGCACCTCAAGCGCGGTTCAGTTGCCGGCGTGGCCACCATGGGTGCTACAGCACTCCTGCTGACCAGTTGCGGTGCCCCTCCCGAAGCCAGCAGCCCCACTGCGACGGCCAGCGACTACACCGGCTGCATCGTCTCCGACTCCGGTGGATTCGACGACCAGTCCTTCAACCAGTCCTCGTACGAAGGGCTCAAGAAGGCTGAGAAGGACTTCGGCATCAAGGTCAACGAGGCCGAGTCCAAGACCAACAACGACTTCGAGCCGAACCTGCGCGCCATGGTCACCGCCCGTTGCGACCTGACCGTCACAGTTGGCTTCCTCCTCGGCGACGCCACCAAGGCCCAGGCCGAGGCCAACCCGGACAGCCACTTCGCAATCGTCGATTATGGCTACACTCCGCCCGTCGCCAACGTCAAGCCCATCATCTACGACACCGCGCAGGCAGCGTTCCTCGCCGGTTACGTGGCAGCCGGTACCACCAAGACCGGGACCGTGGGCACGTTCGGCGGCATCAAGCTCCCCACCGTGACCATCTTCATGGACGGCTTTGCTGACGGCGTGAAGTACTACAACGAGAAAAAGGGCAAGGACGTCAAGGTCCTCGGTTGGGACAAGGCAGCGCAGGACGGCTCCTTCACCGGTGACTTCGACAAGCAGGACAAGGGCAAGCAGCTGACCCAGAACTTCCTGGACCAGGGCGCCGATATCGTCATGCCTGTTGCCGGCCCCGTCGGCAAGGGCGCTGGCGCGGCCCTGAAGGAAGCCAAGGCAGCAGGCAAGGACGTCAAGCTCATCTGGGTTGACTCCGACGGCTTCCTTACCGCTCCCGAATACGGGGACCTGATGCTGACCTCCGTCATGAAGCTCATGGGCGAGGCAGTGGAGAACGTTGTGAAGGAAGACAAGGACGGCAAGTTCACCAACACGCCGTACGTTGGCACCCTCGCGAACGACGGCGTGCAGCTGGCGCCGTTCCACGACCTTGACTCTGCGGTTCCCGCTGAGCTGAAGGCCGAGCTGGAACAGATCAAGAAGGACATTGCCGGCGGCACGCTGAAGGTTGAATCCGCAGCCAGCCCGAAGGTCTAACTCCCTCCGCTAAGCGCCACGGCCCGTCCGGTCATCCACCGCACGGGCTGTGGCGCTTTTCGTTGAGCGGACCGGCTCCGTATCCGGCTGCAGGCACTAGGCTGTTGCTGCAGCCCCATCATCCGTCCGGGCATGGCCTGCCGGGACACTTCGAGATTGGTCAGGGTTTTGAAACTTGAACTCAAGGGGATCACCAAACGCTTCGGCTCCCTGGTAGCCAACGATCACATCGACGTGGTTGTGGAACCCGGGCAGATTCACTGTCTGCTCGGCGAAAACGGCGCTGGCAAGTCCACGCTGATGAACGTCCTGTATGGACTGTACGAACCAACCGAGGGCCAGATCCTCGTTGACGGTAAACCGGTCACCTTCCGCGGCCCGGGCGACGCCATGGCCGCGGGCATCGGCATGGTGCACCAGCACTTTATGCTGGTCCCCGTCTTCACGGTCGCCGAAAACGTGGCGCTGGGGGCGGAAACCACCAAGGCCGGCGGATTCCTGAACCTGGATGACACCCGCCGGAAGATCAAGGAGATCTCGGACCGGTACGGCTTCGACGTCGATCCTGATGCCCTGATCGAAGACCTTCCCGTGGGCGTGCAGCAGCGGGTGGAAATCATCAAGGCGCTCGTGCGGGACGCGAAGGTGCTCATTCTTGACGAGCCCACTGCCGTACTCACCCCGCAGGACACCGACGAACTGCTGGACATCATGCGCCAGCTTAAAAGCCACGGCACCTCGATCGTGTTCATTTCGCACAAACTCCGCGAAGTAAAAGCCGTCTCCGACACCATCACGGTGATCCGGCGCGGCAAGGTAGTGGGCACTGCCGATCCCAGCGCCTCAACCACCGAGCTGGCCTCCATGATGGTGGGACGCGCCGTGAGCCTCACCCTGGACAAGGCCCCCGCCAGGCCGCAGGAGACGACGTTCCAGGTCAAGGACCTCACCGTCATCGCCCCCAGCGGCCAGCACGTGGTGGACGGCATCAGCTTCGACATCGCCCGCGGCGAGATCGTGGCCATCGCCGGTGTCCAAGGCAACGGCCAGACGGAACTGACCGAGGCCATCCTGGGCCTCCAGGAACGCGTTCACGGTTCCATCATGCTCGACGGCGAAGAGCTCCTGGGCCGCAGCGTCAAGGAAGTCCTCAACGCCGGCGTCGGCTTCGTCCCGGAAGACCGCTCGGTGGACGGACTGATCGGAACTTTCTCGATCGCCGAAAACCTGATCCTTGACCGGTACGATCAGGCGCCGTTCGCCAAGGGCATCAGCATGAGTCCGGCGAAGGTCCTGGAGAACGCCAAAACCCGGATCGACGAATTCGATGTGCGCACGCCGTCAGGTTCGCTCGCCGCCGGCACCCTGTCCGGCGGAAACCAGCAGAAGGTGGTCATGGCGCGGGAGCTTTCCCGGCCGCTGCGGCTCTTCATTGCCTCCCAGCCCACCCGCGGCGTGGACGTCGGATCCATCGAGTTCCTGCACAAGCGGATTGTGGCCGAGCGGGACCAGGGCACCCCCGTGATGATCGTCTCCACTGAACTGGACGAAGTCATTGAGCTCGCCGACAGGATCGCCGTGCTCTACAAAGGCAAAGTGGTCGGAATCGTCCCGGCAGGCACTTCACGCGGCGTCCTCGGCCTCATGATGGCAGGGGTCTCCCCGGAGGCCGCCCTCGCCGAGGCCCCGGGCAGCCCGGGCAGCCCGGGCCGCCGCTCCGCGGAGAACCCCGCCGATCTTCCGGCAACCGCCCCAGCCCCCGCCGCCCAGCCCATGCAGGAGCCCCGCTCCGGTGCCGTAGGAGACGACCATGTCTGAGAACAACGAGCCGCGCAGTCCGGCTGACCCGGATCCGGACCGCGGTCCGGCACCGAAACCCCAGGAACCCGCTGCACCGGCGCCCAGGGAGGACACGTCCCTGGTGACCTCACTGGACACCGCCGGCGGAGCGATGCGGCCATCCGCCGTTCCCGTATCGGCCCAGAGCGGATCCCTGCCTGGCGCCGAGGACCAGGACTCGGTACTGCGCAAGATCTTCACCGGCAACGGCATCGTCACCATCCTCGCCGTCATCCTGGCACTGATCCTCGGCGGGCTGCTTATTGCCAGCACGGACGAGAGGGTTGCCGCCACGTCGGGCTACCTGTTTGCCCGTCCTACTGACTTCCTCACCGCCGTGTGGTCGGCCGCCACCAGCTCCTATGTGGCTCTCTTCCAGGGCTCGGTCTTCAACCCGCGGGGGAGCGGGATCAGCGGACAGTTTGCCCCGCTGATGGAGACCCTGACCATCGCCACCCCCCTGATTACGGCAGGGCTCGGCGTTGCCTTGGCATTCCGGGCCGGCCTGTTCAACATCGGCGCCCAGGGCCAGATCATCATGGCCGGCATCGCGGCTGCCTGGGTTGGATTCGCCCTCCACCTGCCGGTGGGGCTCCACCTGCTGCTGGTCCTCCTCGCAGGAGTCATAGCAGGCGCCGTCTGGGGCGGCCTCGTGGGACTCCTGAAGGCCAGAACCGGTGCCCATGAGGTCATCGTGACCATCATGTTCAACTACATAGCGCTTTACCTCGTCCGGTACCTGCTCGATTCGCCGGCGTTCCAGCGGCCCGGGGAGGCTACCCCGATCTCCCCGATTTTGGACGCCACCGCCGTCTATCCGCAGATCCTCGGCACCCAGTACCGCCTGCACCTCGGGTTCCTGCTGGCCATCGCAGCAACGGTGTTCGTTGCCTGGCTGCTGAACCGCTCCACCATCGGCTTCGAGTTCCGCGCGGTGGGAGCCAACCCGAAGGCGGCCCTGACCGCCGGCATCAACGTCCCGCGTGCCACCGTCCTGGTGATGGCCATCGCCGGCGGCCTTGCCGGTCTGTCCGGCGTCGCCCAGGTGGCAGGCACCGAAAAGGTCCTGACCGACGGCGTCGCCGCAACCTATGGCTTTGACGCGATCACTGTCGCACTGCTGGGACGTTCGACGCCGTGGGGCACCTTCGCCGCCGGCGTGCTGTTCGGCGCCTTCCGCGCCGGCGCGGTCCAGATGCAGATCCAGACCGGAACCCCCATTGACATCGTGCTGGTGGTGCAGTCGCTCATTGTGCTGTTCATCGCCGCGCCGCCGCTGGTCCGGGCGGTCTTCGGACTCAACGCACGTAAGAAGAAGGCCGCAAACGCCGGCAAGTCCCCGAAGGCAGCAACCACCGGAGGTGCAGCATGAGCGCAACAGCAACCTCACCCGTCCCGGGAAAGCCCATCAAACCGCAGCAGGGGCAACCGCAGCCGGACGGCACCGGCACCGGCACCGCGGCATATTCCGGAAAGCCTGTCACCTGGAAGCTGCCGGTAACGCTGCTGGCCCTGGCCGTGGTCGCGTTCATCTTCTTTGGCCTGATGGGTCCACAGGCAACGGCCAGGTTCGGCGTCTCCTCCGGCGGCGACTTCTTCCAGCTGCCGGCCATTGAAGTGCCGGCCTTCGGGGCAGGGATCGTGCTCTCCGTGATCCTGCTGGGCCTCGCGGGCTACGCCATGTTCCTGAAGACCAGGAACGCACGGCCGCCCCGCTGGCTGCCGGTCGCTTTCACGGTCCTGTTCGTGGTGGCCTTCCTGATCTGGGTCGTCGGCGGCGCAAGGACCCCCAGCATCTCGCTGGCCGGCCTCATCGCCGGGTCCGTAACCCTTGCGGTGCCGATCGTTTTCGGCTCGCTGTCAGGAGTCCTGTGCGAACGCTCCGGCGTGGTGAACATTGCCATCGAGGGCCAGCTTCTGGGCGGTGCCTTTACGGCGGCCATCGTGGCCAGCCTGACGCAAAACCCCTACCTCGGACTGCTGGCCGCGGCCGTCGCCGGTGCCCTGGTGTCCATGGTGCTTGCCGTCTTTAGCATCCGTTACGTGGTCAACCAGATCATCGTCGGCGTGGTGCTCAACGTGCTGATCTCGGGCCTGACCGGCTTCCTGTTCAGCACCGTGATGCAGGCGGACAAGGAGATGTTCAACTCCCCGGGCCGGCTGCCCATCATCGAGATCCCCATCCTGTCCAGCATCCCGGTCCTCGGCCCCATCCTCTTCAAGCAGTCCGTGGTGGGCTACCTGATGTATGTAGCCGTGGCTGTGGTCTGGATCGGACTGTTCAAGACGAAGTGGGGCCTGCGGGTCCGCTCCGTGGGTGAGCACCCGCAGGCAGCCGACACCCTGGGCATCAAAGTCAACGCCACCCGCTTCTGGAATGTCACCCTCGGCGGTGCCGTTGCCGGGATCGGCGGTTCGTTCTTCACCCTCGTGGCGATCGACAGCTTCACCAAGGAAATCTCGGGTGGCCGGGGCTTCATTGCCCTCGCCGCGCTGATCCTGGGACGCTGGAACCCGATCGGCGCGTTCTTCGCAGCATTGCTGTTCGGCTTCGCGGATAACCTGCAAAGCATCGTGACGATCATCGGCACCCCGGTGCCGAGCCAGTTCATGGCCATGCTGCCCTACCTCGTGACCGTGTTCGCCGTCGCAGGGCTCGTAGGCAGGTCCCGGCCCCCGGCGGCCAGCGGCATACCGTACGTGAAGGGTTGACGGTGAATACCGTCGACGTCGACTGGGCCGCCCTCGAGGCCGCCGCGGTCGCCGCCATGGCCCACGCATACGCACCATATTCAAAGTTCGCGGTAGGGGCAGCGGCCCTTACGGTGGACGGCCGGATCATCAGCGGCTGCAATGTCGAGAACGCCAGCTACGGGCTGTCCCTGTGCGCCGAATGCGCCCTGATCGGCAACCTGCACATGACCGGAGGCGGACTGCTCCGCGCCTTCTACTGCGTCGATTCCGGCGGGAACGTCCTGATGCCCTGCGGCCGGTGCCGGCAGTTGCTGTACGAATTCCGGGCTCCCGATATGGAGCTCATGACCACCCAGGGAATCAGGACCATGGACCAGGTCCTTCCCGATGCCTTTTGGTCCCCAACACCTGGAGGAAACCCGGTGACATCAACCCCGAACACAACTGAAGCGTTCGACGCCGTCGACATCATCCGCATCAAGCGGGACCGGGGCGTACTGAGCCCGGAACAGATCGACTGGACCATCGACGCGTACACCCGCGGTGCCATTGCCGACGAGCAGATGGCCGCCCTGAACATGGCGATCCTGCTCAACGGCATGGACCGGGCCGAGATCTCGCGCTGGACTGCCGCCATGATCGCCTCGGGCGAGCGGATGGACTTCTCCAGCCTGCGGCGGCCCGACGGCGGCGTGAAGGCCACCAGCGACAAACACTCCACCGGCGGAGTGGGGGACAAGATCACCCTGCCGCTGGCGCCTCTGGTGGCAGTGTTCGGTGTTGCCGTGCCGCAGCTCTCCGGCCGGGGACTCGGCCACACCGGCGGCACGCTGGACAAGCTGGAATCGATCCCGGGCTGGCGGGCGGACCTGAGCAACGAGGAAATTCTGGCCCAGCTCCAGGACGTGGGCGCCGTGATCTGCGCTGCGGGCGCGGGGCTCGCGCCCGCTGACAAGAAGCTTTATGCCCTGCGTGACGTCACCGGGACGGTGGAGGCCATCCCGCTCATCGCCTCCTCGATCATGAGCAAGAAAATTGCCGAGGGAACCGGCTCCCTGGTCCTGGACGTCAAAGTGGGCAGCGGCGCATTCATGAAGGACGAGGCCCGGGCACGGGAACTGGCCGAAACCATGGTTGCCCTGGGCAAGGACGCCGGGGTCAACACCGTGGCGCTGCTGACCAACATGAGCACGCCCCTCGGCCTCACCGCCGGCAACGCGATCGAAGTCGAAGAGTCTGTGGAGGTTCTGGCCGGCGGCGGGCCCGAGGACGTGGTGGAGCTGACAGTGCGTCTGGCCGAAGAGATGCTGGCGTGCGCCGGCGTCCACGATGCCGATGTCCGCGCAGCCCTGAAGGACGGGCGGGCCATGGACGTCTGGAACCGGATGATCGAGGCGCAGGGCGGCGATCCCCGGGCCAAACTGCCGGTAGCCAGGGAATCCGAAACTATCTACGCACCGGCGGACGGTGTCCTGGTTGAGCTCGATGCCCTGGCCGTCGGCGTCGCCGCCTGGCGGCTCGGAGCCGGACGCGCCCGCAAGGAAGACGCCGTCCAGGCCGGTGCCGGCGTCCGCCTGCACGCCAAGCCCGGTGCGGTGGTGCGCGCCGGCGAGCCCCTTATGACGTTGCTCACTGACACACCCGGGAAGTTCGCGCGCGCCAAGGAATCCCTGGAGCACGCAGTGGTGATCGCTCCCGAAGGCTCACGCCCGGCCCAGCAACTGATCATCGACCGAATAGCATAAGTAGATGCAGGCCATCAACGACTTCATCCTCGCCGCTGCCGGGCAGCCCTGGGTGTTGCTCCTGGTGCTGGCCTGCTGCATGATCGATGGTTTCTTTCCGCCCATACCGAGTGAGTCCGTGGTGGTGGGCCTGGCCGCAGTGGCCGCCACCGCGGATGTCCCCAACCCCTGGCTGCTGATGCTGGTCGCCGGATTGGGCGCCTTCTCGGGCGACAACATTGCCTACCTCATCGGGCGCAGGGTGGGGACGCGGCGGTGGCGCTGGATGCGCGGCCCGCGGATGCAAAGCGGGTTCCGTTGGGCAGGCCACGAGCTGCGGAAACGGCCGGCGTCGCTGATCCTGGTGGCGCGCTTTATCCCCATCGGCCGGGTCGCCGTCAACCTCACCGCCGGTGTGACCCGCTATCACCACCTCCGGTTCGTGGGGCTGACGGTCCTCTCCGCCACCCTCTGGGCCAGCTATTCCGTGGGGATCGGGCTGTTCTTCGGGCAGTGGTTTGAAAACAACCACCTTCTTGGCGCTGTCATCGCCATCATCTGCGCTGTGGGCCTCGGAATCCTGGTGGACCTGGTCATCAACCGCATCAAGGGGAAGGTTCCCGTAGTGGAGCGGCTGAAGGACCCCGAAGCCTAGGGTTACGGGGTACCCGGCGTAGCGAATCACGTCTGAGGCATGGGACACTGAAGAGCGATTTACGTCACTTCCGGCTGCATCATTCGTCTAGGAGCAACACCCGCGTGGAGTTTATTAATGAGGCCGTGCTCCATGCGGCGGGCCAATGGTGGATCTACCCGGTCCTGCTGATTTTCTTCTTCATTGACGGCTTCGCCATGGTGGTTCCCAGCGAGACCCTCATCGTTGCCCTCGCCGCGTTTTCCCGCCACAGCGGCGAACCCAACCTCTGGATCCTTGGCTTCACGGCACTGATCGGCGCCATCGCGGGCGACAATATGGCCTTTATGCTGGGCCGCAGGATCGGCCTGGAACGCTGGCGCTGGATGCGGCGGCCCAAAGTCCAGAAGGCCTTCGGCTGGGCACGGTACGAACTCGAAAAACGCGGCGCCGTCCTGATCTTCACGGCCCGCTACATCCCGTGGGGCCGCGTAGCGGTCAACTACGTCGCCGGCAGCACCGGGTTTGCGCACCGGCGCTTCTTCCCGCTGGACGCCTTTGCCTGTGTCACCTGGGTGGGGTATTCCATCGGCATCGGCATACTCGCCAGCTCATTTCCGTGGCTGCACCACAACCCGCTCCTGAGCGCGGGAATTGCCGTGGTGTTCGCCATCGTCCTGGGCATTCTCATCGATCACCTCCTGCGCTGGTGGCACAAGCACCTTGCCCGCAACGACGCCGAAGATGTGGACGAATGGCTGGACGGCGGCCCGGAGGGCGCCCTTCCGTCCCACGATCAGACCCTGCTTGCCGCAACTTCGGCGGACGGCGAGCAGCCCGCTAAGTAGCGGCTGGCATAAGCCGCCTGCCGACCCTAAGGTTGGAAGGTGACTGAGCCTATTGTTGACGCTGCCCCTGCCCTCGATTTCGACCTGAGGAGCCTGCCCAAGGTCTCCCTCCACGACCATTTGGACGGTGGTCTCCGTCCCGCCACCATCATCGAGCTGGCAGGGGCTGTTGGCCACACCCTTCCCTCCACCGATCCGGTTGCCCTGGGCCAGTGGTTCCGTGAATCGGCAGACTCCGGTTCGCTGGTCCGTTACCTTGAGACCTTTGACCACACCGTTGCCGTGATGCAGACCAAAGAGGGCCTGTTCCGGGTTGCCAAGGAATTCGTTGAGGACCTCGCGGACGACGGCGTGGTGTACGGCGAAGTGCGCTGGGCGCCGGAGCAGCACCTCCAGAAGGGCCTGTCCCTGGATGAAGCAGTGGAGGCTGTGCAGGAAGGCCTCGAAGCCGGCGTCGACGCTGTTGCCGAGACCGGCCGCGAGATCCAGGTGGGCCAGCTGATCACCGCCATGCGGCACGCCGACCGCGGCCAGGAGATCGCTGAACTCGCCGTCCGCCACCGCAACAGGGGCGCCGTGGGCTTCGACATCGCCGGAGCTGAAGACGGCTTCCTGCCGTCCCGGTTCAAGGACGCCTTCACGTACCTCGCCCAGAACAACTTTCCTGCCACGGTCCACGCCGGCGAGGCCGCCGGACTCGAGAGTATCCAGTCCGCGCTGGTTGACGGACGGGCGCTCCGCCTTGGCCACGGCGTGCGCATCGCCGAGGACATCATGGTGGAGTTCGAGGACGAGGAGGCGGAAGCTGGCGCCGAGGGCGACGACGACAGCATCGGCCTGGTCACCCTGGGCGATCTGTCCAGCTGGATCCGGGACCGGGGCATCGCGCTGGAGATCTGCCCCTCCTCCAACCTCCAGACCGGAGCGATTGCCGGCTTCGGCGAGGGCATCGAGAGCCACCCGCTGGACATGCTCTACCAGCTCGGCTTCAACGTGACCATCAATACTGACAACCGGCTGATGAGCGGGGTGACCCTCACGGACGAGTTCGAGCTGCTGGTGGAAACCTTCGACTACGATCTCGATGACATCCTTGAGCTGACCCTCAACGCTGCCGAGGCATCCTTCCTGCCCTTGGAGGAAAAGGAAGCACTGGTGGAGTACATCAACGACACCTACGCCAACCTTGGCTGATCAGGCCCCCGTTGACCGGTTGGTCACGGTCATAGGCCAACTGCGTGAACACTGCCCCTGGATGGGCGCACTGACGCATGCCTCACTGGTGGAGTACCTCCTCGAGGAGGCGTTTGAGCTTGCCGAGACCATCGAAACCGGGACCGACGAATCCGAACTCCGGGGCGAGCTGGGTGACGTGCTGCTCCAGGTGGTGCTGCACGCCCGGCTCGCCGAGGAACGGGGCGCGTTCACGTTCGACGACGTTTCCCGCGGTCTGACCGAAAAGATGGTCCGCCGCAATCCGCATGTGTTCCGGCCCGACGGGACGCTCCAGGAGAGCTTCCCGGCCACGGTCGAGGAGATCGTACAGAAGTGGGACGCCGTCAAAACCGCCGAAAGGCCGGAGCGGAACAGCCCTTTCGAGGGAATTCCTGACGCCCTGCCGGCCTTGGCCAAAGCGCACAAGTTCCTTGACCGGGCCGCCCGCGCCGGTGTCCCAATGGGTCCGCCGGATCGCGGTGCCACGGAACATCCGGTGGTGGGGCTCGTCAAAACCGCCACCTCCGAAGCGGAATTGGGGGAGCTGCTGCTCGCCGTCGTCGGTTCCGCCCGGGAAATGGGGTTCGACGCCGAGCGTGCCCTGCGCGGCGCAATCCGGGAGTTCCAGCAGCAACAACCCCTGCCATCATGACGTCCGGGTGCCGGATAGGTTTCCGTAACCTGCGCCACTCTCGACTACGCTAGGTCCTGACCAGGACGTCCCAGACTTTCCGCTAGTTCCAGCAGTTAGATTCCCTGTAAATCGCTTCACCCAAAGGAGCAAATCCATGGCGCTTATCGATGCCATCCACGCCCGCGAAATCCTCGATTCCCGCGGCAACCCGACCGTAGAAGTTGAAGTACTGCTCTCCGATGGCCAGATCGGCCGCGCGGCAGTACCTTCCGGCGCCTCCACCGGTGAGCACGAGGCCGTTGAGCTTCGTGACGGTGACAAGGGCCGTTACCTCGGCAAGGGAGTCCAGAAGGCCGTTGACGCCGTCATCGACCAGATCGCTCCGGCCCTGACCGGCTTCGACGCCACCGACCAGCGCAGCATCGACCAGGCCATGATTGACCTGGACGGCACCCCCAACAAGGGCAAGCTGGGCGCCAACGCCATCCTCGGCGTTTCCCTGGCCGTGGCCAACGCCGCCGCGGCCTCCGCAGACCTGCCGCTGTACAAGTACCTGGGCGGCCCGAACGCCCACGTGCTGCCCGTGCCGCTGATGAACATCCTCAACGGTGGCTCACACGCCGATTCCGACGTCGACATCCAGGAATTCATGGTTGTCCCGCTGGGTGCCGAGACCTTCTCCGAGGGCCTCCGCTGGGGCGTGGAGGTCTACCACGCGCTCAAGGCCGTGCTCCAGGAAAAGGGCCTGTCCACCGGCCTCGGCGACGAAGGCGGCTTTGCCCCCAACCTGCCGTCCAACCGCGCTGCCCTGGACCTGATCCAGGAAGCCATCAAGAACGCCGGCTACACCCCGGGCAAGGACATCGCCCTGGCCCTGGACGTTGCCTCCTCCGAGTTCTTCACGGACGGCGCCTACCAGTTCGAGGGCAAGGCTCTGACCTCCAGCGAAATGAGCGCCTACTACACCGAACTCGTGGCCGACTACCCGCTGGTGTCCATCGAGGACCCGCTGGACGAGAACGACTGGGACGGCTGGAAGACCCTCACCGACGCCATCGGCGACAAAGTCCAGCTGGTGGGCGACGACCTCTTCGTCACCAACCCCTCCATCCTGCAGCGCGGCATCGAGACCAAGACCGCCAACTCGCTGCTGGTGAAGGTGAACCAGATCGGTTCGCTGACCGAAACACTCGACGCCGTCAGCATGGCGCAGCGTGCCGGTTACACCACCATCACCTCGCACCGCTCCGGCGAGACCGAGGACACCACCATCGCTGACATCTCGGTGGCCACCAACGCCGGCCAGATCAAGACCGGCGCCCCGGCCCGTTCCGAGCGTGTTGCCAAGTACAACCAGCTGCTGCGCATCGAAGAGGAACTCGACGACGCCGCACGCTACGCCGGCCGCAGCGCGTTCCCGCGTTTCAAGGGCTAGTAGCCGCATAAACCACTGACCGGTGGCTATGGTTGAAAGACCATAGCCACCGGTTTTTGTTTCAGCCCGGTCTTCCGCCGGCACCTGTATCAGCCGGCAAATTTCAGCCGGCATTTGTTCAGCGCAGAGAGTAGCGGCCAGAGGCAGGCCGCACGTTTCAGGAGTGTCATGGCTACCCGCCGTCCCAAAGTCCCCAAGGCCGCCGCCAGAACCCCATCGGCAGCGGATGCCGCCAAGGACGCGGCAGAGGTCATACGTGCCGACTTCGGCGGCGCAGGCGCGGCCGGCGCGAAGGACAAACCCGCAACCTCGAAAGGTACAGCGGGTGGCAAGGCTAAGGCCGGCACGCGGGTGAGCGGTAAGGCTGCCGTTGCAGGGGCCGCAGCCAAAAAGGACAACGCAACCCACGACGACGGCCACCCGGTTCCGGCGAAGGCATTCTCCGGGCGGATGCTTGCCCTTGCCGTGGTCATGATTGCCATCACCATCATGCTCGCGCCCACCGTCAAAATCTTCTTCGACAAGCGCGCCGAGCTAGCTGCTTTGAGTGCCGATATTGAGGCCCGCCAGGCGGAGCAGGACGTCCTGCGGCAGCAGCTCTCGCGCTGGCAGGATCCGAACTACGTGAAACAGCAGGCCCGCGACCGCATTAACATGGTTATGCCGGGTGAATCCGGCTACTGGGTCTTCGGCAGCGAACTGCCGGCCGGAACAAGCAGTAGCCAGACCGCCACAGCAGCACAAGACCCCGCCGATCTGCCGTGGGTGGATTCCCTGTGGGAGTCCATCAGGCGTGCGGCCACAGACTGAACAGCTAGAGGAAGGATGGCCGCGCCAGTGGAAGAAAACACGGCAATTGCGCCGGAGAAGTCCCGCCAGCCATCAGCACACGATCTTGAAGTACTCAGCAGGCAGTTGGGACGGCCGGTCCGCGACGTTGTGGAGATCCCGGCGCGCTGCGTCTGCGGCAATCCGCTCGTGGCCGCGACCGCACCCCGCCTGAGCAACGGCACGCCGTTCCCCACCACGTTCTATTTGACGCACCCGGTCATCACCGCGGCGGTTTCGAGGCTGGAAGCTGCCGGGCTCATGAACGAGATGAACGAACGCCTCACCGCTGATGAGCCGCTTGCCGCAGCCTACCGGTCCGCCCATGAGGACTATCTGGCAGCCCGGGCAGCCATCGGCGAACGCTCAGGGATCGGGGCGGTGCCGGAGATTGACGGCATCTCCGCCGGCGGGATGCCCACCCGCGTCAAGTGCCTGCACGTGCTGGTGGGCCACTCGCTGGCAGCCGGACCGGGCGTGAACCCGTTGGGCGACGAAGCGATCGCGGGCATCAGCGAATGGTGGACCGCAGACCGCTGCTACTGCGGCGGAGCCTGGGACACCGCGGGGGAGGCCCCGTCACGGGACCTCAGCCGGCACGGGCCGCAGGGTTTGCCGGAGATCGTAGGCCGGCCCGCTCCGGTCCGGAAGTCTTCCGGCAGCGAAGGGGCAGCACTGTGACCCGCGTTGCGGCCATAGACTGCGGCACCAACTCCATCCGCCTGCTCATCGCCGACATCGACCGCAGCAACGGCACGGCCAAGCTCACGGACGTGGTCCGGGAAATGCGCGTGGTCCGGCTTGGCGAGGGCGTGGACGCAACCGGTGAACTCGCCCCCGCAGCGCTGGAGCGCACCTTCGCGGCCACGGCGGACTATGCTGCCATGATCCGCGAGCACGGCGCTGTGGCCGTGCGTTTCGTGGCGACCTCGGCCAGCCGGGACGCCAGCAACCGCGAGGTCTTTGTGGACGGCATCCGGGAACTTCTCGGCGTTGAGCCGGAGGTTATCTCCGGCGACGAGGAAGCCGCCCTGTCCTTTGCCGGGGCCAGCAGTGTCCTGCCCGTCCTCGAGGGTGACCATGTCCTGGTGGTGGACCTCGGCGGCGGAAGCACGGAATTCGTCCTGGGCACCGCCGGCGGCGTCTCGGCCGGTAAATCCGTGGACATAGGCTGCGTCCGTTTGACGGAACGGCACCTGAAGAATGATCCCCCCACCGCGGAACAGGTCGCGGCAGCGACGGCCGACGTCGACGCCGCCATCACCCGTGCAGGACTGGACGTTCCGCTGGAACGCGCTACCGCCGTCGTCGGGGTGGCCGGTTCGATCACCACTATTACAGCGCACGCGCTGCGGCTGCCGGAGTACTCTCCCGAGGCGATCCACGGAACCGAACTGCCCATCGGGGACATCGCCGCGGCTGCCACCGATCTCCTGGAAATGCCGCGGGCAGAACGGGCAGCGTTGCCGTACATGCACCCGGGCCGCGTGGACGTCATCGGCGCCGGCGGACTGGTGTGGCGGCGCATCCTGGAGCGTGTGAATGAACTCAGTGCGGGACGCATCGTTACGGCCACCGCCAGCGAACACGATATTCTTGACGGTATTGCCCTGAGCCTGAACTGAACTTAGGCTCAGCCGACAAATTACTTGGGGACCCCACATGACCAGAGCAACAGCACGGTTCCGCCGGACCGCCTCAGCTCTGCTGGCGGTGACCCTTGCGGCCATCAGCTTGGCTACCGGGCTCGCACTGGCGCCTGCTGCACAGGCCGACGCCGAACGGGACAGGCAGTACTGGCTGGCCGAAGCCGGCATCACCAAGGCCTGGGAAATCTCCAAAGGCGCCGGGGTAAAGATTGCGGTGATCGACAGCGGGGTCGACGCCCAGCACCCCGACCTCAAAGGTGCCGTGACCGGAGGCTTTGACGCCTCCGGCGCAGGCAGCGCCAATGGACAGAAAAGCCTTGGCATCAAGCCTGAGCACGGCACCCTGGTGGCCACCATACTGGCCGGCCGGGGCCATCAGCCTGCCAGTTCCACCGCCTCCCCGAGCCCCGCCCCCGCCGGAGCCGGACCAGACGGCATGGTGGGCGTGGCTCCGGAGGCTGAGATCCTCTCAGTCTCCACCTGGCTGGGCTCGGCAAACCCCGCCGGCAAGAGCGATCAGGACCAGATCCCCGAGGCCGTCCGCTGGGCTGTGGACAACGGTGCGAAAGTCATCAACATCTCCCTGGGCAGCACCACCCCGCAGTGGCCGCAAAGCTGGGACGCGGCCTTCCTCTACGCGGAACAGAAGGACGTGGTGATCGTTGCCGCGGCCGGAAACCGGATCGGCGGCAACCTCCAGGTGGGAGCGCCGGCCACCATCCCCGGCGTCCTCACGGTCGCCGGCCTGGACCGCAAAGGGGTGGCAAGCGTCGATTCGTCCTCACAGGGAATCAGTATCGGTGTAGCGGCTCCCGCGGAAAACCTCCTCGGCGGACTTCCTGGCGGCGGCTACGCCGAATGGTCCGGCACGTCCGGAGCCACTCCGATCGTCGCCGGCGTCGCCGCCCTCATCCGTTCCAAGTGGCCGGAGATGAGCGCCAAACAGGTCATCAACAGGATTGTCAGCACGGCCAAGGACGCCGGTCCCGCGGGCAAGGATCCGCTGTACGGCTTCGGCGTGCTTAATGCCGAGGCCGCCTTGAAGGATTCGGTCCCCGAAGCGGCGGTCAACCCGCTGGGGTCAATCTCTGACTGGATCCGTGTCCACCGCCGGGGGAACCTTGGCACACCGGCGGCCGTGCCCACCGATGAAGTGGCCAGCGCGGTCCCCACACTGCCCGAGCCCTCCGTGCCTGCAGCGGAGGCGCCGTCAGGGCGTGACAGTGCCGTGGGCGCCGCCGTCGTGATCGGCTCGGCAGGGCTGTTTGTGGCGATTATCGGAGCCGCTGCCGTCCAGCTTCGGAGGGCCGCGCGAAACCCTGCCCTGGTGCGCGAGGATCCCGATACCGGAGCCTTCCACACCGTTGATACGGGCCGCCACACGTAGTTAGTGAAGATTTTCACAAACTGCTGTATCGTTGAATCCATGGCAACCACCCCTCAGCTCCAGGACCGTCCCAGGGTACTCGTCGTCGGCGGCGGGTACGTCGGCCTGTACGTAGCCCTCAAACTGCAGAAGAAGATCGCGAATGCCGGTGGCATCGTCACGCTCGTTGATCCGCTGCCCTACATGACCTACCAGCCCTTCCTGCCTGAAGTGGCCGGCGGCAACATCGAAGCACGCCACGCCGTGGTCTCCCACCGCCAGCACCTGAAGCAGACCGAACTCATCCAGGGCAGTGTCACCTCGATTGACCACGCCAACCGCACCGCCGTCGTGGCCGCCGCGGACGGCAACGGGCACTTCGAGGTTCCCTACTTCGACATCGTGGTTGCCGCAGGCGCCATCACCCGTACCTTCCCCATCAAGGGGCTGGCGGACAAGGGCATCGGCCTGAAGACCATCGAAGAGGCCGTGGCCCTTCGGAACAAGGTCCTCGAGCGCATTGAAGCAGCCTCCACCATGATCGATCCCGCAGCCCGCGCCAAGGCCCTGACCTTCGTGGTGGTGGGCGGCGGATTTGCCGGCATCGAGTGCATCACCGAGATGGAGGACCTGGCCCGCGCTGCGGTCCGGAACAACCCCCGCATCAAGCAGGAGGAAGTCCGCTTCGTCCTGGTTGAAGCCATGGGCCGCATCATGCCCGAGGTCACGGCCCCGCAGGCAGAGTGGGTTGTGGAGCACCTCCGCAGCCGCGGCATCGAGGTCCTGCTGAACACCTCGCTGGACAGCGCCGAAGGCACCCTGAAGCTGATCAACCTGCCGGACAAGAGCTTCGCCCAGGAATTCGAAGCCGACACCCTGGTCTGGACTGCCGGTGTGCAGGCCAACCCGATGATCCGCTCCTCCGACTTCCCGCTGGAACCCCGCGGCCGCGTCCGCGTTCTGCCGGACCTCCGCATCGCCGGTGACGAAGGCATCATTGAGAACGCCTGGGCCGCAGGCGATATCGCCGCTGTACCGGACCTCACGGGCAGCGGCCTGCCGGACGGCACCTGCGTCCCCAACGCCCAGCATGCCCTGCGCCAGGCCAAGCGCCTCGCGAAAAACCTGTGGGCTTCCCGCTGGGACAAGCCGCTGAAGGACTACAAGCACAAGAACCTTGGCGCTGTAGCCGGCTTCGGCGAGTGGAAGGGTGTTGCCAACATCAACCTCGTGGGCCGCATCGGGCTCAAGGGCCCGCTCGCCTGGCTGGCACACCGCGGCTACCACGGCATGGCAATGCCTACGGTGGAGCGCAAGATCCGCGTCATCATGGGCTGGATCCTCGCGTTCTTCATGGGACGGGACACCACCCAGCTCATCGACCTGGACAACCCGCGTGGCGCCTTTGTCGCCGCGGCCACTCCGGCCCCCAAGCCGGCGGCTGCCGCTCCTGCGGCGGGTAGCGCCGAAGCCCCGGCCGGAGCAGCACAGCCTGGCTCCGCTGAGGCCACCAAGGTTGACCCCAAACAGTCGGTCACCGCTGACGCCAAGTAGCGGGCTAACCGCCCTTTTGTAACGCCCGACGGCGGCTGTCCCCTTGAGGGGGCAGCCGCCGTTTGGCGTTTCCGCCTTCTAGACTGGGCACCATGACTGGCGAAAAGAACCTACAGGCCCTGCTGGCTGCACTCCACCCGGAGCTGCGCGAAGGCGAATACGTCTATGTGCTGTGGCCGCATGGCAGGCCGCTGGCAGCCGGCATCGAAGCTGCAGTCCGCGAAGCCGAGGGCCTCACTGTGGTGCTTCCGCGTGCGGAGGCGGACAGCCTGGGCCTCCACTACGATTTTGTGGCCGCGTGGATCACCCTGCAGGTGCATTCCGAACTCGAAGCAATTGGCCTGACTGCCGCCGTCGGCAGGGCCCTGACCGACGCCCACATCAGCTGCAACGTGCTGGCTGGGTTCCACCACGACCACCTCCTGGTTCCTGTCGCTGACGCGGCCCGGGCCATCGAAGCCCTGGCCGAGCTGTCCGCTGAAAGCCGGCACCAGCCCCGCCCGGAGCTGGTGCTGCGCGATGAAACCGAGGCTGACCGGGCGGCGATCCTGAAACTGATTGCCGAAGCCTTTGCCGTATCGCCTGCCACGGGCCTGCCCGCTGTGGGGGAGCCGGTTGAAGTTGAGGTGCTGCGCCAGCTGTTCGAGTGCAAGGAGTACCTGCCGCGGTTCAGCATCGTGGCGGAACTGGACGGCGAGGTGGTGGCCCATGTCATCAGCACCCGCGGCTGGGTAGAGGAGCACGAATTGCTCGGGCTGGGACCTATCGGCGTGACCCCCCGGCTCCAGCGCCATGGCATCGGCAGTGCCCTGATGAACGAGACCATCGCGCGGGCCAACGCCGCCGGGGAGAGTGGAATCGCCCTCCTGGGCAGCACTGAGTATTACCCGCGGTTTGGCTTTGTTCCGGCGACCTCCCTGGGTGTGCTGCCACCCGAAGAGGTGTGGGCTGACAACTTCCAGCTCCTGCCCCTGGCAGTGTGGCCCGGGGGAGTCCACGGCCGGTTCCGGTATGCCGAACCATTCAACGTGCTCTGACGGGATACCATTGACCGGGCGCCCCAGTAGCCCAATTGGCAGAGGCAGCGGACTTAAAATCCGCGTGTTGTGGGTTCGAGTCCCACCTGGGGTACAAATCCTGGCCCTATGCCGGAAATGGTTTCGCATATGCAACGACTGTTATAAGGATGTGACCTCAGTCACTTATATCCGCCTCAGATATGCATTAGCTTGAATTAACTCAGGAACACCTGATCATCCGCGTCAAAGGCCGTTCGCACCTTTCGATCCAGGAGATTGTCAATGATTTCACTCCCCCCTGTGGCACCCCGCGTCGCCAAGCTCACAGCGCTTGGCGTGGGCGTCGCCCTTCTGGCCACAGCTTGTGGTGGTACCTCCACCCCCAGCTCGACGGAAACGGCCGCTCCCACAGCAGCAGCCGGAATTTCCTGCCCAGCTCCCAGCGCCACGGCCGGCGCCTCGGCCCCGGCCGTTGCCGGCGGCCAGGTTCCCGCTTCAACCACCACCACGGACACGCCACTCAAGATCGGTTCACTGCTGCCCACCACCGGCTCGCTGGCCTTCCTCGGCCCGCCCGAAATCGCTGGCGTCAACCTCGGTATCCAGGAAGTCAACAGTGCCGGCGGCGTGCTGGGCAAGCCTGTAGAGGTTATCCACCGCGACTCCGGTGACACCAAGACCGACATCGCCACGCAGTCCACCACCGCGTTGCTCGGGTCGGGCGTCAGCGCCATTATTGGAGCTGCTTCCTCCGGCGTCTCCAAGACGGTCATCAACCAGATTACCGGTGCCGGCGTGATCCAGTTCTCCCCCGCAAACACGTCCCCGGACTTCACCACCTGGGATGACAAGGGACTCTACTGGCGCACCGCGCCCTCGGACGTCCTGCAGGGCAAGGTCCTGGGCAACTACATGGCAACCTGTGGTGCGCAGACAGTGGGCATGATCGTCCTCAACGACGCCTACGGCACCGGCCTGGCCAAGAACGTCAAGTCTGCTTTTGAGGCAGCCGGCGGCAAGGTTGTAGCCGAAGAGCTCTTCAATGAAGGCGACTCCCAGTTCAGCAGCCAGGTGGACAAGGTTATTGCGGCCAAGCCGGACGCTATCGCCCTGATCACCTTCGACCAGGCCAAGAGCATTGTTCCGCTGATGACCGGCAAGGGTGTCAATGCAACCCAGATGTTCCTGGTTGACGGCAACACCTCGGACTACAGCAAGGACTTCACGCCAGGCACCCTCAAGGGCGCCCAGGGCACCATTCCGGGAACTTTCGCCAAGGAAGACTTCAAGAAGAAGCTGCTGGCCGTCGATCCCGCGCTGAAGGACTACAGCTACGCAGGTGAATCCTACGACGCCGTCAACCTGATCGCGCTTGCATCCGAAGCCGCCAAGAGCACCAAGGGAACGGACATTGCTGCGCAGCTCAAGGCTGTCTCTGAAGACGGCGAGAAGTGCATGGACTACCCGTCCTGTGTGACTCTGCTCCGCAACGGTGAGGACATCGACTACGACGGCCAGTCCGGTCCGGTGACCTTCTCCGATGCAGGCGACCCCACGGAGGCCTACATTGGTATCTACGAATACCAGGACGACAACACCTACAAGCCGTCCAAGGAAGAATTCGGCAAGCTGTAACGCCGCTCCTTAGATAGCACTGAAAGCCCCTGTCCAGCCGGACGGGGGCTTTCTGCTGCCTGGAATCGTCCGGTCCCGGGGTGGGTGGGCGGCGGACCGGGGAGGTCTGTGCCGGCCCGGTGGAAGGCGGCGGACCATGGCAAAAGCCCAGGCAGCACGAAGGGCCGCCACCAGCGGGTGACGGCCCTTCGGGGCACTGCGGCAGGACTTGCTGCGGTCCTTATACTTCGTCTGCCAGCGTACCGAGGTACAGCTGGATCACCTTGGGGTCCTTCATGAGTTCCCTGCCGGTGCCCGTGTATGCGTCCTTTCCTTGGTCAAGGACGTAGGCCCGGTCGCAGATCTGCAGGCACCGCCGGGCGTTCTGTTCCACCATGATGACCGAAACGCCCGCCCGGTTGATCTCGTGGACGCGCAGGAAGGTCTCGTCCTGTTTGACGGGGGAGAGGCCTGCAGACGGCTCGTCGAGCAGCAGCACCGCCGGTTCCATCATCAGAGCCCGTCCCATGGCCACCATCTGGCGTTCACCTCCGGAGAGTGAGCCTGCCCGTTGGGCCCGGCGCTTTCCGAGCTCGGGGAAGAGGCTGGTGACGAAGTCGAACCGCTCATTGAAGTCTTTGGGCCGTTGGAACATGCCCATTTGCATGTTCTCCTCGATGGTGAGGGTGGAGAACACGTTGTTGTTCTGCGGGACGAATCCCACGCCCTTCGTCACCAGCTTGTTGGCCTTCAGCCCGGTGATGTCCTGGCCGCGGACCACAACAGTGCCGGAGTGGACCTTGACCAGGCCGAACATCGCTTTGAGCAGGGTGGACTTGCCGGCGCCGTTGGGGCCGATGATGCCGATCAGCTCGCCCTTGCGTGCCTCGATGCTGCAGCCGTTGAGGATGTTCACGCCGGGAAGGTAGCCGGCCACGAGATCGGTGACCTTAACCACGGAGTCGCTTGCTGTGCTGCTTGCGGCTGCCGCCGCGCTGACGGCGCTCATTTTGTGTCCTTCTTCCTGAAGCCCGGATCATCGGACTCCGTGCCAATGACGTCCATGGAGATGATTCCGGCGTTATCGGTTCCGACGATGGAGGACTCGTCGGCGCCGAGCTCGGCGGCAAGTTCCTTGATTCCCTCGGCATCGCCGAGATCGACGTCGTGATGCGCGCCCAAGTAGGCATCGATGACGGCGGGGTTCTTCATGACTTCACCCGGCGGGCCCTCAGCAACGATCTTGCCTTCAGCCATGACCACCACCCAGTCGGCAATATGGCGGACCATGTTCATGTCGTGCTCGACGAACAGTACGGTCATGCCTTCGGCCTTGAGGTTCTTGATGTGGTCCAGGAGGGACTGGGTGAGGGCCGGGTTAACCCCTGCCATCGGCTCGTCGAGCATCACCAGCTTGGGCCGGACCATCAGCGAACGCGCCATCTCGAGCAGCTTGCGCTGCCCGCCGGACAGGGACGCTGCGTAGTCATCCCTTTTCGCATCAAGTTTGAACTTCTCCAGCAGGACCTCCGCCTGCGCGGTGATTTCCTTCTCACGCCCGCCCCACAGGCCCTTGAACAATGCCTTGGAAAGCCGTTCGCCGGGCTGTTGAGAGCCGCCGAGGCGCATGTTTTCCATGACCGTGAGCTTGCCCATGACCTTGGTCAGCTGGAACGTGCGAACCATTCCCATCCTGGCCACTTTGTACGGCGAAACACCTGCCAGGCTGTTGCCTTCGAACTGCCATTTACCGGAGTTCGGGGTGTCGAATCCGGTGAGGAGGTTGAACAGGGTGGTCTTGCCGGCACCATTCGGGCCGATCAGGGCCGTGATCTTGTGGCGCGGAATCTCGAGGTATTCGACGTCCACGGCATTGATGCCGCCAAAGGACCGGGTGACATTCTCGGCCACCACGATCGGGTCCCGCTTCTTGCAGCCGGGAGAGATCTCTCCGGCCGCGATCGGACGTTCGTCCGTCATATATTCGATGTTTTCCCGGTTTTCCGGTGTGCGGGGTTCTTCGCTGTGCTTGCTCATGCGAACGCCAGCTCCTTTTTGTTGCCAAAGACGCCCTGCGGCCTGAAGATCATCAGCAGCATCAGGGCGATGCCTACCAGGATGTAACGGAGCTGCCCGGCCTGGACTGTGTTCAGCCAGGTCACAGCCCCGGATTCGATCAGCCCGTAAAGGATGCCTTGAGTCAGAGAAAGTACCACCCAGAAAATCATGGCACCTATCACCGGGCCGAGCACAGTACCCAGGCCGCCAAGCAGGAGGCAGGTGTACAGGAAGAACGTCAGTTCCGTGCCGTAGTTGGCTGGCTGGACCGCGCCGCGGGGGAGTGTGAAGACCATGCCCGCGAGGGCACCGAGCACGCCACCGATGACAAGGGCCTGCATTTTGTAGGCGTAGACGTTCTTGCCCAGGGAGCGCACAGCGTTCTCGTCCTCGCGGATGCCTTTCAGGACGCGGCCCCATGGGCTCCGCATCAGCAGCCAGACCAGGAGGCAGCAGACGATCACGAGGCCCCAACCCACAACGCGGATGAAGAGGTCCCTGTTGTTCATGCCAAAGTACGAACCCTCGGGGAAGGGGTTCATCGCGAAGAATCCGCCCTCGAAAGCCGCCAGGCCGTTGGCCGAGCCAGTAACTGCCGTGAGCTGGTTCGTCGTCACGATGTAACGGACGATTTCGGCGGCTGCGATGGTGACGATGGCGAGGTAATCAGCCCTGAGCCGCAGGGTGGGGATACCCAGCAGCAGCGCGAAGATGGCCGAACAGACTATGGCGATCAGGAGTCCCACAAAGAAAGGGACGCCGAACGTCAGGGTTGAGATGGCGAAGCCGTAGGCTCCGACGGCCATAAAGCCTGCCTGGCCGAAGTTCAGCAGGCCCGAGTAGCCGAAGTGCACCGCAAGGCCGAGGGCGGCAAGCGCGTACGCCGCCGTCGTCGGGCTGAACAGTTCACCGGCGGCGCTGGAAAGAATAAATCCGAAGTCCATGGCTGTCTCCTAACCCACGCGCTCGCGACGGCCCAGGATGCCCTGCGGCCGGAACAAGAGGACAACAATCATGATGAACAGTGCTCCCACGTATTTGAGGTCGGCGGCGAGGCCGAACACGGTGGTCAGCTCCACGAAGATGCCGACGATGATTGACCCGATGAGCGCGCCCCACACTGTCCCGAGGCCGCCAAGCGTGACGCCGGCGAAGATCAGCAACAGGATCTGGGAACCCATATCGAAGGTGACGCCTGGCCGGTAGTAGGCCCAGAGGATACCGCCGAGGGACGCCAGCATGCCGCCGGCCACCCAGACGATGCGGATCACGTTGTCCACGTCAATGCCCGAGGCTGCAGCAAGGGCCGGGTTGTCAGCCACTGCCCGGGTTGCCTTCCCGAGGCGGGTCTTGAGCAGGACGATGCCCAGGATCGCTATGACCACGGCACTGATCACCAGGGACCAGAGGTTGTTGGGCGAGATGGAAACCGGCCCGAGTTGGATTTCGGGGCTCTGGGCGAAGGGCAGCTGCTGTGTGGCCCCACCGAAGAAGAACTGGATGATGTAGCGCACGGCCAGGGCGAGGCCGATGCTCACAATCATCATGGGCACGAGGCCGGTGCCTTTGCGCCTGAGCGGTTTCCATAGACCGGCGTCCTGGACGTAGCCGAAGAGTCCGCCGCCAAGCAGTGCCAGGATCAGGGCGAGCCAGAACGGCATGCCCACCGCATTGAACATAAAGACCAGGACCGCGCCGAGCGTCACCATTTCACCGTGCGCAAAGTTGGTCAGGCCGGTGGTACCGAAGATGAGTGACAGCCCCACGGACGCCAGGGCAAGCAGGAGGCCGAAGCTCAGGCCTGCGACGAGGCGGTTGAGGAGGTTTTGCCCGAAGTCCTGCTGCTGGACCACAATGCCTTTTCCGAAGGCGAAAATGACCGACAGGTTTGAGGTCTGGCTGAACGTCACGCTGCGGGGGTTTTCCTGGCCGTCCGCGAGCTTGATGCCCTCCGGCAGGGTCGATTCGTCCAGTTCGATCTCGTAGGTGCCCTGGACCGGGACGCCGATATTCCATGCGCCGTTGGCGCCGGAGGTGGCAGTTCCCTCGAAGTCTCCGCTCTTTGCGGTGATCTTTACATCAGGGATCGGCGCCCGGGTATCGTCCCGGAGGAAGCCGCTGATGTTGTTCTGGAAGGTCTGGTTCGACGGGGATGGTGTCGGAGACGGGGAAGTGGCCAGTGATGCCGGAGCGACCACGAGCAGGATGGCCAAGACGGAGGCAAAGACAGCCCCTAACGCCTTCAGCAATCTGCCGGGCCGTCGAGGCGGCGGGCCTTTGGGTGTACTTCTCAAATTGAATAACCTCCACTTGGGGGGTGGGCAGGCTGCGCCATTGCAGCCTCTGCAAACGTCACGGAACAGACGCCGATCTGTGATGTCCGTCACCGTGTGTGGCCAATGTTACAGCTCGTCAGCGGCAAATCAGCCGGTCCTGGAAGGCTCAGCGGTCGCGATCGCATAACAACTCGTCGAAAGTCCTTGCTCCGGCGGCAGGTGGCCCCGGGCGAAACTTTTGTTGAATCGAGGTACTTCCATGCCCTCGTTTGATCGGCGGCGCTCCCACGGAAGGCCGCCGCAGGGCTTTCCCCGCATCACGGTTGGGTTTCAGCGCCGGAGAACCGGGAACTTATTGGAGCGCAGGCACGTGGAAATTGGTAACGTGAAGGTTGAGTTCACGTATCGATCCCTTATTTGGAGGACACCAGCAATGGCACTTGGCGGAAACCCGATCTTCAACGGAAAGAATTTCCGTGGAGCAACGCAGGCGCCGCCTGTCCCGCAGGCGCCCTACGGACAGGCACAGTACGGTCAGCCGTACGGCCAGCAGCCCTACGGCCAGCAGTCATACGGCCGCGCGCCCGGCCAGGTCATGGACGGGCAGGGCGGTTGGGGCCAGCAGCAGAACATGACTGACGAGCAGCTCCAGCAGATGTACAACCAGCCGGCTGCGGGTCCCGCGGACACCGGCCGGATGACCTACGACGACGTCATCGTCAAGACGGCGGCCTGCCTCGGCGTTCTTCTCGTCGGCGCCGCCGTGACCATGTTCGTCAGCATGGGCCTTGCGTCCCTGCTCATGATTGTCGGCGCGCTCGGCGGCTTCGTCCTGGCACTCGTCAACACGTTCAAAAAGCAGCCCTCCCCGGCGCTGATCCTTGGCTACGCCGGTCTTGAGGGCCTCTTCCTCGGTGGCCTGACCCGCGTCCTGGACACCATGTACCCGGGAGTCGGCCTGCAGGCCGTCATCGGCACCCTGTCCGTGTTTACCGTGACGCTGCTCCTCTTCAAGAGCGGCAAGGTCCGCGCCACGCCCAAGGCCATGAAGTTCTTCATGATCGCTTTGGTTGGCTATGCGCTGTTCTCCGTGGTGAACCTGGTCATGATGATGACTGGCCTGACCTCGGAACCGTTCGGCCTGCGCAGCGGCATCATCGGGGTAGTTATTGGCATCCTCGCCATCGGCCTCGCCGCCTTCTCCCTGGTGATGGACTTCACCAGCATTGAAGCCGGCGTCCAGGCCGGCGCACCCCAGCGCTTCTCCTGGACCGCAGCGTTCGGCCTGACCGTCACGTTGGTCTGGCTGTACGTGGAGATCATCCGCGTCCTGGCCATCCTCCGCGGCGAGGACTAGCACCCAAGGCGGCATCCGCCGTCGTAATTCCTCAACAAAGTAGAGGGTCCCCGCCAGTGCTCATTGCACGGCGGGGACCCTCTCCTTTTCACGGTGAAAGCCCTACTGCAGGCGCATCGCCCCGGCGGCAGGGGTCACAGTAAAGATTTCCGGAGCCTTGTAGCCTGCCTCCGCGAAGGCGCGTTCGACGGCGGCCCGCACCTTCTGCTCCTCGGCCAGCGGGGTGAGGGCAATTGCCGCCCCGCCGAACCCGCCGCCGGTCATGCGGGCGCCGATGGCGCCGTTGGCGCGGGACGTGGCCACGGCCAGGTCCAGTTCCGGGCAGGATATTTCGAAGTCGTCCCGCATGGAGGCGTGGCTGGCATCAAGCAGTGCTCCGATGGCGCCTGGCCCCTCGGTGGCGAGCAGCTGCACCGTCTGGAGAACACGCTCATTCTCGGTCACTACGTGGCGCACCCGCCGGTAGGTGACCTCATCCAGGAGGCCGCTGGCTTCCGCGAGATCGCCGCTCTTGACGTCCCGGAGCGCTTTGACGCCCAGCACCTCCGCCCCGAGTTCGCAGGAGGCCCGGCGCGAGGCGTAGCCGCCGTCGGCATGCGAATGGGAGACCTTGGTGTCGATCACCAGCATCACCAGGCCGGCGGGCTCTGCCTCGAAGGGAACCAGTTCGACGCTTTGGTCACGGCAGTCAAGGAACACCGCGTGGCCCTTCGCGCCGCGCAGTGATGCGGACTGGTCCATGATGCCGGTCGGGGCGCCCACGAAGTCGTTCTCCGCGCGCTGGGTTGCGAGGACCATCTCCTCAGGCTCCAGCCCGGCCCCGGTCAGCTCATTCAGCGCCGAGATGACAGCGCACTCGATGGCATGGGAGGAGGAGAGCCCGGCGCCAAGGGGGACATTGGAATCGAGCAGCAGGTCCAGCCCCGGGACCGCGATGCCGCGCTGCTGCAATGCCCACATAACGCCCAGCGGATACTTCGTCCAGCCCTTGGCGGAGGCCGCATCCAGCGCAGTGACATCGGCGCTGACCATCCCGTGGTCGCCGTAGGTGGACAGGAGCCGCACCACGGAGTCCGGCCGGACGGACACGGCCACCCTGGCTGTCCTGTCGATCGCGAACGGCAGCACAAAGCCTTCGTTGTAATCGGTGTGCTCGCCGATCAGGTTGACTCGGCCCGGTGCCTGCCAGACGCCGTCGGGAGCCTTGCCGAACTCCCGTTCGAAGCGGGCTGCAAGATCAGCAGGGGAACGGTCCGGAGCGCCCGCCGGGGCCGGCGTCACCTCCGGGTGGGGGGCGTGGCTCACGCGTGGGCTCCTTCGGTCTGGGCCGCCAGCGGGGCGGCAATTATGGTAGCTGGGGACGGTGCGGAGTCCGGTACGGTCACGGCGCGGAGCCGTTCAGCGACGCTTTCGGGAGTGGTGTCATTAATGAAAGCGCCCATCGCGGCCTCGGAACCGGCGAGGTACTTGAGTTTGTCCGCTGCCCGGCGGGGCGAGGTCAGCTGGAGGTGTAGGTAGCTGGCGGGACGCAGGAGGTTATCGAGGGGTGCCTGGTGCCACGCGGAGATGTAGGGCGTGGGCGTCGGGTAAAGGGCATCGAGCCTCTTGAGGAGGTCCAGGTAGACGTGGGCCAATTCGTCCTTTTCCTCCCCGCTCAGCGCTGCAAGGTCAGGCACCTGGCGGTGCGGAACCAGGTGGATTTCCAGGGGCCAGCGTGCGGCGAAGGGCACGTAGGCGCTGAAGTTTTCGCCCTCCAGCACCATCCGGCTTCCGTCCTCCCGTTCCGCCCGCAGCAGCGAACCCGTGAGGGTCTGCCTGCCGTCGGCCCCATCGTAGAATTTCCGCGCCGCGGCCCCGAGGACACCGGCCCGGGGTGTGATGTAGGGGTACGCGTAGATCTGGCCGTGCGGGTGGTGCAGGGTGACCCCGATATCGGCGCCCCGGTTTTCGAAAGGAAAAACCTGCTTGATGCCCGGGAGGGCGCTGAGCGCGGCCGTGCGCTGTGCCCAGGCCTCAACGACGGTCCGCGCGCGCGCCTCGCCCAAACCGCTGAACGAGCCGGTGTGTTCGGGGGTGAATGCCACCACCTCACAGCGTCCGTAGGCCGGGCCGGTGGTGCCCCACTCCGGAGCTGTTGGGACCGGGCCCAAGGCAGGGCCCAGCGAGGGGAATCGGTTTTCAAACACCACAACGTCGTAGTCCGGCGCCGGTATCTCCGACGGGTTGGCGGCGGTGGTGGGGCAGATGGGGCATTGGTCTGCGGGCGGCAGGTGCGTGCGGGTCTGCCGGTGCGCTGCCACGGCCACCCATTCGTCCGTGAGGGCATCGAAGCGGACTTCGCCGGGCTCGCCGCGTTCCGGCAGGGGCCTGAGGTCGGTGGTGGTTTCCGCCGTGCGCGGCTTGGGGACATCGGCGTCGTCGAAATAGATCAGCTCCCGGCCGTCGGCAAGGTTGGTGCTGGTGATACTTGTCATTGCGTTCCTTCGGGTGCTGTTGCCGGAACAAGCCCGGCTTTAGTGGCTGATGGGTCTAAGCGGCTTCCGGGGTGATGCGGAGTTGGCGGACCGCGCCGCGGAGGGACGTTGCGGCGTTGGCGCTTATCCCTTGATCCGTAATAAGGATGTCGACGGCGGCCAGCGGCGCGATGCCGGCCAGGCCCACCACGCCGTACTTGGTGGCATCGGCGAGGACAACGAGCTTCCCGGAGGCGGCGATCATGGCGGCGTTCACCTCTGCTTCGAGCATGTTCGGGGAGCTGATGCCGGCTTCCAGGTCCATGCCGTGGACGCCCATGAAGCACAGGTCTGCGGCGATGGCCTTGGCGGCCTGCGCGGCCAGTGGCCCCACCAGCGCCTCCGAGGGTGTTCGCTCACCGCCCAGGATCAGGATCCTGATGCCATCGCGGGGTTGGCCTTCGTTGACGTCGCTTTCGCCCGCCGGCGTGGCCGGTTCTCCGGACCCAAGCGAGTGGGCCACCATGATGGAGTTGGTGGCCACGGTGATCCCCAGATTGCGGGGAAGGATCCTGGCCAGCTCGAACGTTGTGGTGCCGCCGGACAGGAACACCGTCATGCCCGGCCTGATCAGGTCCAGGGCTGCCGCGGCGATGGCGGCCTTGGCATCCAGTTCCCGGGTGGATTTGACGGCGAAGCCGGGCTCGAGCGCGCTGAAGCTGTCCGTGCGGGCCGCCCCGCCGTGAACGCGCAGGAGCAGACCTCCGGCGTCCAGGGCGTCAATGTCCCGGCGGACGGTCATTTCGGAAACGTCCAGGCGGGCCGCCAGGGCTGCCACCCGGACAGTACCTGCGTCCATCAGCTCCTGGAGGATCAGGTGCTGGCGTTGAGCTGCCAACATGGTGTCCCTCCTCGGGCTGGGTCGTCGGGCGGCGTGTCCTCAATGATCATCCCACATTCCGCTCAAAAAGAAATAGATTCACACAAAAGATAACATCGGTCTGTAATGGCAGGACGTTCCGGTGTCCCTGTACGGTGGTGCTCATGACTTCGATTCCAAGTGCGGACACGGGCGTCGCCGCAGGCTTTCAGACCTACGCCACCGGACGGCAGTACGAGCTCCGCAGGGGCGACGCCCTTGCGGTTGTCACCGAGCTGGCTGCCGGCCTGCGCCTCTACAGCCGCGCAGGTGTGGCGCTGACGGAAACCTACGGCGATGACCGCATCGCGCCCGGTGCCGCCGGCATCACCCTCGCACCGTGGGCGAACAGGGTGGAGGGCGGGCTCTGGTACCTCGACGGCAAGAAGCAGCAGCTGGACATCACGGAGGTCTCGCGGAACAACGCCAGCCATGGCCTGCTCCGCAATGCCTCCTACAACCTGGTGGATGAGTCCGAGCACTCAGTAACCCTCGAAGCTACGGTCTTCCCGCAACATGGCTACCCGTTCCTGGTGCGCCACCGGGTGAAGTATTCCCTGGCTGAGGATCTCGGGCTGGAGGTCCGCCAGACCCTGATCAACCATTCCGCGGCCCCAGCGCCATTCGTCCTGGGCGCGCATCCGTACCTGCGGCTGGGCGGGACGGCCGTGGACGATCTGATCCTGACGGTAGCTGCTGACACGCAGTTGGTGGCGGACGGGCGGCTTATTCCGCGCAGCTCCGAACCAGTCAGTGGGGACACCGACTTCCGTGCCGGCCAGCGGGTGGGCGACCTCGACGTCGATGTCGCCCTGACGGATCTGGTGTTCGACGGCGGGACCGCCCGCCACACGCTGAGCGCACCGGACGGCCGCAGTGTGACGTTGTGGCAGGACGAGTCCTGCACGTATGTCCATGTTTTTGTGACTACCGAGCTCCCCGGCGATGAGCGGGCGGTAGCGATCGAGCCGATGACCGGACCGGCCAACGCCTTTAACTCCGGTGACGGGCTGCGGTGGCTCCCGGCGGGTGAATCCTTTGGCATCTCCTGGGGAATCAGCGCGGTCCTGGACAGAGCCGTCCTGGACCAGCCATGATCCCAACCCGCCGTTTCGCATAAGGGACGTTGCTGAGGAAGTATTAGGCTATGACGCCAGCCGAGGATGCCACCCCATCACCATCGACCGCCGTCCCAGCGGTTGGTCTGACCCGTCCGCCGCGAGTGCGGGGCGACCGGGAACTTGACCAGGACATTCCCTATGGTGTCCGGATCGCTGCTTCGTGGGCCTGGCGCATCGGCCTGATCCTGCTGGTGGCCGGTGCCCTGGTCTGGCTGCTCAGCCGGATCAGCTTCCTGATCATCCCGGTGATGGTGGCCGCCCTCCTGGCTGGCCTGCTGAGCCCGGTGGTCGGCTGGCTCCGGCGGCGGAGCGTCCCCAACGGTGCGGCCGTGGCCATCACCGTGGTGGGGTTCCTCGGCCTCATTGCGGGCTCCCTGGCCTTGGTGGGGCGGCAACTTGTTGCCGGTTTCAGCGAACTGTGGAGCCAGGCGCTGACCGGGATCCAGCAGATCCAGGGCTGGCTCGCCGATGGTCCCCTGCACCTGACGGCTGCGCAGATCGACCAGTATCTGGAGGAGGGCACAGCCGCCCTGCAGAACAACAGCAGCAGCATCCTCAGCGGCGCCCTTTCCTTTGGAAGCACCGCCGGGCATTTCGCCGCTGGCCTGGTCCTTGCGTTGTTCGTGACAATCTTCTTCCTCCTTGAAGGTGACCGGATCTGGGCGTTCCTGGTCCGGCTGCTGCCCCGGAAGGCCCGCGCCGCAACCTTCGGCGCCGGCCGCAAGGGCTGGGCATCGATGGTCAGCTACGCCCGGATCCAAATGTTCGTAGCCTTTGTTGACGCCGTGGGCATCGGCGCAGGTGCCGCCATCATCGGCGTTCCCCTGGCACTGCCCCTGGGCGTGCTGGTGTTTATTGGCTCTTTCATCCCGATCGTGGGAGCACTGGTGACCGGAGCCGTGGCAGTCCTCCTTGCCCTGGTGGCCAACGGACCGGTCAACGCCCTCATCATGCTGGCCATCGTCCTGCTGGTCCAGCAGCTCGAGAGCCACATCCTGCAGCCCCTCGTTATGGGCAAGGCGGTGGCCCTGCATCCCGTGGCCGTCATCCTGTCCGTGGCGGCCGGCTCCTACCTCGCGGGCATCCCCGGTGCCCTTTTCTCGGTACCTATCCTCGCCGTAGCAAACTCAGCGATTCGCTACATCGCCGCCAGAACGTGGGAACATGAACAAGTGCTGGCAACGTCTGTAGGGCCTGTGGCGCATGGACCGGACACTGACACCACCATCAAGGACGTCCGGTTACCAGGCAGCAGATCCGGCCGCGGCAAGGAAGCCGCAACCAGCGCGGAAGCAACCACCCCGGACGTTCGGGCCAGCACCACCGGCCAGGGCGCAGGAGCCGAATCCACCCAAGGAGAATAGTCAGTGAACACCCTCGATACCCTTCCCGTCACGCTGGACGATGTCCTGGAGGCGCAGAAGCTGCTCGAGGGAATTATTATGCGGACTCCCGTGGAATCTTCGCGGGCGCTCGGTGCCTTGGTGGGCGGCGAGGTCTACTTCAAATGCGAAAACCTGCAGCGGGCCGGTTCGTTCAAGGTCCGCGGTGCTTACGTGCGGATGGCGAAACTCTCGCCTGAGGAGAAAAAACGTGGTGTGGTTGCGGCGTCGGCCGGTAACCATGCCCAGGGTGTTGCTGTGGCCGCCAAGAGCCTCGGCATCAAAGCCCGCATTTACATGCCGCTGGGTGTGGCCCTGCCCAAACTCGCAGCCACCCGCAGCCATGGCGCTGAAGTGATCCTCCACGGCCACAACGTTGATGAGGCCCTCGCCGAGGCCCAGCGTTACGCCGACGAATCCGGCATGGTCTTTGTGCACCCCTTCGATAACGTGGACGTGGTGTCAGGCCAAGGCACCATTGGCTTGGAGATCCTCGAGCAGATCCCCAACGTGGACACCATCCTGATGGGCGTTGGCGGCGGCGGCCTGCTTGCTGGTGTAGCCGTAGCCGTGAAGGCAAGGGCGCGGGAGCTGGGCCGTGAGATCCGGATCATCGGCGTCCAGGCCGAAAACGCGGCGGCCTATCCGCCGTCGTTGGCCGCGGACGCCCTCGTGCCGCTGAAGAAGGTCTCAACCATGGCTGACGGCATCGCCGTGGGACGTCCCGGTCAGCTGCCTTTCAGCATCATCCGCGAACTTGTGGACGATGTTGTCACGGTCAGTGAAGACTCCCTGGCACGTGCCCTGATCTTCCTGCTGGAACGGGCCAAAATGGTGGTCGAACCCGCCGGTGCTGTGGGCGTGGCTGCCCTCATGGACGGCAAGATCGAGAATCCCGGCACCACGGCCGTAATCCTGTCCGGCGGCAACATCGATCCCATGCTCATGCTGAAGGTGATCCAGCGTGGCCTGTCCGCCGCCGGGCGCTACATGACCGTGCGGATGATGCTCGACGACAGGCCGGGCTCGCTGGCGACCATCGCCCGCATCATCGCCGAGAACGATGCGAACGTGACCGGCCTGGACCACACCCGCGTAGGCGGCTCCATCAGCATGGGCGATGTCTCCATTACCGTAAACCTGGAAACCAAAGGACACGAGCACTGCGAACAGGTCCTGGGGGCCCTCCGTGCGGAGGGCTTCCAACCCATCGTGGTGCATTAGGAGCAGCCATGCTGGACGCATTAGGGGACGGAAAGCCCCGGAGCAGGGAAACCACGGCCTCACGGGCGCGGGGCGGGCTGCTGGTGTCAGGCGGGTTTGTTGTCCTGCTCTTCGTAATCGAAGTCTTCAACATGCTGACCCTGCACGCACTGAACCGGACCTTCGGGCTCAGACCCCGGTCCGCTGACGGCCTGCTGGACATCCTCACCTTCCCGCTGCTGCACGCCAACCTGAACCACCTGCTGTCCAATGCACTGCCGCTGATCGTCTTCGGTTTCCTGGTGTTCCTTTCGGGCCTCCGGGTGTTCCTCACGGCCCTCGCGTTCAGCTGGCTGGGTTCCGGGCTGACCGTGTGGCTGATTGGCGACGGCGGCATCACCGTGGGTGCCTCGGGCCTGGTTTTCGGGCTGTTCGCCTTCCTCCTGGTCCGCGGATTCTTCAACCACAGCTGGCGGCAGATCCTTCTCGCCGTGGTGCTGTTTATGGTTTACGGCAGCATCCTGCTGGGTGTGCTGCCAATCATGGGCAGCTACGTCTCGTGGCAGGCGCACCTCGGTGGGGCAGTGGGCGGATTGCTTGCCGCCCTGCTGCTGCGCCCGGCCAACGCAACAACGCCGGCCCCCTGACGGGGCCGGCGTTTTCAGGCTTGGGGCTTTCAGCCCACGTAAGGCTTGGCGGAGAGGATCTCCACCGTAATATCCTTGCCGTTCGGGGCGGTGTAGCTGAGTTTCTCGCCCTCCTTGTGGCCAACGATTGCGGCCCCGAGGGGTGACTTTTCGCTGAAAACGTCCAGATCTGAATCGCCGGCGATTTCGCGGGATCCCAGCAGGAAGGTCTCTTCGTCGCCGGCAATCTTCGCGACGACGAGCATACCGGGCTCAACGATTCCGTCGTCGGCCGGGGCTTCTCCTACATGGGCGTCCCGCAGAAGGGCCGTCAGTTGACGGATCCGGGCTTCGATCTTTCCCTGTTCCTCTTTGGCAGCGTGGTAGCCGCCGTTTTCCTTGAGGTCGCCCTCTTGGCGGGCAGATTCAATCTTCTGGACAATATCCGCACGGCCAGCGCCGGAAAGGTGGTCCAGCTCTGCCTTCAGGCGGTCAAAAGCTTCCTGGGTGAGCCAGGCTGCAGGCGCGCTGTTGGTGGTAGACACGGACTTCTCCTCTAGTGGTGATACATGCAAAAGACCCCGCCACGGTGGCCACTTGTGGAACTCAGTAACCAGCTCAGCGGGGTAAAGGGTATTGACTCATTGTAGTCAATACTGTGGATTTATCCCAACGGGTAAGCGTTGCAGATCACATTTTCAGGGCGGCTTACGGAATCCAGCAGCTGTCCACCACACCGGAAACCGATAGTGACTCCGTCCTCAGTGCCACACGCTGGGAAACGGTCCTGCCGCCGTCGGCTGTTGCATCCGCTTCGCCGGGCGGGATGTCAACCACTTTCCAGCCCACCACAGCAAACTTGGAGTCCAGGGCCTTGATGGCGCATTTGACGGCGGTACCAGGCTCCCGGGTGACCTGGAAATCAACTTCGGCCGCGGTGGCGTCGATGGTGCTGAAGCCGATGTCCTTGAAGGTCACGTCGGAGACGGCTGAGGACGTGGAAACCCAGGCCATAAAACCGATCCCGGCTGCCAGCGCACCTATGGCGATGCCACGCTTGGCTGCGCGGGGAAGGGGCTGCTTTTTACTGCCATAACGATTGGCTAGGCTAGTGTCTGCAGGCGGGGACACTGTGGGCTGATCCTGGGTAGTCACCAATCCAGTTTAGTTCGGATCCGGTCCACGGCCGGCCGGTCCGTTTCGCTGGCCCGGCTGGTGCACGTCCGCTCCGCCGGCAGTCCGTCCCGCCGGCGCTCAGCCCCGGCACCGCAGCCAGGGCCGTCCCCTTCAGTTCTGAGTCAGTAGTGTCAGTCACGATCAGCCCGATGTCCGTCCCGGCGGCCACAGAAGAATAAGGAGCCGTCCCCCGATGACAGCGTCCACTCAAACGCCGGCTCCGCTCCGGCTGCTCGCCGTACACGCGCACCCGGATGACGAGTCCAGCAAGGGTGCAGCGACCATGGCCATGTATGCCGCCTCCGGCGTCGAGGTTATGGTGGCCACCTGCACTGACGGAGCACGCGGCGATATCCAGAACCCCGCCATGGAAAGTGAACCGCACCCCAAGCGGGACATGGCAGGGGCCCGGCGCCTGGAGATGGAACAGGCCGCAAAGGTCCTGGGTATCAAGCAGCGCTGGCTCGGGTTCGCCGATTCGGGGCTGCCCGAAGGGGACCCGCTTCCGCCGCTGCCGGCAGGATCCTTCGCCCTCCAGCCGCTGAACCGCGCGGCGGCACCTTTGGTGCGGCTGGTCCGGGACTTCAAGCCGCAGGTGATCATCAGCTACGACGAAAACGGGGGATACCCGCACCCTGACCACATCATGGCGCACCGGGTAGCGGTGGAGGCTTTCGAAGCTGCCGGCGATCCGGACCGCTACCCGGACGCTGGAAAGGCCTGGCTTCCCAGCAAGCTCTACTACGACCGTGCCTTCAGTCCTGAACGGTTCCGGGCGCTGCACTTCGCCCTCGAGGAAGCCGGCCTGCAGTCCCCCTACGCCGAGCGCCTGGCCGCGTGGCTGGAGACGGATGCCGAGGGCCACACCCCGCCGCCGGGCACCCACCCCACTACTACGCAGATCGATTGCGGGGACTACTTCGAAGCCCGCGATGACGCCCTCCGTGCACACCGGACGCAGGTGGATCCGCTGGGGTTCTTCTTCGCGGTTTCACCCGAGCTGCAGCGCAAGGTGTGGCCATGGGAGGATTACTCGCTGATCGAGGCCCGGGTTCCCGTTGAATTCCCGGAGAAGGACCTGTTTGCCGGGCTAAGATAGATGCGGCAGGTTGTTCTATGCCGTGTAGAAAAGCAGTCCGGTGATCCTGGTCCCGTGGACCAAGTCCGGGAACCCGGCCCCGGCTGCCCATCAGTTTCCACAGAAGGTTTGAACCGTGCATCACTTGCTCCTCGCCCTGGCCACCACGCCCTCGCCGCTGCCCACTCCCGGCCTGCGCGAGGGCATCACGGAGGACCAGATCACCCCCGGCCTGTGGGGCTTTATCATGACGGCCTTCTTCGTCCTGGCCACCACGCTGCTGATTGTGGATATGGTCCGGCGCATCCGCCGCGTCCGGTACCGCGCCCAGGTGGAGGAAGAACGGCAGGCGGCAGCCGAGGCGGCTGACATTGAAGCTGACGAGGAACGGCACCCGGTGGAGGACGGCGTCGAGGGCCGCGCCCTGGACGGCTCCGACACGAACCGGCCCGGCCCGAAAGACTAGCGCGCCAAACCGAAAGTTATGCGAGTGACCCCGTCAGCTGAGAACGGCGATGAGGATCGCGGCGAAATGGGCTCCGAACGCGAGCACCGTCAGCGCGTGGAACAGCTCATGGAAGCCGAAGTGCTCGTAGCTGATGTTGGGCTTCTTCAGGGCATAGAACACCGCCCCGGTGATGTAGAGGATTCCGCCGGCGCAGATCAGGATGGCCGCCGGAACGCTCGCCGCGAAGAACTCCGGGAGGTAGAAGAGCGATCCGCAGCCCAGGGCGATGTAGATGGGCACGTACAGCCACCGCGGGGCTTCGGTCCAGAGCAGCCGGAACAGCACCCCCAGGATCGCGCCGGACCAGATGACCCAGAGCAGCAGGACTGCTTTGGGCCGCTCCAGCAGCGACCATGCCAGGGGCGTGTAGCTGCCGGCGATGACCAGCATGATGTTGGTGTGGTCCAGGCGCTTCAGGACGATTTTCACCCCGGGGGACCAGTTGCCCCGGTGGTAGATGGCGCTGATGCCAAAGAGCAGGACCCCGGTGGCAGCGTAAATGGCCGAGGTGACTTTCCGGTCGAGGGTCGGCGCCAGGACCACCAAAACGATGCCGGCAGCCAAGGCCAGGGGCGCCGTGATGGTGTGGATCCAGCCCCGCCACTTGGGCTTGATGGTCAGGAGCTCTGCAAGCCGGACTGCTGCGTCATCCATGGGGCTTTGTCCGCGGTCCGATCCGGTGGCGCGGTGGCCGTCAGGAGTCTGGCTGTTCATCCCACCAGAATAACCTTCGGCGCCGTAAGTTACCAACGAGTAACAAAGAAAGTCGAGGCGTTGGCGTGGGCTTTGGCGCCCCCGTACCTGCCCCGGACGGTAGCCTAGGATGTGCAATGCCGTCGAACAGCTACGGAAGTCAGGTGAATCTCCCCGTGGAATTGCCCGGGTTCCTCTATGGCTTCTACGAGAGGCGGCTGCTCAGGGACCTCGCCGGTGACCGCATTCCCCGGCACATCGGTGTGATGGTGGACGGCAACCGCCGCTGGGCCAAGCAGTTCAACGCCCCCACCAGCCAGGGCCACCAGGCGGGCGCGGACAAGATCCACGAATTCCTCGGCTGGTGCCAGGAGCTGGGCGTCAAGGTTGTCACGCTCTACATGCTCTCCACCGACAACATGAGCCGCTCCTCGGAAGAGCTGGACCTGCTGATGGGGATCATCGCCAACACCCTGGACCGCCTCGACGAGGACGCCAACATTTCCGTCAACGCCATGGGTGCGCCCGAACTCCTTCCCGATTACCTGGCGGAGCGCCTGAACAACCTGACCGCACGGACGCCGGTGCACGAAAACATCCACGTCAACGTTGCGGTGGGCTACGGCGGACGCCGGGAAATCGTCGATGCCGTGCGCGAACTGCTTCATGACGCCGTGGCCAAAGGTTCGGACATTTCGGCGCTCGCGGACACCCTGTCCGTGGATGACATTTCCCGCTTCCTGTACACCCGGGGCCAGCCTGATCCGGACCTGGTGATCCGGACCTCGGGGGAGCAGCGGCTGTCCGGGTTCCTCATGTGGCAGAGCGCGTACAGCGAGTTCTATTTCTGCGAAGCCCTGTGGCCGGCCTTTCGCAAGGTCGATTTCCTTCGCGCCCTGCGGGACTATGCCGGCAGGCAGCGCCGCTTCGGAACCTGAGCCGCCGCGCCGCCGTCAGCCGGCGCCGTTCATCCGGAATTTACCGGCCGGCAACAAGAATCGCCGACGGATGAAAGGGGAATTTATTGGCTGTGGATTTACGTTGTAACCATCAGCAGGCAAAACCGCCGGCTGTTCGGGGAGGCCAGTACATGGAGCGAATTTTCGCACCGGTTGTATGGGAGGCCGGATCCGGCCTCACGGCCGAACCGCCTCACCAATAACAATTCCGGGCGTACGCCCGGGGCTGGAGTCGATGTGGCTACTTCTGAACTACTGCCCGAGGTCGTTTCCGAGGGACAGAAAGCTACCTCTCGCGCCACGCGAGTTATCCCCCAAACCGGTGCAGCAGACGAACAGTCTGCGGCCGGTTTTGCTGTCTCCGGAAGGGAAGCCACCATTAGCAGCTTCGTTATTGACACGTCCGTTCTGCTCTCGGATCCGCGGGCGCTGCTGCGCTTCGCCGAGCACGAAGTCATTGTTCCCATCGTTGTCATCACGGAACTTGAGGGAAAACGGCATGACCCCGAACTGGGCTACTTTGCCCGCAAGGCGCTCCGGCTCCTCGATGATCTCCGGGTCAAGCATGGCGGCTTGAGCAAACCCATCCCCATCGGGGACGACGGCGGCACCCTCATGGTGGAACTGAACCATGTTTCCGCGGAGGTTCTGCCGCTCGGGTTCCGCAGCGGCGATAACGACAGCCGCATCCTGGCTGTGGCGAAGAACCTGGCCAACGAGGGCCGCAACGTGACGGTGGTGTCCAAGGACCTGCCCATGCGCGTCAAGGCATCCGCCATGGGGCTGACCGCCGACGAGTACCGCAACGAACTGGTGAAGGACTCCGGTTGGACCGGGATTGCGGAGGTGGAGGCCACCGAGGAAGAGGTCTCCACGCTCTACGGTCACGAGCCTGTCTTCATTCCGGCCGCTGCCGAGATGCCCGTCAACACCGGCCTTGTCCTTCTCTCCAACCGCGGCTCCGCCCTGGGCCGTGTTGGCTCCGACAAGCAGGTCCGGCTGGTCAAAGGCGACCGTGATGTCTTTGGCCTGCATGGCCGTTCTGCAGAGCAGCGCCTGGCCATCGACATGCTGATGGACCCCGCCGTCGGCATTGTTTCCCTTGGGGGACGGGCTGGCACCGGCAAGTCCGCCCTGGCACTCTGTGCAGGCCTTGAAGCGGTTCTGGAGCGCCGCGAGCACCGCAAGGTCATCGTGTTCCGCCCGCTCTACGCTGTGGGCGGCCAGGAGCTTGGCTACCTCCCGGGTTCCGAGTCGGAGAAAATGAACCCCTGGGCACAGGCGGTCTTTGACACCCTCGGCGCCCTGGTCAGCCAGGAAGTGGTGGAGGAAGTCATGGACCGCGGCATGCTCGAAGTCATGCCGCTGACCCACATCCGCGGCCGCTCCCTGCACGACGCCTTCGTGATCGTGGACGAGGCCCAGTCACTGGAGAAGAACGTCCTCCTCACCGTCATGAGCCGCATCGGCCAGAACTCCAAGATCGTCCTCACCCACGACGTCGCCCAGCGCGACAACCTGCGCGTCGGACGGCACGACGGCATCGCCGCCGTCGTCGAAACCCTGAAAGGACACCCGCTCTTTGGTCACATCACCCTGACCCGCTCCGAGCGTTCGCCCATCGCCGCCCTGGTAACGGAACTCCTGGAGGGCGCCGAGATCTAGCCTTGGCTTACGGTTCGCCAAGGGCCGTGGTTCCGTTCGTCGGGCCACGGCCCTTCTCCGTCGCTTTGACACCTCCCGCCGCTTCGCTACGGTCGCTGGGCGACCTTGCGCCGCTTTGGTCGGCGATGCGCTCCTACGAGAAGTCCCGGGGCCCGACTCGATCGGTCAGCCAGCCCCAAACAACTTGGCGGCTGCCTCGTGGCCTTGTACATTTAGGGTCCAGTCCGGGCGCTTGAAGAGTTCCGGCGTGAGGCGGACATTCTGGACTTTCGTTATGGTGCCACCCCAGGACTTCCGGGCGACACCGTTGAGTTCGTACCCGAGGGAGCGGGACACTCCCAGTGACGCGGCGTTCCAGACGGCGGCCTCCGACTCCGCCACTTCGGCACCCAGCCAGTCAAACGCGTAAAGCGCGACGGCGGCCCGCATCTCCTTGCCCAGGCCCTGACCCTGCAGGGATTGCCGCAGCCATGACCCCGTGCTCACGGTCTTGAGCGTTGCGAAGTCCTTCGCGCCGATGTCCTGGCAGCCGATGAACTCACCTTCGTGCCAGATCCCCAGAAGCAAGGTCCAGTCCTCAGGGGTAAAGCCGCCCCTGCAGCGCCAGTACCAGCGCGCCATATTGGGCCCAAGTTCCTCGGCGGGAAGTTCCGTCCAAGGCATGCTGAAGGGATTCCGTTCCGGAGGGTGGATGCCACTCCGGGCAGCTGCCACCGCGGCAGGAATATCGTCGTCGGTGATCGGCCGCAGCACCAGCCGGGGTGTGGCCAGCGTGAGGTCGAAGAGGGGCCAGAGGGAAGTCAGCGGGGTCATCAGGGAAGCGTAGCCCACTGGCCTCCGCACTCCTTGCTTAGGCGGAGATGTCCCAAGTGATGTGGCGCCGCACGTCCGTGAGGTTCATGGACTCCGCCAGAAAGAGATCATCCAGCATGTACTCGTCCACCGCTACAATTCGAAGCCAGTGTCCATAATCCTGCGTTGCGGTTTCCAGAGACTGGCTTGCCACACACACGGCTGTTTCCACATCGATCCTTACCCGGTTCCTGCCGGGCTGGCACAGCGGCGCTGCCTGGTCAGCCGGACGGTAGGCAGCCGTGGGTGTGACGATTGCTTCGAGAGCCGGCCGGCCTTCGTGGTCCGTGCGCCGTACCTCGTGGACCTCCACGGCGTTGTTCCCGGGAAACTCCAGGGGGACAGGAGCGTTACCGGCCAGTTCCACCGGATCCAGTGCCGCCGAAAAGCGGCCGTTACCGAAGCCTGGTTCGCCGTACGCGGCCTCAGGGCGGCGCCTGACCAACCCGCCGTCGTCGTAAACGGGCGCTACCAGCTGCGGGGGAAGCAGCCACGATTTCCGGGTGGCGCTGATGTAGAGCCCGTCCTTCGAATCGTTGATTCCGGTTGTGCTGTGGAGGACCAGTCCGTCAGGGGTTTCCAGCCGGAGGGCGCCAGGCCTCCGCAGCCACGCGCGGACCAGCGGCGCGTCGGCTTCGGGGGCCTCGGTAAATGGCTCGTCCCAGTATTCGAAGCGGAGGCTCTGCCATTTCCACGGTGAGGACCTGCAGAGATTCCGGAACACCGTGGCCAGGTCCTGGGGCGGCCCTCCGCTGTCCGGGTCCGGCCGGCGCCTGGTGTCCCATGTCGACATATCCACAGTTTACGCGTGAGCGCTGCGGCGTGGACCGCCGGAATCCAGTAGCATCCGAGGGGTGATCCGACGACTGGACGAACTTTGGGACGTGGCTCCGCTGGCCTTCTGGCTGGTCCTGGCAGCGTGCCTCTATTTTGTAGTCATGGCTGCCCGGCTGACCGTCATCGACGTGCGCCATCACCTCTTGCCCAACCGCATCGTCTTCCCGTCCTACGCAGTGGCTGGCGTGCTGCTTGTGGCGGCCGCCATCGTCCTCGTGGTGGCCGGTCCCGGGGTGCAGGGGCCAGCATTTGAGGGCGGTGCGGAGATCCTGGGCGTGCCGGCACTGCGCATACTCGCCGGGGGAGCTGTCCTCTGGGTCTTCTACTTTGTCCTGCGGCTGGTCTACCCGCCGGGAATGGGATTCGGCGACGTGAAGCTGGCCGGAGTCCTGGGGATGTACCTGGGTTACCTCGGCTGGGGCCACCTCTTCGCCGGCACCTTTGCGGCCTTCCTGCTGGGCGGCCTTTGGTCCATAGGCCTGCTCGCGGCCCGGCGCGGCACCCTGAAGTCGTCCATACCCTTCGGTCCCTTCATGCTCGCCGGCGCGGCTGCGGCCATGTTGCTGCCCGCCTGAGGCCTGCAGTTGCCGGCGGGAAGTGCCCGGACCGATCGGGCTTTGCCGGCGGGAAGTACCCGGACCGATCGGGCTTTGCCGGCGGGAAGTGCCCGGACCGATCGGGCTTTGCCGGCGTTTGTTTGGTCGCAATAGGGCTCACGCTGACGCGAGTTGGCCACCTGGTCACCAGCTCGTTTGCTGTGCTGAAGGAACAGTTTCCCAGGTTATCCACATAGGCCTTCCTCCGCACCTTAATTGTCGGTGCCCCGCGGCATGATGGGGGTATGGAAAGCACGACGGCGGACGAGGTTCTGGACGAGGTTTTGTTCCCGTCGGATCCGTTGCGCCGGCGGAAGGATTTTTGCCTGGACCGGTTGGTTGGGATTGCCCGGCTTGAGGCCCGGACGGCGGCGGAGAAGGTCCGGGTCCTCGCGGAACTGGTCGAAGTCTGTGCAGCGTTGGACCCGCCGGGGCAGTCACCGCAGGAGGCCACGGCTCAGGAAATGTCGTTGGTCGCCGAGGTCGCGTGCGCATTGACCGTTGGTGAGCGGACCGCCGGTGCCCTGCTGGCCGAATCCTTGGAACTTACCACCGCTTTGCCGTTGACCCTGTCGGCGTTGCAGGACGGGACCATTTCCTGGCAGCATGCCCGGGTGATGGTGGATGAGACCGCCAACCTCGACCCCACCGGCGCGGCTGCACTGGAGGCGCATTTCCTGGACCCTGAGGCGCCCAACCCGGCGCGCGGGTGTCCCGCCGGGGAACTCATCCCCTCCCGGTTCCGGCAGAAAGCCCGGACCTGGCGGGAACGCCACCACCCGGTCAGCATCGAAAAACGCCACCTGAAGTCCGTGGCGGACCGCAGGCTGGAATACCGTCCGGACCGGGACGGCATGGCCTGGCTCTCCGCGTACCTGCCCGCTGACCAGGCCGCCGGCATCTGGAACCGGACCACCGCCGCGGCCCGGGCGTTGCAGGGCCCGGACGAGGACCGCACCATGACCCAGCTGCGGACCGACGCCGCCGCGACCTGGCTCCTGGACGGCGCTGAGGACAGCCTCACCACGGGTGTCCCTTCCCCTCGGGCGCAGGTCCTGTTCACCGTCCCCATCATGTCCCTCCTCGGAATTACGGATGAGCCTGCAGACTTGGACGGGTACGGGCCGATCCCCATCACCATGGCCCGCAGGCTCATCGCCGAAGGCGCCGAGTCCTTCCACCGCGTCCTCATAGACCCACGGGATGGTGCGCCGTTGGAGATCGGCCGGACCAGCTACCGGGTCACCAAAGCCCAGCGCCAGTGGCTCAGGATGCGGGACGGGAAGTGCCCGTTCCCGGGCTGCAGCAACCATTCCCTGGACAACGAAGCAGACCACCTGCTCGCCTGGGCCCACGGCGGAACCACCGGCGTCAGCAACCTTTCCCAGCCGTGTCCACGGCATCATCGGCTCAGGCACACCGGAGGCTGGACACCCGGACCAGCCACCAAAGACCACCCACCAGGCTGGATCTCACCCACCGGCAGACACTACGCCACCGAAGAACCCGACTGGGAACCACCCCAACTACCAGACGAGTGGATCACGGACCTTCAGCCGAGCTCTGCCGAAGCACGGCCACTCCCAGATCCCTGATCCGGTGTCCTCCGGCAGACGGTTCAGCCCGGATTCCTGGTGTTAGCGGAACGAGGTGGACTCCGCACCGAAGTGGATTCGGCTCCAAGGAAGGAGCAGACCCCCTGTGGAACCCGCCAGGGTATGAGGGTCCAGCCAAGTGCCTTGACTCGCGACTCAGGACAGTTCACTGGCGCCGTATGCGGATGCTTCAGGACTCGGAACATTCAGAATGGGCGGCCAGGACGCAAAACAGGGGCGCCGCAACCCCCAAGATTGCGGCGCCCCTGCGGGCCTTTGGTCCTGCGGCTCTCTAGGTCCTGCAGGTCTTTTGGTACTGCGTATCTCTGGGTCCTAAGGGGCTTGGTAATGCGTGGGTCTGGAAGCCAGCTCCCCCGTTCCCGGGCCACCGGCTGCTCCGGTGAACCGGCCATTCCGGTCAGCCCACTGCACCAGTCACCGAGGCTGGGAGACCAGGTCGTCGTCGTCGTCCTTTATGGCAGCTGAGCCGCTGGCATCAGCAATGTCGGAAGTACCATGCCCGGCAGCAGAGATCTTCCCGGACTTCCCGTTAAGCAGGGCCAAATGCTCCGCCTCCAACCGGTCGGCTTCCTCCCCGCCCACAGCTTCACCGCGGGCCACCATTCCGGCGGTGTCCGAGAGCGGGATCTGCTTGAGTGTGATGGCCAGCAGCAGGGCCACAGCGATGAACGGAATGAGGTACCAGAACACCGGCGCCAAGGATTCGGCGTAGGCGTTGACGATGGCGTCCCGCAACTGCTCAGGAAGCTGACTCAAGGCCTGCGGATCCAAGGTGCTGGTTGACTGCGACGCCTGCTCAGCAGAAGCGCCGGCCCCGGTGAACGCGGTGGTGAGGGATTCGGACAGCCTGTTGGTGAAGATGGCGCCGAAGACCGCCACGCCCATGGCTGCGCCTACTTCGCGGAAATAGTTGTTGGTGCTGGTGGCCGTGCCGAGCTGATCGGCGGGCACGGAGTTCTGCACCACGAGAACCACCACCTGCATGATCAGGCCGAGGCCTGCACCGAAGATGAACAACTGGACGCAGATGACCCAGATGGGGGTGGCTGCCGTCAGCGTTGTCATCCAGAGCATGGCTGCCATGGTGAAGGCTGCGCCAAGGATGGGGAACATCTTGTACTTGCCGGTCTTTGAGATCCGGATTCCGGAGTAGATGGAAGTGCCCATCAGGCCCACCATCATGGGCAGCATCAACAGGCCGGACTCGGCGGCGGACGTGCCGGAGGACATCTGCAGGAAGGTGGGCACAAAAGCGATTGCCGAGAACATGCCCAGGCCCAGGGTGAAGCCGATGGCTGTTGCGTTGACGAAGATCGGGTTCTTGAACAGGCTCAGCGGAATGATGGGATCCTCGGCGCGGCGCTCCACCATCACGAAGGCAGCAGCGGAAATCAGAAGTCCCGCGCCGAATGCCCAGGTGAGTGGTGAGTCCCAGCCCTCGTCCTTCTTGCCGCCGAAATCCGTGAAGAAGATCAGGCAGGTGGTGGCGGCGGACAGCAGCACAACACCAAGGATGTCGATCCGCTTTTCAGCCTTCTTGTTCGGCAGCGTCAGCGTGAACCAGGCGATGGCGAAAGCAGCGATGCCAATGGGAATGTTGATGTAGAAAGCCCACTCCCAGGTCATGTGGTCCACGAAGAAGCCACCGAGCAGCGGGCCGGCGACGGCGGAGAGTCCGAAGACGGCACCCAGCGGGCCCATGTACTTGCCGCGGTCCTTGGCCGGAACGATGTCGGCAATGATGGCCTGAGAGAGGATCATCAGCCCGCCGCCGCCCAGGCCCTGGATGGCGCGGAAAATGACGAAGCCCCAGAAATCGGTGGCCAATGCGCAGCCAACCGAAGCCAAGGTGAACAAGGCAATCGCAACCAGGAACAGGTTGCGCCGGCCCAGGACGTCACCGAACTTGCCGTAGATCGGCATCACGATGGTGGTGGCCAGCAGGTACGCGGTGGTGATCCACGCCTGGTGCTCCACGCCGCCGAGCTTTCCCACGATGGTGGGCATGGCCGTGGAAACGATGGTTTGGTCCAGGCTTGAGAGCAGCATGCCGGCAATGAGCGCGGAGAAGATGATCCAGATGCGTTTCTGGGTCAGCAGCAGCGGCCCGGCCGCTGCCTGGGGACTGACAGTGGTGCTCATGAGTGTCCTTCTGCGGGTACGGGTTCTTCAAAGTTTTGGGAAAAGAGCTGGCGTGCGGCGGCAATGTTCTCCAGCAGCAGCTCGCGGTAGGGGCGCGTATTGCCGTCGGAGAAATAGGTCCAGCTGCTCTTGCGGGCAATGTTTCCCAGCAGGACCACTGCCATCTGGACCACGGGGTGCTCAGGGGCGACGCCTTCACGGAGGGCCAGCACCCGGGCGAATTCGGCCTCGCGTTCCTCAGTGGCGCCGATGATCCTCAGCATCAGCTGGGGTTCCTTCTTGATGACGCCGATCAGCTGGCGGGTCTCCTCCTCGGAGGCGGCCATGTTCTCGGAGAGCTTCAGGGAGAGGACGATCAGGTCCTGGAACAGAGTGGGGGAAACTTCGCCCGGCTCGGTTGACCCGCCGCCGGCAATGAAATCGTCAATGACGTCCTTCGGAATTTCGTCATCCACGTGACCGAGGATGGCGTCTTCCTTGGTGGGGAAGTAGTTGAAGAACGTTCGGCGGGAAATGTCCGTCTGCTCGCACACTTCTTCCACCGTGTAACCGTTCAGGCCCCGTTCGGCGGTCAGTTTCCTCGCGACGGCGGTGATCGCCGCCCGCGTCGCCGCGCGCTTACGCTCGCGGAGCCCGCCTTCTATAACTGCACCTTCATTCACAAAGTATATGTTTGCACTATTTCAGCCTGAGTGCAATTTTCATCGACGCGCCGAATGCGACACGCATGGGAACGGGTAGAACCGAGTTAACGACGCCGGCCCCCCCCCCAAACCCCGAAGGGTGGGGGGCCGCGGCGGACCGGCGGAGATAAGGCCAAGTGGGGGGGGGGCGTCATGGACATAACGTCCAGCGCGGTGTCCAGCTGCTCTTCGGTGACCTCGCCCCGCTCCAGGAACCCCATGGAGATGACGGTCTCACGGATGGTGAGCCCTTCAGCGACAGCCTTCTTGGCGATCTTGGCGGCGTTTTCGTAGCCGATGTACTTGTTCAGGGGAGTCACGATGGACGGCGAAGCCTCTGCCAGGAACCGGGCGCGCTCCACGTTGGCGGTGATGCCGTCGATCATCTTGTCGGCCATGACGCGGCTGGTGTTGGCCAGCAGGCGGACTGATTCGAGCAGGTTGGCGGCCATGACCGGGATGCCCACGTTCAGTTCGAAGGCGCCGTTGGTGCCGGACCAGGCGATGGCGGTGTCATTGCCGATCACCTGTGCGCAGACCATGATGGATGCCTCGCAGATGACGGGGTTGACCTTGCCCGGCATGATCGAGGAGCCCGGCTGCAGGTCCGGGATGGCGATTTCGCCAAGGCCGGTGTTGGGGCCGGAGCCCATCCAGCGGAGGTCATTGTTGATCTTCATGAAGGAGATCGCGATGTTGCGCAGCTGGCTGGACGCTTCGATGAGGCCGTCTCGGTTTGCCTGGGCTTCGAAGTGGTCGCGGGCCTCCGTCAGGGGGAGCCCGGTGTCGGTGGCCAGCAGTTCGATGACGCGCTCCGGGAAGCCGGCGGGGGTGTTGATGCCGGTGCCAACTGCCGTGCCGCCCAGCGGTACTTCAGCAACGCGGGGGAGCGAGGCGTTGATCCGCTCGATGCCGTAACGGACCTGGGCTGCGTAGCCGCCGAATTCCTGGCCAAGGGTGACCGGGGTGGCGTCCATCAGGTGGGTGCGGCCGGACTTGACGACGTCCTTGAACTCCACGGCCTTGCGCTCCAGCGACTCGGCCAGGTAGCCCAGTGCCGGGATGAGGTCGTTGATCAGGGCCGAGGTGGCGGCAACGTGAACGGACGTGGGGAAGACGTCGTTGGAGGACTGCGAGGCGTTGACGTGGTCGTTCGGGTGGACAACTTTGTCGCTTCCGGCGGCCTTGAGCGCGCGGCTGGCCAACTCGGCAATAACCTCGTTGGTGTTCATGTTCGAGGACGTGCCGGAACCGGTCTGGAAGACGTCGATCGGGAAGTCACCGTCGTACTTGCCGGCGGCTACCTCATCGGCAGCGTCTGCAATTGCCTTGGCGAGCTCGCCGTCGAGCACTCCCAGTTCAGCGTTGGCCTGGGCAGCAGCCTTCTTGACCCGGGCGAGCGCCTCGATGTGGGCGCGCTCCAGGGTCTTGCCGGAAATGGGGAAGTTCTCAACTGCACGCTGCGTCTGTGCACGGTACAGGGCGTTCACGGGGACGCGGACTTCGCCCATCGTGTCGTGTTCAATGCGGAATTCTTCAGTGGAAGTCATGGGGCTAGCTTAGGGCGATTGGCAGCCGGGGCTAAAACCGTGAACCGCATGCTACGGGCGGCGCGTGAGTGGGTGGTTAGAGCTCGCCGATGCCTGAAACCACGTTCGCCCTGCCTTCGACGAGGCTGTACGAGAGACCGATGACGGCCGCCCGGCCTTTTTCGATTGCGTCCGAAATCACACGGGAGCTGTCCACGAGGCGCTGGGAAGTCTGCTTGGTGTGCTCCACCACCATGTCATTGACCTCGTGCTGGTCATTGCGCAGGGACGTCAGCACCGAGGGGGTGATCCGCTCGACGAGGTCCCGGATGAAGCCGGTCGGCATCTGCCCGGTCTCCACGGCATCCTTGGTGGCGCTGACTGCTCCGCAGCTGTCGTGTCCCAGGATCACGATCAACGGAACGCCCAGAACACTGACGCTGTACTCCAAAGACCCCAGGACGGCGTCGTCAATGACCTGGCCGGCTGTGCGAACCACAAAGGCATCGCCGAGGCCAAGGTCGAAGATGATTTCAGCGGCGAGCCGGGAGTCGGAGCAGCCGAAAATTACGGCGAACGGATGCTGGTTCTCCACGAGTGAGGACCGGCGGGAAGCATCCTGGTTCGGGTGCGAGGACTCGCCGTTGACAAAACGTTCGTTGCCTTCGCGCAGACGGCGCCAGGCAAGTGCAGGGGTGAGGTAGGTAGCCACGCGCCTACTTTACGGTGCGGTGCTGGCGGAGGGTGAAACTGTGACGGCCGGGCTGCCCTCCATGGACTTCACGACGGCGGCGGCCAGGACAGCGAATTCGTCCAGCTGCGCGACTCCCGTCAGGACAACGGTGGTGCCGCGGTACTCAAGCACCATGGACTTCTCGCCTTTGCCCGTGTCCCGCAGTTCCCATTCCTGGCCGCCGGCGCTGCGTGTTCCTGTGACGGGGGCGCTCTTGGTCAGTTGGACAAGCCAGGTGGGGTTGGGCTGACGGGTCTGGACCAGGCCGATGAAGGACTCCTTGGGCGTCAGGAAGCCCACTTCCCAGGTGGGGACGCCGCTGCCGGTGCCCGACTCCCAGCGTGCGTAGTTGGAAGTGAACGTGTTGCCCGTATCCGGTGCCACCGGTGTGAATCCGGCCACATCGGTGGCGTTCCGGGCCACCTCGCTGACGTTGATCTCCGGCCGGAAGCCGTCGCTCTTGGGAAGCGGATTCATCAAGACGATGGGCAGGAATGCGGCGATGCTGACCAGCAGGGCAATGACCATGCCGATCACGGATGCATTGGCCCGCTTCGCGGCGGCAGCCGGAATGACGGGGCGTACGGGGCCGGGTTCACCCGCGTTGACATCCCCGTGTTGGCGTCCGGAGTCGGTGGGATCTGGTCCGGGGCTGGTTTTTTCCTGCATTTCGCTCACCCCTCTATAGTCGCGCATGTTCGGACTCAACTCATATTCGGGAACGGCAGTCCGGCGAAGGCCCCATGTTGCGGGGCCGCGTCATGGCGCGCCCGGAAGATGGCGCCGCGACTATGATCAGTACCAGAGGAATCACCGCATGGCTGAATCCGGCCGAGCGGGTCCAATGATCGCCACTCGAAGAAGAGGTTTACGTGTCACCTACGCCCATGACCCAGCAGTATTCCACGATTTCCCCGTCCCTGGCTGTGGGAATCGACGAGCCGGACCGCAACCTTGCACTCGAACTTGTCCGCGTCACCGAAGCCGCGGCCATCGCCGGTGGCCACTGGGTGGGCTTCGGCGATAAGAACAAAGCCGACGGCGCCGCCGTCGACGCCATGCGCTCGTTCCTTGGCACCGTCCACTTCAACGGCGTTGTGGTCATCGGCGAAGGCGAAAAAGACGAAGCACCCATGCTGTTCAACGGCGAACACGTTGGCGACGGCACCGGCCCCGAGTGCGACGTCGCGGTGGACCCCATCGACGGAACGCGCCTGACCGCGCTGGGTATCAACAATGCCCTTGCTGTTCTGGCCGTGGCTGAGCGTGGTTCGATGTTCGATCCCTCCGCCGTCTTCTACATGGAGAAGCTCGTTACGGGTCCGGAAGCCGCCGACATGGTTGACCTCCGCCTCCCTGTGAAGCAGAACCTGCACCTGATCGCCAAGGCCAAGGGTGTGAAGGTCAACCAGCTCAACGTCATGATCCTGGACCGCGACCGCCACCGCCCGCTGGTTGAAGAGATCCGCGAAGCCGGTGCGCGCACCAAGTTCATCATGGACGGCGACGTCGCAGGTGCTATCGCCGCAGCCCGTTCCGGTACCGGCGTTGACGCCCTGATGGGGATCGGCGGCACGCCGGAAGGCATCGTTGCAGCCTGCGCCATCAAGTCCCTGGGCGGCGTTATCCAGGGCCGCCTCTGGCCCACCAGCGATGACGAGAAGCAGAAGGCCATCGACGCCGGCCACGACCTGGACCGCGTGCTCTCCACCAACGATCTCGTCTCCAGCGACAACTGCTACTTCGCGGCTACCGGCATCACCGACGGCGACCTCCTCAAGGGTGTTCGCTACTCCAAGAACACGGTCCTGACGCAGTCCATCGTGATGCGCTCCAAGTCCGGCACCATCCGCTTTGTTGACGGCGAGCACCAGGCCAGCAAGTGGGAGGGCTACGCCCGCAAGAACTGACCGGCCCCCGGCCGTAAATACCAGAGGCCCTGGATCCACACGGATCCGGGGCCTCTGGCGTTGGGTCAGATGAAACGCGCTGTTACTTGGCCATCCGCGCGCGAAGAGCCGATTTGAGCGAGACCATCCTGTCCCGCACTTGGCGGGCCAGCTGATAGGCGCTGTAGCGGAGCTTCTTCACCGGAAGGTCCCAGGTGCCCGGGTACGCCACCTCGTAGCCGCCGAAGGACTTCTTGAACGCAGTGAATCCTGCCCATTTGTGATCGGGCACGTCAGCCGGAGCCACCCCCCACAGGTCCACGTGCTTCAGCCCACGGTCCTTGGCATCGGCCATCAGCGTGACCAGGAGCGGAATTCCGGCACTGAGCTTCCGGTGGGTGTCATCGAGGGCTGCGTGGGCATACGTGCGGGTGTCCGCGGAATCGTAGGCCAGTGCCGCTGCAATGGGTTCGCCGTGCAGTTCGGCAACGAACAGCGTCGCCGCGCCGGCCGGCATCAGGGATGCTGCTACCTGGGTCAGGTACTCGTCGCTTTGGGGCTTGAAGCCGTTGCGGCGGGCTGTCATGTGGAGGAAGTTGAGCAGGATCCCGATCTCGTCCGGATCCTGGGAGGTCCGGAACGTGACGCCTTTTTTGTGGATGTTCCGGTAGAGGTTCCGGTTGACCGGCTTCATCTCCGCCAGGACTTCCTTGAAATCCCGGTCGAGGTCAACAATCCATGTGAGCTCGGGCTGCTGGTTCACCGGGGCGGGCCGCAGGCCCCGCCGGGTCAGCTCCGCAGCTGCGGACGTTAGCTCAAGTCCTGCAGAAACAGGCTCAATGCGGACAAACACAGCGCCGCAGGAACGCGCCGTTTCCACCAAGGCGGCAAGGGCGGCGTCGAACGCGGCAGCTGAGGAGGCAACCGGCCCATAAGGGGCGTACAGCACCTTGCCGGCGGCGTTCTTCTCCTCAACTGCCAGGAAGCTCCAGCCGGGGCCGGACTGCCGGTGGACGGTGCGGCCGAGGGAGGACAGTGTGTCCGCCCATGCCGGCGTCTGCAGAAAATATTCCACCGGTCAGGCCTTCATGGACGTGGTCACGGCAAACGCAATGGCCGTTTCCGCCGACCCGACAACGGAGTGGACATTGACCGGCGCTTCGGAGGCCGGCAGGAAGGCGCTGGCGCCCTGGTCCAGTTGCAGGTCTCCCTTGGGGGAGTCCAGGTAGATGGCTCCTTGAACCACAATCACGACGGCGGCACCGGCCTGCGCCAGCGGAACCGGCGCGCCGCCGGGGGACAGTTCGATCCGTTGAAGCTGGAACTCCCGGAAGGGCGGCTGATAGAGCTCCTGGCCAAGGCCGGAAACCTCCGGGGTGAGCATCGGAACGGCAACCGGCTTGAAATCGACGGTGCGCAGGAGTTCGGGAATATCGATGAACTTGGGCGTCAGGCCGCCGCGGAGCACGTTGTCCGAAGAGGCCATGACCTCCACGCCCAGGCCATGCAGGTAGGCGTGCACGTTTCCGGCCGGCAGGTAGACAGCCTCGCCAGGTGCCAGGGAAATCCTGTTAAGCAGCAGCGAGATCAGGACGCCCGGATCTCCGGGATACTTCTCGTTCAGGCTGACCACGGTGGACAGCTCTGCTTGGTACGGCGTGAGGGGAGCACCGGAAATCAGGACGGCGGCCACCATGGCGGTTGCGTGCGAAACTGCCTCTCCGCCCTGGATCAGCCGCTCGAAGGCTTTCCGGAGGCCGTTGCCTTCGTCGGGATCGGCGAGATCCGCAAGCAGGGCTACCAGTAGCGGCGGGATCTCCGTCTCCACAAGGTCAAAGGACGCGGCAAGCCGAAGCAGGATCTTCCTGGTCTCTCCTGGTGCCCGGAATCCGCACAGCGCCTCGAACGGGGTCAGCGCGAAGATCATTTCCGGTTTGTGGTTCTCATCGCGGTAGTTCCGGTGCGGCGCATCCAGGGGAACACCTGCTGCGTTCTCCCGGGCATAGCCGGCTGTGGCCTGCTCAATGCTGGGATGAACCTGGAGCGATAGGGGCTGGGAGGCGGCAAGGATCTTGGTCAGGAAGGGCAACCGCGGGCCAAACTCTGCAACAGATTCGCTGCCCAGGAAATGCTCCGGATCTTCGGCGATGAGCTCATCCATCGGAATGTCAGAGCCATCAGGCCGGCGGACCAAGGAAGCGTCGCCGGGGTGGGCGCCGATCCAGAGCTCGGCTTCAGGGTTGCCGGACTCCGGGCGTCCCAGCAGGCCGGCGATAGCCGTGGTGGAGCCCCAGGCGTAATCGCGGAGGGCGTTTTCGATTTCGTACACAGCCGGTGTCCATTCTGGTCTTCAGGTCTACGTGTCGTCAGGTCTATGGGGCGAACAGGGGGAGTCTGTCAGCGGCGAACGGAAAGCACTTAGAGCGGGGCGCACTGGCCGTTCGTGGCTACCAACGCGCGGAGCGATTGTTCGTCGCCCTGGCGCTTGAGCTGGTTCAGCAACTCCTCGGTGATCGGCTCGCCGTCGGGCGTTGTGGTGACGGGCGTGAAGTCCGACGACGGGGCCGGCGTTTGCTGGGCGGGGGACCAGCCGCCACCCGGCAGGGCAGCCGGCTGGAGCGGGCCTGACGCCTGGAGGCGTCCGCCCGTTGCTGAAGCCTGGACCATGGAGTCGAGCTGCGCAGCGGCCTGGGGCCCTGACGCGGAAGCGAGCAGCTGGTCCACTTTGCCGTGGATGACCTCGAAGTCCGGGACCGTCGAGAAGGAGACGTCAAAATCGGGCGGCCCGATGGTGAGGCGCTTGACCTCCTGGCCCTTGGCCTTGATGGCCAGGTCCACAAAACTGCCCAGTTGAGTGGAGGAGATGTTCGAATCCACCACCTTGGTACCGGCACTGGCGATGTCCTCGAACTTCGAGAGGAGTGTGGCCGGATCCAGTTGCTTGAGCATGGCCTGCTGCACGCACTGCTGGCGGGCGATCCGTGCGTAGTCGTCAACGAATTCGCGCGAGCGGCCGTACCAAAGGGCGTGGTAGCCGTCCAGCGTATTGTCGCCGGCCGGGATCCAGCCCAGCGGCATGCCGTGGATGCCACTGGCCTCATCGATGGTTTCGCCGCTGATCGGAACCCAGCCACCGGCCTTGATCTTGATGCCGCCCATGGCATCGATGAGCTTGGCGAAACCGTCCATGTCCACCAGAACGTACGCCTGGACCGTGATGCCAAGGCTCCCGGAGACTGCCTCCAGCGTGGCCTGGGCGCCGGGGTCGGCGACACCGGGGTAGAGATCGGCGTGCTCGTTGGTGACTTCGGTGTTGATGGCGTTGATGAGGCACCCGTCGCCGCAGTCGTAGCCGTCCGGGTAGACCTGGCGCATGGGGGAGTCCTCGCTGAACTGGGCGTTCTGGAGGTTGCGGGGCACGGAGATGATGGCAGTCTGCCCGGTCTTGGCGTCCACGCTGAGCACCGAGAGGCTGTCCGGCCGGCGGCCGGTACGGTCGTCTCCGGCGTCGCCACCCATCATCAGGAAGTTGTAGCGGCCGTCTACCGGGTCGATCGAAGGTCCCGCAGAGAAGATGCTGCCGATGGCGTTGCGGCCAACGTTGAGCAGGTAGGCGGCATAGCCAAGGGTGCCGCTGCTCAGGATCAGGGCGAGAACCAGTGCGATGCCGACGGCGGGACGGGCTTTGGGTGCCAACAGGACCGGGCGGATGAGCCGGAGCGTATTGATAAAGAGGAGGGCCCACCCCAGCGCGAGCGCCACGAGGACCAGGATGATCACCAGGGAAGCGAAGGGGTTGGTGAGGATGCTGATCAGCAGTGACCGGTTCAGAACCGCCAGCAGCACGGTGGCAACCAACAGGGCCCAGACGGCGAGGGTGACCCGGAGGGCGATGCGGCCGATCCTGCGGTCGCCGGCCACAATCTGGGCGCTGCCCGGAACCAGGAGTGTCATGAGGACCAGTACGAAGCCACGTTTGGTCCGCATGGGTTCGGAGGCCGCCGAGGGAAAGCGCACGGGATCGGTCATGGACACGCCTGCTGGAGGCTGCTGCTGTTCGCGTCTGGACATCTTCGGGATACCTTAGCTGCTGCCCCGGAGAACACCGTTGCCGTCAGCGAATACTTCACTGACTTTCTGCCTGAGGTTTGCTCCCTTCCGGGTAGCGGTGTCGTTCAGTTCTTGCGCGAAGTCGAGGAGATCAGCGCGGAGCGATGCGGCGAGGGTGTCCGTGCCGGAGGCCAGGATCCGGACGGCCAGGAGTCCGGCGTTACGGGCGCCGGCAATCGAAACGGTGGCAACGGGGACACCGGCCGGCATCTGCACAATGGAGAGCAGCGAATCCATGCCGTCAAGGGTTTTCAGCGGCACCGGCACACCAATAACAGGCAGTGGCGTGACGCTGGCCAGCATACCGGGAAGGTGCGCAGCGCCGCCGGCACCGGCAATGATGACCCGCAGCCCGCGTTCGTGGGCGGTCTGCCCATAGCGGATCATCTCAGTGGGCATCCGGTGGGCGGAGACGACGTCGGCTTCAAAAGGAATCCCGAATTCAGCCAACGCATCGGCGGCGGCCTCCATCACAGGCCAATCCGAATCCGAGCCCATCACCAGCCCAACAAGCGGTTTATTCGTTGACTCGGACGCAACGGACGTGGCTTCGGGGCTCATGCGTTCTCCTTGGAAATCCGTACAGTTTCTTCAGCCGGCACCCGGCCGTCGCGGATGATGGCGGCCACCCTGGTGGCACGTTGCCGGACTGAGTCAACGTCAGCGGTGGAGCTGCCCACAAGGTTGACATGGCCAATCTTCCGGCCTGGGCGGACCGACTTGCCGTAGCAATGGACCTTGGCTGCAGGCTCGCTGGCGAGGGCGGCAGGGAAGGCGGAGAACAGGTCCTGGTTTTCGCCGCCCAGGAAGTTCTTCATGACCACCACCGGGCCCAGCACGTCTGTGGCGCCGAGTGGAAGGTCCAGGACTGCCCGCAGGTGCTGCTCGAACTGGCTGGTCACCGAACCGTCCTGGGTCCAGTGGCCGGTGTTGTGGGGGCGCATGGCCAGTTCATTAATCAGGAAGCCCGCTCCGCTTCCCGGAGTTTCGAAAAGCTCCACCGCCATCACCCCGGTCACGCCGAGCTCACTGGCGATCCGCAAGGCGGCGTCCTCGGCCGCGGCCGCAACTTCCAGGGGGATGCCAAGGGCAGGAGCAATGACTTCGTCGCACACACCGTCCACCTGGATCGTGTGCACCACCGGCCACGCGCGGGCTTCCCCGCCGGGAGTCCTGGCCACCAAAGCGGACAGTTCGCGGCTGAAGTCAACCTTCGCCTCGGCGAGGAGCGGGCTCATGGCCTCGAACCACTCAGCCGCGCCGGCGGCGTCGTCGGCCGAGTCAATGATCCGCACACCCTTGCCGTCATAGCCGCCGCGGGGCATTTTGAGAACCACAGGCCAGCCTGTTTTATCGCCGAAGTCCACCAGCGCGGCCACATCCTCAACCGAAGCCCAGGTGGGGTTAGGCAAACCCAGGTTGTCTATGGCCGCCCGCATCACCAGTTTGTCCTGTGCGTTGACCAGGGCGTCCGGGCCGGGCTGCACGTTAACGCCCGCTGCCAGAAGCTCGCGGAGGTGGTCAGTAGGGACGTGTTCGTGGTCAAACGTCATCACGTCCAGGCCGTCCGCGAAATCGAGGAGCGTCTGCAGGTCCTTGTAGTCACCCACCGGCGAAGTGGATACAGCAGACACTGCCGAAACGTCCTCCGCCTCAGCGAGGACACGGAGTTCAAAGCCAAGGGCGGTGGCGGCAGGGGCCATCATGCGCGCGAGCTGGCCGCCGCCAACCACGCCGATTACTGGAAAAGTCACATATGCCAGCCTACAGAAAAGCTCAAGGGATCCCGGCTTTCAGACGTCGCGGGGGCTGAATTTCGGGTAATCCTGCACCCTTCCTACCGGGGGGATGGGGCCGGTACCCCCGATTCGGGGCTAAAATGGACCTCTGGCCGTGTGGCCCATAATCGGACGGCCTTGGAGGGTCATGCTTAGCTCACTTGCAGATCGAATACGGGGATTGGCCTCGCTCTTTTGGCGCGAGGTGGCCAAATTCGGTGCCGTCGGCGGTGTGGCATTCGTCATTGACTCGGCGGTCTTCATCTGGCTGTTCACCGGCCCCATGCACGGGAGCGAGGTGTGGGCCAAGGCCCTGGCCACAGTAGTGGCCAGCATCTTCTCCTGGGTTGCGAACCGCTACTGGACGTTCCGGCACCGGAAACAGGCCAACGTGGCCCGCGAAGCAGCGCTTTTTGCCGTGATGAACGTGGTGGGCCTGCTGATCGCCTCGGGCTGCGTCTGGTTTGCCAAGTACATTCTTGAGCTGAACGACAAACCCTCCCTCTTCATTGCAGGCAGCGTGGTGGGCCTGGTACTCGGCACAATCTTCCGGTTCTTCGCGTACCGGTTCTGGGTCTTCAACGAAGAACTGGATCAGGAGCCGGAGTTCTCCCACGACCACGAACTCATCGAGCCGCACCATCATGGGAAAGCCCCTGCTCCTGTGGCCGCCCAGTACGGGGAGCCGGCCGAAGAGGAAACCGAAAGGCACCGCCAGCCTTAGCGGGTTCGGTTTCTACTGCGGGTTCGGGCTCTACTCGCCGGGAACGTCTACTCGCGGGGGACGTCTACTCGCCCTGGACCCGTTCCGCCGCCAGAAGCTTGTCTGTCAGTTCCACTTCCGGATGCACCAGCACCACCGAGCCGCCGTTGGTCCAGGCGCCGAGCGAGTTTGCCAGTGCGGTTTCGAGGCCGTCAGCGGCGGGGACCAGCAGGCGGACACCGTCGCCGTGCGGGGTGGCAAAGCCCGTGATCAGGTCCTGGTGAAGGTGCCGCTGGCCGTTGTGTCCCTGCACCGCGCAGCCAGTCGGGGACGGGTCACTGTGGGCGAGGAAAACATCCCCATGCATGCGGACCTCGGAGGCGAAGTCGATGATTCCGGCAGGAAGTTCCCCCGGCCACCGCATCGCAAGGGCAGGCAGCGCCACGGCGATTACGGCGTCGTGCTTTCCTGCGACGGTCCCAGGGTTGTCAGTCACCAGCAGTTCGGCGTCGCCCCCGTCAAGGATTGTCTCCATGCCCACCTGCCAGGCGGCAAGCGCCCAGATCAGTGACTTCCAATGGGCCGGGAGGGAGATGCTGAGCCGCATCCCCGGCTCGGCATCCAGTTCATCCTGGAGAAGGTTGCTGGTTTTTGCCACCCAGTTATCCAGGACCCTGCCGGAAAGTTCAACACGCTCCGAGTCCGGGCCGTACCACGTCAGGCGGGGGGACGTGGCGTGGCCGGAACGCAGGGAATTCATCAGTTGCACAGCAGGGATGCTCATGGCTACATCTTGCCACGCACGCCAGCTGTGATCTTCCTCACCTTGATTCGTCACTCCATTTGTCTTACTAGGCCGTTGCCTGTACTTTCTGCCGCAAATCAGGGGATTTTGGCGATCAGGGGCTTCCTGACGGACCCGTTCCGGCCCGACGCGCCCGGCTTGTGGAAAATCCCCGGGCGTGGCGTGCCCGGGGTTGGAACAGAAAGTTGATTATTATCCCTCCGCGGCTTGACGCGGCTGTAGTTACACACGTGTAATTAGATACCTAAGGCCACTGCGTAAATACAGGCACACAACCGAGTGCTCAGGGATCCAGGCAGAGGCTGCAACTTTCAGGAGGGTCGCATGGGGCAAGCAGAGCGTATCCATGAAGATGCTGTCGTCGCCGGTGAGGCAACGGCCAAATACCGCTCACGCGGCGTACCGAGTGACTGGTACGTGGATCCCGCCGATCCTGGCGCCGCGGACCGTTACAACCGCAACGCCACAGACTTAGGCCAGGACCAGGCCACGGCCTTCCTGGCGGCACACGAAGCACTGCTCGACGGCGGCCATGGCCAGGACGATGACGACCTGGACCCCCCGATGGAACTGCGTACCGCAGACACCATCACGCAGCCGGTGTGGATCGGACTGCCGTTCAGGCAGGACTTTGACGACGAAGGCGAACTCGGCTGGCAGACTGACGCATTGTGTGCGCAGACGGATCCCGAAGCCTTCTTCCCGGAGAAGGGCGGCTCCACACGGGACGCCAAAAAAGTCTGCGGTGCCTGCAACGTCCGGTCCCAATGCCTTGAATATGCGCTGGCGAATGACGAACGGTTCGGCATCTGGGGAGGCCTGTCCGAGCGTGAGCGCCGGCGGCTAAGGAAGCGAGCAATCTAATTCTTAAGGAAGTGCATGTCACTGCCGTTGTGGTTTCCCACAACGGCAGTGCCTATCTCCCCAGAACCCTGGCTGCCCTCGCGGGCCAGACCCGGCCCGCGGATTCCTTCATCGGAGTGGATACAGGATCGCGGGATGACTCCGCCGCGCTCCTTAAGGGCGCCTTCGGCGAAGATAACGTGACCAGCTTTCCGCACGGCAAAAGCGGAATGGGTGGCGCCGTCAGGGCCGGACTCACATCACTCTCACCGTGGGACGGTGGGCACGAAAGCGCCGGGACGCAATGGATCTGGCTGCTGCATGATGATTCAGCACCGGCGCCGGAAGCGCTCGCCGAACTGCTGACTGCTGTGGAACGCGCACCGTCGGTGACCGTCGCCGGCTGCAAGCAATTGGACTGGCACTCAGGGCGGCGGCTCATCGACGTCGGGCTCTCCACCAGCCGCTGGGCGGAGCGGCTCACCCTCATTGATGCCGACGAACTCGATCAGGGGCAATACAACGGCCGGACTGACACCTTCGCGGTGAATTCTGCCGGCATGCTGGTACGCCGGGACATCTGGGAGCACCTGCGGGGATTCGATCCCGCCCTGCCGGGCACTGGCGACGACGTCGACTTCTGTTGGCGCAACCGCCTGGCCGGGCACCGCGTTGTGGTGGTCCCCACGGCCAGAATGTTCCATGTGGCGCACCGGCCCCACGGACAGGGCAACCCTTCAGCTGCCCGCAAGGCCCAGGTCCACCTCCGCCTCAAGCACGCCCCGTTGTGGAAGGTTCCGGTTCACGCAGCCGGTGCGCTCCTTGGCAGCATTTTCAAACTTGTACTCAGCATCGCGGTCAAGGATCCGGGTCACGGTTTCTCCCAGCTCGTGGCCACCTTCGCTGCGCTGGCGCGGCCCCGTGCTGTGGCCAAGGCGCGGCGGACGGCAGCCCGGACGCGGCGGATCCGGCGCTCGGTCATTCAGAAGCTGCAGACTCCCCGGCGGGAAGTCTGGAACCACCGACGTTCCCTGATGGAGGCCCTCGGCGCTGACAACTCCACCCCGGACGGCCTCGTTCAGGACCCCCTCGCAAACCAGCCCACCGGCGATTCAGCGGACGACTTCGCCGCGCTGACCACCAGCGAGCGGGGCTGGGTGGGGACCGGCGCACTCGCGGCATTCATCATCGCCTCAGCAGCCTCCCTGCTTGCGCTCAGCGGGCTGTTCCGCACCGAGGCAGTTTCCGGCGGCGGACTCATTCCGGTCTCCGCCACGCTGGGCGAAATCTGGCATCACGCCTCCAGCTGGTGGATCAGCCTGGGGGCCGGCCTTCCCGGAAGGGGAGACCCGTTCGGCTACGTTCTGTGGATCCTGGGGCTGCTCGGCGGGGGAGATGCCAACGCAGCCATGGGCTGGCTGCTGCTGCTCGCGGCTCCGCTGTCCGGACTGACGGCCTGGTTTGCTGCCGGCGCGCTGACGCTCCGGCGACGCTTCCGGTTCGTGGCCGCTCTTTTCTGGGCTGCCGCCCCTGCCCTGCACGTTGCCCTGAACCAGGGACGTGTTGGCGCACTGGTGGCCCATCTCATGATTCCTTTGCTCGTCCTCGCCCTCCTGCGCGCCACCGGCTCGGCGGTGGGTCACGGCCGGTTTGCGGTTCCGGTCCCCGGCGAGCGGCGTTTCACCGAAAAACCGCCTGCACGGCCCGGAATCAACGGCATGCCCTCCTGGACGGCAGCTGCCGCGGCGGGGCTGGCGCTTGCTGTTGTAGCCGCGTCCGCTCCTTCCCTGCTGATCCCCGCCGCCGCGATTATTGTTATCTGCGGACTGATGCTTGGCCGCAGGGGCCGGACAGTCTGGTGGGCCCTGTTTCCCAGTGCCGCGCTTTTCATTCCCTTTGGACTTTCAGCCATCGACCGGCCACGGGCGTTGCTCGCCGATCCGGGCCTTCCCGTGGGTTTCGAAGCCGCTCCCTTATGGCAGCAGCTTCTGGGCCAGCCCCTGCTTTTCTCCCCGTCAGGCGGGCTTTACGGCCTGCCGTTCTTCAGCGGCCAAGCGATCCCGTGGGCACTCCTGCTCGCGTTGCTGATAGCGGTACCGGTCCTGCTCCTTGCCGTCGCGGCCCTGTTTGTGCCAGGCAAGAGGACCCGCACGGCACGCGTTCTCTGGGCGGCAGCACTGATTATTCTTGCCGGATCCTGGCTCACAGGGCACATCGCCACAGCTGCCAACGCGGATACCCTGGTAACCCCTTTCACCGGCCCGGCTGTCTCCGCCGCAGGGTTCGCCCTGCTGGGTGCCGCGCTCATTGGCGCCGAGCGTTTGCTTGACGCCGCAGACAAAGCAACCTCAACAAGAACCAGGCGCAATGTGGCGCTGCGCTCTGCCACCGCCCTGGCAATGGTGGTACTGCTCGCCGGGCCACTGGCCGGCATGGCGGTCTGGTCCGCCCAGAACATGCTCCGGTCCACCGCTGCAGCTCCGGTGACCGAGGTGCCGTCCGGCCCGGCGCTTGGGGCACAGCGCCTGGTGGAGGCCGGTAGCGCGCGGACCCTTCCAGCTACCGCCATCGACCGCGGCACCGGCCCCGAGCAGACCCGCACACTTCTGATCAGCACCCGGGAGAACGGCACCTTTGATGCCGCCCTGATGCGCGGTGCCGGGACCACGCTGGACAGCCTTTCGGCCATTGCCGCAGCCCGGAACATCATGGGCGCCCCCGGCCAGGAAACCGTCAGGGAGGACGACGACGTCACAGCCTCCATCCGTAGCGTTGTAGCCACTCTGGTAGCGGGCCAGGGCGTGGACCCCCGGCCTGCGCTCGAAAAGCTGGGGGCCGGGTTCGTGGTGCTGCGCTCTGCCGATACCGCCGCACAGCTCACGGCAAGCAGGATGGACGCCGTGCCGGGGCTCGTTGCCGTGGGGCAGACCGACGTCGGCTGGCTGTGGCGCATCACCCCGCTGAACCAGCCCACGCTGCAGCCTGCCGATGTTGCCCACCGTGTCCGGATAGTTGACGGGGCCGGCGCCACTGTTGCGTTGGTGCCATCCAGGTACGACGACGTCGATACTGCCGTCGCTGAAGGACCGGAAGGCCGGCTGGTGGTGCTGGCAGAACGGGCCGATCCCGGCTGGAGCGCCTGGTTGGACGGGCGGAAGCTTACGGCCACCACCTCCGGCCCTGCGCAGGCATTCACCCTGCCGGCGTCTGCCGGGCAGCTGACCATCCGCTACGACGTCCCCTGGGCCCTGTGGGCCGGGATCGCCCAGATCACGGTGATCGGACTGACCGTGATGCTTGCCATCCCCATGCCGGCCCGCCGGCCCAACACGGGTCTGTCCCGTGACGAGGGATCTTTGCGTAAGGAACACCAGAATGCATAACGACGCACCCCCCGCCGAGGTGGCCGCGGCTGACACGTCCGTTGCAGACGCGCCGGTGGCTGATGACGCCGTCGGCCAGCCACGGACCCCGGCCCGCCGTACCCTCAGCCGGGAGGCGCTGGCAGGGTTGGCCTCTGCCTTGCTGATAGTGGCCGCGGCCGGCGGGATCGTCGCTGCCGGGTCGATCGCACCGGAGCCAGCCGGGAGCCGGAGCATTCCGGCGTCGCTGGCAACTGTCCCGGCCGGCGCCAGCCTGGGCGTGTGTCCAGGGCCGGCGCGCCTGCTCGAAGGTACGGAAGCGGGCACTGACCCGCAGTTCAGCCCTGAATCAGCCACAGCCAACAGCGCTGTCACAGGCGCTGTCCTGAGTGCCCCCGGCGGTGTGATGCCCGGCAGCCGGTTGTCCGCGCTCGACGGAACTGCCGCCGTCGAGATCGCCAAGGGCGGCGGGCAGCCCGGAGAGGGCACAGGCCCGCAGGACCTGGTTGCTGGGGTGCTCGCCGGGCGAAAAGTTGAAAGCCCCACCGTCCTGGGGGCCGATGCCCTGGAAGGGATGAAACCCTCAGCCGCTGGCGTCCAGAAGTTCACGGCCACTGACGGGGACCTCCAAGGGTCCGCTGCGGCCAACTGCCAGGCGCCGGCCAACGACCACTGGCTCGGCGGTGCCAGCACCACGGTAGGCCGCACTTCGGTGCTGGTCCTCAGTAATGCCTCGAGCACACCGGCCACCGTCAGCCTGGAGCTCTTCGGTGGCCAAGGCCAGATCCAGGCCCCAGGCAGCAGGGGACTGCTGGTGGCGCCGGGAACCACCCGCTCCATTGTTCTGGCCGGCCTCGCTCCGGGTGAAGAGCAGCTCACCGTCCATGTCCGCAGCGCCGGCGGTCCGGTGGCGGCGGCCATCCAGCAGAGTGTCCTGCGGGGACTGACGCCCGGTGGCGTCGACTTCATTGCACCGGGGGCGGCGCCGGCAGCCCGTCAGGTCATGACCGGGGTGGACATCCAGGATGCCGCAGGAATCGCCGCGGTCACCGGGGCAGGCGGCTTCGACGACGCCGGGCCCACTCTCTCCCTGACAGTTCCCGGCTCTGCCGATGCTGTGGTGGAGGTCAAGCTCTTCGGCCGCGACGGGCAAAAAGCCCTGCCCGGGGGAGGCGTTGTGACCGCAAAAGCCGGTGCCGTCACCGAGGTTTCGCTGGCCGGCGTCCCTGCCGGCCACTACACGGTGTCCACCAGTTCGGATGTCTCCTTCGTGGCCGCGGCCCGGGTCACGCGCGGCCTGAGCAGCGACAAAGCATTGGACGTTGCATGGGCAGCTTCCGGGGTCCGGCTGGGAAGCCAGCACGTGGTGCCGGTGCCGCAGGGCGGGGACCGCACGCTGGTATTCGGCGTCCTGGAGAACCGGGCCACTATTTCCTACGCCGCCATTACGGCGGACGGCAAGATCCGGGCGGCCGCTACTGCGGACGTCGCCGGCGGCACCACCACGTCGATCAAGGTTCCCGAAAAAGTGGAGGAGTCGGATGTAGTGGGCTACGTGGTCTCGGCTTCGGGCGACGCCGCCTACGGCGCCCTGCTGCTGCAGCAGGAGGGCCGGGAAGACGTTTCCACGCTGGCCTTTATGCCGGCGGCAACAGGCCAGGAAAAGGTGCCGGTTATTCTCGGCTACTGACCCGCACAGAAAGCAGCATCCGGCAGCGGGCAACTGGAGCCCGCGTGGGGGTCAGTACATTGTGGAGTCAGTACCGGCACACCGTGGAGTCAGTACCGGCGCCGGTAGACCGGGTCCAGCGTTTCGGGCGCTACGCCCAGCATTTCGGCGGTGTGCTCCACCACGACGTCGTGAACCAGGTCCTGAAGTTCCTCACGGGTGGCGCAGCCCTGTTCCACCACCCGGCGGTACAAGGTGATCACCGGGCCTTCCTCTGCCGTGGCGGCGGTGTAGGCGCCCATGGGCGGCGGCGAGGCGTCGGCAACCAGCTGCTCCAGCTGCGGTGGTATCTCGTCCACCGCGAAGCGGACGCCATCGAGGGTTTTGCCCCAGATATCGTGGAGCCGCTGTGCCGAATCCAGCACCATGTCATCAAACCTGTCGGACCGCGTCCGGTAGCCGGGGTGCGTGGGCAACATCAGCTCGCCGCGCAGGCCGCGGCCGTGGCGGTTCCGGCGGCGCATCGCGAAGCTCCGGCCCGGTGACCCCAAACCCGTCTCTCCACTGCGGACATCCGGGTCAGCCAACCGGACCGTAAAAGCTGAATCATGGTTCGATGACTGCATACATTGACTCTAAACCCGGCCGAAGATTTACGCGACACAATCCGCTGTTCCGGCGCTGGCGCGGCGAGAGTGCCTAAATACGCCGAACGGCCGGGGACAGCGAGTAGTCTGGGATGTCGTGGGAGCTATCCGTCAATGTTCGAGGTCAGCCTGCCGTCAGTCAGCGGTGGCTACTTTGACGTACGTCTATGCAGACTCCACTGCAGTCCTGGGTCCGCTTGCCACCTACGCCGAGCCCCATTGTTACGATTTGTGCGAGCAGCATGCCGGCTCGCTGACGGTTCCGCGCGGCTGGGAAGTCCATCGGCTCGCCATGCCAACAAGCCCGCAGCAGCCCGGACCGGACGATCTCCTCGCGCTGGCAAATGCCGTCCGCGAAGCAGCAGCGCAGCCGCCAAAGTCCCAGCCCGCCCAAACCCAGCGTTCATCGCATTCAGCGCTGGAAGCACCGGCCGGAACAGAAGGCACCCGGCGGGGGCACCTGCGGGTGCTGCGCGAACCCTCCTGACACCCATCTGGCGGTAGGCTGGAACCTGCTAATCAGTCAGCCAACGGCGCGAACGCGCCCCTTTCGGGAGCATCAACCCATGCCAAAGCTCAGTCCTGAACTGTTGTCCGTCCTGCGGTGTCCCGTCACCGGATCCCACCTGATCCAGGAGGACGACGAACTTGTCTCGACGGCGGCAGGGGATTCCGGCGTGAAATTGCGCTACCCGATCGAGGACGGCATCCCGCTGCTGCTGCCGCCGGAACTTCGCCCGGCGGCCAATGCTGCCGGCTCGGACCAGCACGATTCCCGGCAGAGTGACGCCGGAACCGCCTGACCAGTCCCGCCCCCGGCGCCTGCGCAACTGCCTGCGCCCGCAACATCCCACAGACGCAAACCCGCCAGATGCAAAACCCGCGGCTACCTCATCGCCGTCGCCGCGGCAGGACAGAGCAAAGGAATCCCATGACATTTGACTACAAGGTAGCTGACATCTCGCTGGCAGAGGCCGGCCGGCACCAGATCCGCCTCGCTGAGCACGAGATGCCCGGCCTGATGTCCCTCCGGGACGAGTTCGGACCTACCCAGCCGCTGAAGGGCGCCCGGATTGCCGGTTCCCTGCACATGACGGTGCAGACCGCCGTCCTCATCGAAACCCTCACCGCACTCGGTGCCGAGGTCCGCTGGGCTTCCTGCAACATTTTCTCCACCCAGGACGAGGCCGCCGCAGCAGTTGTCGTCGGCAAGGGGACTGTGGAGGATCCGCAGGGAGTTCCCGTGTTCGCCTGGAAGGGTGAGACCCTCGAGGAATACTGGTGGACTGCCCAGCAGATCCTCGTCTGGCCCGGAGCGGACACGGAGCCGGACCTGGGCCCGAACATGATCCTGGACGACGGCGGCGACGCCACCATGCTGGTCCACAAGGGCGTTGAGTTCGAGGCCCTGGGTGCCGTGCCTTCAGCAGCGTCCGACGAATCCGAGGAAGGCCGGATCTTCCTTGACGTGCTCCGTGCGTCCCTGCAGGAGGATCCGAAGCGCTGGACCGGGATCGGTTCCGGCCTCCGCGGCGTCACCGAGGAGACCACCACCGGCGTCCACCGTCTCTACCAGCTGGCGGAACAGGGCAAGCTGCTCTTCCCGGCCATCAACGTCAACGATTCCGTCACCAAGAGCAAATTCGACAACAAATACGGCATCCGCCACTCACTGCCGGACGGCATCAACCGCGCCACAGACGTCCTGATGGGCGGCAAGGTGGCAGTGGTCTGTGGCTATGGCGACGTCGGCAAGGGCGCCGCCGAGGCCTTCCGTGGCCAAGGATCGCGTGTCATCGTCACCGAAATCGACCCCATCTGCGCACTCCAGGCAGCCATGGACGGCTACCAGGTGGCGAAGCTGGAGTCCGTTCTCAGCGAAGGCCACATCTTCATCACCACCACCGGCAACAAGGACGTCATCCTGGCCGAACACATGGCCGGCATGCGCGACAAGGCGATCGTGGGCAACATCGGCCACTTTGACAACGAGATCGACATGGCCGGGCTTGCCCGGATCCCCGGTATCAAAAAGGTGGAGATCAAGCCCCAGGTGCACGAATGGGTCTTCGAGGCCGACGCCGCCACGGGACAGGGAAGCCGCTCCATCATCGTGCTTTCGGAAGGGCGCCTGCTGAACCTGGGCAACGCCACCGGCCACCCCTCCTTCGTGATGAGTAACTCTTTCGCCAACCAGACCATCGCCCAGATCGAGCTGTGGACCAAGCGGGACCAGCCCGAAGGCGAGCGTGAGTACGGCAACCAGGTGTACGTCCTGCCCAAGATCCTCGATGAGAAGGTTGCGCGGCTCCACCTCGACGCCCTCGACGTCGAGCTCACCGAACTGTCCAAGGACCAGGCTGAATACCTGGGCATGGACGTCGCGGGTCCGTACAAGCCTGAGCACTATCGTTACTGACGTGTGACGCCCCGGGTGCTGACCGCACCCGGGTTTGTTACGTCCAAGGATTAAGATCGGACCATGGAGCCTGACCTAAAACCGCGCCGCCGGGGGACCGCCAAGAAGATTCTCTTGGTGGCGGTCCTTTGTGTCCTTGCTGCAACCGGCGGAGTTTTCGCCGCAGTGGCTCCGGGGTTCGCCGGCGGGGGCCTGGAATCGGAAGCGGGCTCCGCCGTCCGGTCGGCACCGGGAGTGGCTTCGCCCGTCGTCGCGCCCGTGAAACTGGACGTCACCCCCGCAGAGGGGGCCAAACAGGTGAACCCGGCCGCGCCGGTGTCACTGAAAGTGGCCAACGGCAGGATCGAGAGCGTCACGCTGACCAGCACTTCAGGGGAAGCAGTCGAGGGGACTTTCGCTACCGACGGCAGCGGCTGGTCCGCAGCAGGTCCGCTGAAGTTCAATACCGAATACAGCTACACCTACGTGGTCGCGGACGGCGCCGGACGGGAAACCAGCACCACGCATTCGTTCAACACCGTCTCCAGCACGCATGAGGCCGACGCCGCGATTTATCCGCTGGACGGCATGAAGGTAGGCGTGGGCCAGCCCCTCCAGATCATCTTCAGCGAACCGGTGGTCAACCGGGATGCCGTGGAGAAAGCCATCAAAATCACCTCCAGCGCGGGCCAGGCCGGAGCGTTCCACTGGTTCAGTGACACGATGGTCCGCTACCGTCCGGAGGCCTTCTGGGCCGCCAACTCCACCGTCACCATGGACATGCAGCTCTTCGGCGTAGACCTTGGCAACGGCCAGATCGCGAACTTCAACAAGAAGGTCAACGTGAACTTCGGCGACAAGAAAGTTGCCATCGCCGACGCCGCCGCCCACACCTTCACCCTCAGCGTCAACGACCAGGTGGTCAAGACCCTCCCGGTCAGCATGGGCGACGAACGCTTTCCGTCCGCCCGCGGTTACGGGGTGCTGATGGAAAAGAACCGCTATGACCACTTCCGGGCCGCCAGCATCGGCCTCAAACCGGGCGATCCCGCCTACTACGGCGAAGTGGACGTGGAGTACGCCATCCGCCTTACCCTGAGCGGGGCCTACCTCCACCAGGCGCTGGAATCCGCCTACCCGTTCATCGGCAACAAAAACGTCTCCCACGGCTGCATCGGTTTCGCTCCCGACGGCGCCGCCTGGGTGTTCGAGAACATGACCACCGGGGACGTTGTCCAGATCATCAACACCGAAGGCGACTTCGCCGCGCATGACGACGGCTATGGGGACTGGAACATTCCCTGGGCTGAGTACGACAACTGACGTAATGTCACGGCGCGTGCCCGGTCAGGCGGCCACGCGCCCCCGAGCGGCCAGCTTGGCTAGGAACTGAACGGCAAGCGGTCCAGCCGCTCGGCTGTTACCGTGCTGCGCCGCCGGGCCTGCCGAAGCTGCGCCAATTCGCGGTTGCGCCGTTCGGCAATAACAGCGGCCAGGTAGTGCTCGGGGGTTGTTCCGGGCGGAGGGGGAGGGGCCACCTGCCCCGACAGTTCGGTGGCGATTGCCTGGGCCATCCCGGCAGCGGACCGGGGGGACATCCGCCCGGCCTGACGGATGAACTGGGCAGCCTGCCTTGCCGTTGCATCCGGAATCCGGCCGATGTCCGCCGCCGCGGCCCAGGCCCGCAGATGCGGGGGCACGTCGACCCGGACAGCGGCCTCAACCGGCACCCTTCGCCGGAGGGCGTACGTGCCTGCAAGGATATCTCCCAGCCGCTTGGACCGGCCGTTGAAGAGCGCGACGGCGATGGCCAGGCCGCCCAGGGTCAGATAGATTTCCAGGAAGCCCGTCAGTCCGCGAATGACGGCGTGCCGGAACCTGATGGCGCCGCCGTCGTCCCGGACCACGCGCAGGCCCGCAGCCAGCTTTCCGAGGGAGAGGCCCCGGGTGAGGGTCTCCACGGCCACGGGAAGAATCACAAAGCAGAAAACGATGCTCACCAGCAACAGCATCCGGAACGCTGCTTCGTCGATGTCCTGGGCAGCGGCAGTGACGCCGAACAGGATCACCACCAGCAGGACCACATTGAAGAGCACGTCAAGCAACAGCCCCAGCGCGCGGGCGGCGAAGGACGCGGGGCGGAGTTCCAGGACAACGGCCTCGCCTGTAATTATTGAACTCAAACGGGTTCCCCTTCCCCTCATCATTCCTGCGGTCAACCAACCTCCGGACGCTCACAGTCTAAGGCGGCTAGGCTGAGGCCGTGGATATGGATGCGTTCTCCGCCGTCAACGGAGACAAATGGTCGAGGCTGCACGAACTTGCCCATAAACGGCGGCTCAGCGGGGAGGAAGCCGATGAACTGTTGAGGCTCTACCAAACCACCTCCGCGCATCTGTCCTTCATCCGCTCTGTGGCCCCTGAGGGCGGCTTGTCTGCGTCCCTTTCCGCCACCTTGGTCCAGGCGAGGACGCGCTTCACGGGTGCACGCTCCAACTTCATGACTGACCTCGCCCGCTTCTTCGTTGCCGCCCTGCCCGCAGCGTTTTACCGTCTGAGGTGGTTGACGGTGGCGTGCGGCGCAGCCTTCGTGGTGGTTGGCGCCGCCTACGCGGTGTGGATCGGGACCTCGCCCGAGGCCTTGCGGTCGGTGGCATCCGACGCCGCAGTGCGGCAGTACGTCGAGCAGGACTTCATTGACTACTACTCGGAAAACCCTGCTGCTTCATTTGCCGGTGCAGTATGGACCAATAATGCCTGGATCAGTGCGCAGGCGGTGGCCCTGGGCATCACGGGTATCTGGGTGCCGATGATTCTGTTCACCAACGCTCAGGCAGTGGGGATCGCCGCAGGAATCTTTGCCGCCGTCGGCAAGCAGGATGTTTTCTATAGCTACATCCTTCCCCACGGCCTGATGGAACTGACGGCGGTTTTCATAGCCAGCGCTGCGGGCCTGAGGATCTTCTGGGCCATGGTCTCGCCCGGTTCCCGGACCCGGGGACGCGCCGTCGCGGACGAAGGCAGGTCCCTGATCACCGTTGCCCTTGGCCTGGTGCTGGTGCTGTTCATCTCGGGGCTGGTGGAGGGCTTTGTCACGCCCAGCGCTTTGCCGGTGTGGGCGAAAATCAGTATCGGCGCCGCTGTCCTGGCTGCGTACTGGATCTACGTCCTCGTGTGGGGCCGGCGCGCCTATGAGGCGGGGGAACGCGGAGACCTTGCTGCGGGCGACGCAGGCTACACGGAAATCGCCGCCTGAATCGGGCGCTTCCGGGGTGGCACCTCGCCGTTGAAGAGGGGCGGCGGTAGGCTCAACAACAGATACATGGCGCTGCCCGGACCAGAGCCGGCAGCGCGGACCCCAACGGAAGTGACGCTGCTGTGAACGACAACCCGCCGACCCCTGCCAAACGCTCGGAGCCGCAGCCGGATCCGGACCTGGATGCGTCGCAAGACTCGGATGAGCCCGCGTTTGCCTGGATGACAGGCTCCGGCTCCAGCAGCACCGATGACTCCAGCACCGATGACTCCACTGACGGCGTCCGCACCGGGCAGGCTTCCGCTCAGCCCGAAAGCCGCGCCGACCGCAAAGCGGCGGAGGCCGCCGTCGAACATTCCGAGGCTTCCTCCGCAGCGGAATCCTCCGCAGGGGCGCACCACATTGAACCCGCAGCCGTCGTGTCTCCCGCCACCGCATCTGCCGCCACCGCACCTGCCGCCAAGGGCGCCGTCGGCCGCGATGCTTCCGGCCCCGAAACTTCCGGCCGCGAAACTTCCGGCCACAACGCTTCCCACATGGGAGCGTCCCCGTCGGGAGCCGGCCGTAAGGACGGCGGCCTCTTCAGCGAACCGCATCCCACGTCGGCGCTGCAGGTCCGGCCGCCGCAGGAGGAAGTGGAACGGCGCAACGCCGAACGGGAAAGCGCCGCCAATGCCAAGCCTGTGCCGCCACGGATCTGGCAGGTGCTGCTGGCCATCTTCTACCCCGTGATCCTCCTGGTGCTGGCTGTCCGGGCAGTGACCAGTCCTTTGTTCCTGTGGGTGGAATACAACAGGCCCGGTTTTCCCGGTGACGGCTACGGCTTCAGCACCGACGACAGGATGACCTACGGCTCCTACACCGTTGACTACCTCAGCAACTGGGCGGGTCCGCGCTATCTGGGGGACCTGGTCAACCGCAGCGGCGGCGACCTCTTCAAAGACGGCGAAGTCAGCCACATGGCAGACGTGAAGCTTGTCATTCTTTCGGCCTTCGGCGCTGGCCTGCTCCTGATCATCCTCAGCCTTGTGGGTATCGCCTACCTGCGGCGCCGCAGCACCGGGGGAGTGCGCCGGGGACTGTTTGCCGGTTCCATCGTTGCGTTGGTCATCATCCTGGGGCTGGGGGCGCTGGCCGTTCTCGGCTGGCAGCAGTTCTTCACCGAGTTCCACCGGATCTTCTTTGCCAGCGGCACCTGGACGTTCGCCCTTGAGGACACCCTGATCAGGCTCTTCCCGGGGCAGTTCTGGATTGACGCCGGCATTGTCATTGCCGGGCTCGTCTTCCTGGTCTCGCTGGTGACCCTCATCCTCACCTGGCCCACACGGCGGCGCCGGGGCCTCGTGCGGGATGAGAAGAATGTCACCGATGAGCAGGCCAGCGCCGCTCAGCCGTAAAGCTCTCAGCCGTAAAGGCCAGCTATCTCGGCCTCAAATTCGCGCACGACGGCGGCCCTCTTGAGTTTGAGGGACGGCGTCAGGTGGCCGGATTCTTCGGTGAACTCGGCCGGCAGGATGGTGAAGTTCCGGATGGATTCGGCCTTCGAAACCAAGGTGTTGGCCTGGTCCACAGCTGCCTGAACGGCAGCCCGGACCCGGGCATCGGCGACCGCCTCGGGGATGGAAAGTGCCGGGAAGTTGTTTTCCGTGCACCAGTTTTCCAGGCCTGACGGATCGAGGCTGACCAGGGCGGCAACAAATGGCCTACCGTCGCCCACCACCACTGCGTGGCCAACGAGCTGGTGGGCACGGATCCTTTCCTCCAACGGCCCGGGCGCCACGTTCTTACCGCCCGCCGTCACCAGGATGTCCTTTTTCCTGCCGGTGATTTTCAGGAAGCCCTCAGCGTCCAGCTCGCCCACGTCTCCGGTGCGGAAGAAACCGTCCACGAACGCCTCGCCGTTGGCAGCCGGGTTGGCGTGGTAACCCTTGAACACGCCGATTCCCTTGACCAGCACTTCGCCGTCCTCTGCCACACGGATGGTGGTGCCTGGCAGCGGCACGCCCACGGTGCCCACCCGGGTCCGGGTGGGGGTGTTGGCCGTGCACGGGGCGGTGGTCTCGGTCAGGCCGTAGCCCTCGAGAACCGGGATCCCCACACCGCGGAAGAAGTGGGCGTCCTCAGGTGCCAGGGGGCTGGCCCCGGACACCATGTAGGTGAGCCGGCCGCCAAAGACCCGCCTGAGTTTCGCGTACACCAGCCGGTCGAACAGGGCGTGCTGGATTCTTAGGGCGACGCCGGGGCCACCACCATGCCCCCGGGCTGCGTTGTCCTGTTCGGTGGAGAAGCGGACAGCGGTGGCCGAGGCTGAGCCGAAGATCCTTCCGTTCCCGGACATGGCTGCCTTATGGGTGGCGCTGGCACGGACCTTCTCGAAGATCCGGGGCACGGCCAGCAGGAAGGTGGGCTTGAAGGTTGCCAGATCCTCCACCAGGGCCGCCGGACTGGCAACATGGCCCAACGTGACGCCGGCATGGAGACACACCACCTGGACGGCGCGGGCCAGGACATGGGCCAAGGGCAGGAACATCAGGGTGCGGGCGGTTTCCTGCTTCAGGAGCTCCGGAAGGAAGGCCTGGACGTTGGCGGCCACGAGGGCAAAGTTGCCATGGGTGATCTCGCAGCCCTTGGGGTGCCCGGTGGTGCCGGAGGTGTACACCAGGGACGCGACGTCATCCAGCCCCGCGGCGGTGCGGTGCCGTTCCAGTTCGGCGTCAGTGACCCCCGTGCCGGCCGCCGCGAGGCTGGCGAGGTCCGGGGCTTCGGCGTCGTAATCCATCCTGACCACGCTGACCAGCCGGTCCCTGAGGCTGTCGGAGGACTCCAGTACCTGGGCAATCATGGCCACTTTGCCGCGGTCCTCGGCGAACACGCGGCGGGCGCCGGCGTCGTGCAGGATCCACTCCACCTGGCTGGCGGAGGATGTTTCATAGATCGGCACCGTCACCCCGCCCGCGAACCAGATGGCGAAATCCACCAGGGTCCACTCGTACCGCGTCGCGGACATCACGGCCACAGTGTCCCCCGGCTCCAGGCCGCCGGCGATCAGGCCTTTGGCCAGGGCGGAGACATCGTGCAGGAACTTCTGTGCCGGGACGTCCGTCCAGCCGGTGGGGGAATTGTACGAGTAGAGGGGATGGGCGCCGTTTGTGGCAGCCTGCGCCATCAGGAGATCGGTGACATTGCTGTCCGGTTCAAGCTCCACCATGAGCTTTGTGCTTGCTTCACGCACGGGCGTCTCCGTTCCACTGCCTTACCGGAGCGCTCCTGCGGGGCGGCTCTACATCGTCAGGGTCTGATGCAATCCTGCCTTAGATCCAGGACGGCATCCACATTCGGAAGCGCCATTCCTGGTACGGGAGGGTCTCCGCAGCCCACACCGGGTAGAAGAAGGCGGACAGCAGGACCGCTCCGGCAACGAACAGTGTCACAAGGTAGAGTCCCGAGCGCCGCCGCCAGAGCGGGTCGGTGTCCCGGCCCAGCACCAGTCCAAGGCAGTACACCAGGGCGAGCACCAGGAATGGCTCAAAGGACACCGCGTAGAAGAAGAACATGGTGCGCTCCGGGTAAAGGAACCAGGGCAGGTAGCCGGCAGCCACACCCGCCAGGACCGCGCCGGCCCGCCAGTCACGGCGTCCGGCCCACCAGAACAGGACCACCACCAGCGCGATGGCCGCACTCCACCAGATCATTGGATTCCCCACGGAAAGGATGGCGGAGGCGCAGTTGGGCACATCGCAGCCAGGGGTTCCCTGTTCCGGTTTCTGGTAGAAGAACGACGTCGGCCGTCCCATGACCAGCCAGCTCCACGCACTTGCCTCATACGGGTGTTCGGAACCCAGGCCCTGGTGGAACTTGTAGGCCTCCAGGTGGTAGTGGGCCAGCGACCGCAGCGAATCCGGCAGCCAACCCCATTGCGCTGACGGGTTGGACTCGGCCCAGCGCCGGTAGTAGGCGTCATCAGACCCGAACCAGCCGGTCCACGTTGCAACATAGACCAAGGCGGCCACGGGGACCATTGAGGTGAAGGCGGGCAGACCGTCCTTGATGACGCCGCCGCTTGCCCAGCCGCGGATTCCGGCGACGCGCCGTGCATTGAGGTCCCACAGCACTGTGAGTACGCCGAAGGCTGCGAGGAAAAAGAGGCCCGACCATTTGGTGCCGATCGCAAGGCCCAGGCACACGCCCGCGGCGATCCGCCACCAGCGGATGCCCAGCCACGGGCCGGCGAGGAGCTGCCCCGCCGCCGGCCGGCCATTCCTGGAAGCGGCCGCAAACCTGGCGAGCCGCGACGCGAGGCGCCGCCGGCCGTCGTCGCGGTCAAGCAGCAACGCCCCGAAAGCCGCCAGGATCCAGAACATCAGGAAGACGTCCAGGAGTGATGTCCGCGACATCACCAGATGGTGGCCGTCGACGGCGAGCAGCAGGCCCGCAGCGGCTGCCAAGGGCAGGGAGCGGAAAAGTTTCAGGGCAATCAGTGACAGCAGCAGGATGGACACGGTGCCGGTCAGGGCAGCGGCGAACCGCCAGCCGAAGGGATTATCCGGCCCGAATAACCACATGCCGCCGGCAATCATCCATTTACCCACCGGGGGATGGACAACGTATTCCGGGGTTTCGAGAATGACGGTCGGGTTGCCGGCATTGAAGGAGTCATTGGCCTTGTCCGGCCAGCTCCGCTCATAACCGCTGATCAGGTACGAGTAGGCGTCCTTGACGTAGTACGTTTCGTCGAAGACCAGGCTGGCGGGGGTGTCCAGCCGGACAAACCGGAGGATGCCACCGATCATCGCGGTCAGGATCGGTACGAGCCAGAACCAGATCCGCAGCGACGGCGGGTAATCCCGCCAGCTGCGGAAGTTTCCGATCAGGCGCTCCCGGAGACCCTCTGCGGAATAGGCCTCCCCGGGCCGGCTGATCCACGAGCGGCCAGGCAGCGAATTAACGGCACCCGCATTCCCGGGGGACCCGGCGGCTGGTGCCGGCGCGGTGGCTTGCCCGGCCCCGGCAGGCCGCATGGAGGTCTGCGTCACCTGCCCCATGCTACCTTTTGCAGCCTGTGAAGCCGCCCAGCAGTAGGCTGGGGTAGTGGACCCTAACCCCAGCACCTTCGCCGATTCCAGCCCTGCAGACCTTTCCGGGACCGGTGATGCAGAGCCTGATAAGACAGCGCCTGATACGGCGGCGCTCGATCCGGAGGGGCTCGATCCGGAGGGGCTCGATCCGGCAGCGCAGGTTCCGGCCGAGCCCGTTGCGGGAGGGCCGGGCCGGATCATCCTCGCGGCGACGCCGATTGGCAACGCAGGAGACGCCTCGGCCCGCTTGATCGGGTTGCTGGGTACGGCCGATATTGTGGCAGCTGAGGACACCAGGCGCCTGCACCGGCTCGTCCAGAACCTTGGGGTTAACGTCGCGGGGCGGGTCATCAGCTACCACGAGCACAACGAGGCTACCAAGACCGCAGAACTGCTGGACCAGGTGCGGGCGGGAAAGACGCTGGTCATGGTCACGGACGCCGGTATGCCGTCCGTTTCCGATCCCGGCTTCCGGCTGGTGGAAGGCGCGGTGGCAGCAGGCCTCACGGTGACGGCGGTCCCGGGGCCGTCGGCCGTTCTGACCGCTTTGGCTTTGTCCGGCCTCCCCACTGACCGCTTCTGCTTCGAGGGTTTCCTTCCCCGGAAAGCGGGCGAACGGGCTTCGCGGCTGGCGGACCTTTCCGCGGAGCGCCGGACCATGGTGTTTTTTGAGGCCCCGCACCGCCTGGAATCGATGTTGCGCGCGCTTCGGGAGCGTTTCGGCGCAGAACGGCGGATCGCTGTGTGCCGGGAACTGACCAAAACCTACGAGGAGGTCCTCCGGGGCACCGTGGGGGAGTTGCTGCTGTGGGCAGAAAGCAACGAGGTCCGCGGCGAGATAGCCGTGGTGCTGGGCGGCGCCCCCGAAAAGGCACCGGGAACCCCTGAGGACCACGTGGCGGCCGTCAACGAGTTGATCTCCCAGGGAATCCGGCTCAAGGAAGCGGTGGCCGCCGTCGCGGAGGACGTCCGGGTGAGCAAGCGGGAGCTCTATTCGGCAGTCCTCGCGGCGCGCTGACCGGGCGCTACAGCAACGCAACTAACGCGCCTGGCTGCAATGGCCAGGGTTGACCGGCCTCCCCGGGGCCCCTCCCAACGCCCACCGTCGAAGTAAGCGCCCGGCTGTGCAGTCGCACAACGGAGGCTGGGCCCTGCAGTGCTTCCTGGCGTAGACCCTCAGTAACCGCAGCAGTAGTCTGACAGTGAATCAGCAGCCCAACCCCACTGACAAGGGAGTCACCGTGACGCTCACTGCACAGCCAGCCGTAACCGCCAAGCACGAGAGCGATCTGCTCGCCTCTGTTCCCACTGGCCTGTTGATCAATGGCCAGTGGCGGCCCGCTGCCTCGGGGAAGACGTTCGACGTCGAGGACCCCGCCACGGGCAAGGTGCTGCTGAGTATCGCGGACGCCGCTGCCGAGGACGGTATGGCCGCCCTCGATGCTGCCGCTGGGGCGCAGGAGTCCTGGGCGAAGGTCCCGCCTCGTGAACGGGGCGAGATCCTGCGCCGGGCCTTTGACCTGGTGACCGAACGGGCCGAGGACTTTGCCCTGCTGATGACCCTGGAAATGGGCAAGCCGCTGGCCGAAGCCCGCGGCGAGGTGACCTACGGCGCTGAGTTCCTGCGCTGGTTTTCCGAGGAAGCCGTCCGGGCCTTCGGCCGGTACTCCGTGTCACCGGACGGGAAGTCCCGCCTGCTGGTGACGAAAAAGCCGGTGGGCCCGTGCCTGCTGATTACGCCGTGGAATTTCCCGCTGGCCATGGCCACCCGGAAGATCGCCCCCGCCGTGGCCGCAGGCTGCACCATGGTGCTCAAGTCCGCCAACCTCACCCCGCTGACCTCGCAGCTGTTCGCCGCCGTCATGATGGAAGCAGGCCTGCCCGCCGGTGTCCTGAACGTGATCCCCACCTCCACGGCCGGCGCCACCACGGGTCCGTTGATTAAGGACCAGCGCCTGAGGAAGCTGTCCTTCACCGGTTCCACTGAGGTGGGCCGCCGGCTGCTCGCGGACGCCTCCGAGACCGTGCTGCGGACCTCGATGGAGCTCGGCGGAAATGCACCTTTCGTAGTGTTCGAGGACGCGGACCTGGATGCCGCCGTCGCCGGGGCGATGCTGGCGAAGCTGCGCAACATGGGTGAGGCCTGCACCGCGGCCAACCGGTTCATTGTCCACGAAGCGGTGGCGGAGGAGTTCGCGGAGAAGTTCGCCGGGAAAATGGCGGAGATGACCACCGCCCGCGGGACAGAACCGGAGTCCAAAGTGGGCCCGCTGATCGACGCCAAGAGCCGGGACAAGGTCCACGAACTGGTTTCCGACGCCGTCGCTTCCGGCGCCAAGGCTGTCCTGGGCGGCGCACCGGCGGAAGGGCCGGGCTACTTCTACCAGCCCACCATCCTCACCGGCGTCACCGAAGGCACCCGGATCCTGTCCGAGGAAATCTTCGGACCAGTCGCCCCCATCATCACGTTCGGCACCGAGGCCGAAGCTGTCCGGCTGGCCAACAACACCGAGTACGGCCTCGTCGCCTACGTCTTCACCAGGGACCTCAATCGCGGCCTGCGGATGGGTGAACGGCTCGAAACCGGCATGCTTGGTCTGAACGCCGGCGTCATCTCCAACGCCGCCGCACCCTTCGGCGGCGTCAAGCAGTCCGGCCTGGGCCGCGAAGGCGGCCTCGAAGGCATCGAGGAATACCTCTACACCCAGTACATCGGCATCGCCGACCCCTACGCCGGCTGACGGCCGGTTGCTGACCCGGCGGCGCCGGAGCCCCGGCGTCGGCTTGCCGCGGCAAGCTTCCCCTGCCGGGCGGTTCACCCATCCGGGGCCTTCCGGCTATACCTTTTGTTATTGGCTTCCGCGGGGCCGGAACAGGCCGTCGCGCGCCCTTGACCACGCGCGCGGGGCGGTCCTGGCCGCCCGGAGCGCCAGCCTTCCGATCGCGTTGAACGGCAATGCCAGAATCCGGCCCAGCTGTCCAAGGACGGATGCCGGGAGCCAGTCGGCCCTGAAACGCCGGAAGAAGGTGGCGTTCTGACGCAGTGACTGGTGCACGGCGGCGATCCGTGCGGCCGCCGGCTGATGCTTTCCCGGGCGTTCTTGATGGAGTGGCCGGCCATAGTGGTCCCGTTCGAAGTCGGCTGTCAGGGTGCGGACTGCCTTGTGCGCGGCGTCGTCCATGCGGCCCGCTCCACCGAGCAGGGCCGAATGGCTGAGCCGGGCAGAATAGGTCCGCGGCGTCTCGCTGTGCAGCGGTGGCAAGCCATAATCGGTCCCGAGATCGCGCAGTTCGGACCACGCCAGCGGAACTGCGTCCTCCTGGGGCGGATCCTGGCTCCGGAGCCGTCGGGCACGCCGCCCCAGCCGGATCAGCCGCGGCGAAGCCAGAAGCAGGTACAGGCCCAGGGCGCTCCCTGCCGTCACCAGCCACGGCATGAGTTGCTGGCCGGCGTCGTCCGTACCGCCACCGGCACCCGGCAGAGGCGCGGCAGTGGGGGTTGGGGTAACTGGAGCGGAGGTGGCACCGGGAAGGAGGTCCTCGTTGTTTTCTATGACGCTGGGGGAGCCGGGGCTGGAGGACTCCGTGGCGTAATCGGGTACTACGCCGCGTGAGGGGGTGGGCTCGAACGGTACCCATCCCAAACCCTGGAAGTAGAGCTCGGGCCAGGCGTGGGCGTCCCGGGAGTCCACCTCGAACTCGGGCAGCGCTCCCTGTCCCAGCACTGCCACCGTGGCTCCGGTGGGCCTGCCGGGGGCGTAACCGACGGCGATGCGGCTCGGTATTCCTTCAAGCCTGGCCATCACCGCCATCGCCGATGAGTAATGGATGCAGTAACCGCTCTTTTGAGTCAGGAAGTCCGCCAGGACAGACAGCCCGTTGCCGTCATAGCCATTCTGGACCGGAGACTGGAGCGAATAGGTGAAGTCCCCGGACCGCAAGAAGTTTTGGATTGCCATGGCCTTGGCATAGGCGGTGCCGCTGGAACCTGTCACAGTGTCAGCTGTGGTGCGGACTATTTCCGGGATGTTGCCCGGGATCCTGGTGAAGTCCCCGGAGATGCCGCGGACCGGCGCCGACGACTGCTGCAGCGCTTCCGCTGTGAGTCGGGGCGCGGTGGAGGATACGATGTACAGCTGGTTGCGCGAGTTGGTGTTGGCTCCCTTGACCGAAAGGGTGGCCGGGTCCCAAGTCCAGCCGCCACTGAGCCCGCGGATGGTCTCCGGAGCGTAGGGCAACGGAAGGTAGGGGCTGGTGAACGTTCCCGTCTCCACCGCCGTCACCTGGCGGACCTGTTCCTCGGCGAGGATCTCGTAGCCGGTCTCCAGCACCCCGTTAACCGGCCGCCGGTCTCCTTCCCGGTCATCAGGTCCCCAGGAGTCGCCGTCGAAATTATCCACGGTAACCGACCGCAAATACACCGGTTTGCTGGCGTTGGTGGCGTAGGTGATCCGGCCGCTGCCCGCTGGGGTCCGCAAGCTGTTTCCCAGCGTGATCATGGGATTCAGGCCTGTTCCGGTGCCCCAGGGGTTGAGCCTGGACCCCTGCGGGAAGGTCCCGTGATCGAAACCGGGGACTGCCATTGGCACCGCGAGGGTTGCCACCAGCGCCACGGTTCCGGTCATGACCGCGCGCCTGAGCTGGCCCGGATTCCTGGCGCTGTCCGCCGACGTGCGTGCGTCCGGGGCAAACCATTGGCTGCAGGCCAGGATCAGCAGATAGCCGGCCACCGTGGCGCAGAAGCCCCAGAACCCCACGCTCTGCGGTTTGACCATGGCAGGGACCACCAGAATGGCGAGCAGGCCCACCCCGGTGGTGGCAGGCATACCCAGTGGCACCGCAAGCGCATCGATGAGGATGACTGTCAGGCCCAGAACAGCACAGATGACCATGACGATCCCCGCGTTCGGAGCCACCGGAGCGCTTTCGGCAAGCACCGTTTCACTGGCGCGGCGGATAAACCTGTCCAGTTCAGCCATGGTTGCCCCGGAGGGGATAAAGCCTGCAACTCCCGTGTTCCGGAAGAATGTGAGGGTCAGGATGGCGATCAGGGATGCGAATCCACCGGCCGCCACAAGCACGGGATGGGCCCGGAGGGCACGGAGCGTTGCGATGGACAGGCAGACAACGAGCACTGTGGTCACAACGGGCAAGTACCAGGCCCAGCCGCGCAGGACCCCGTTGAGCGAGACCGCGGCGCCCGCTACGGACAGGGCAACCGCCCCGGCCATGGCCCAGGGGTAAACCCCTACCCGCAGCCGGGCACGGTTCGGTCCCGAACCTGGTGTGCCCGCTCCCGCCTGAGGCTGTTCGCGCGAGGCCTTACGTTCCGGCGCAATTGTCACCGCCCCACCTCCGCTCCGCGGCGGACGTCGGCAGCAGCGGTAGCCTGCCCGCCGCCACCTTGATCAAACTCGCTCCAGGCCACGGGAACCGGGATTGACGTAGCTACTGCCACAGCCCGCCAGCCACCCCTACGGAGGATCTCCAGGGATTCCTCGGCGTCCGCGGGCCTGTCGGTGACAATGATGGCGAAGGCATTCGCCCCGTAGCCCGCACCGGGCGCCAGGGCCCTGGCTTCGGCCGCTGTGACCTTGCCAAGAACCGCAATGACCGGCCCGCGCATCCGGTGGGCGGACAGCTTGTCCATCAGATGATCGTCGAACACGGCAGGGCCGGAGTCCGGGCCATGGTCCCGGGCGGCGTGGTGCGGTCCGCTGAGGTGAATGGCGGCAAGGCTTTCGGCGATTGCCAGCAGTCCTGACGCCCCCGTAAATTCCTCGGCTTCCGGTTCGGGTGAGGACGGGGAGCGGAGGAAGGCCGGTTCGCCGCGGGGATCGAGGAGGCGAAGCGCGTAGTTACGGTCCGAAAGGTGCGTACAGATGGAAATCGCAGCTATTACGGCCCATTCAAAGGCGGGGCTGCTGGCCATCTCGCGGCCATTCACCGTTGGATTGCCGCCGTGTCCCGGGCCCGGGCCGCCGGGAAATGCCGTGAACCTTTGGTCCAGGATAAGGGTGGCTTCGGGTGTGGTGACCGACTCTTCCTGGCGTACCATCAGGACGCCGTGGCGGGCGGTGGCCGGCCAATGGACCCTGCGCATGGGATCGCCATGGCGGTATTCGCGGGTCATGACGTCGTCGTCGCTGGGATTGGCGCGGGTGCGGGTAGCTGTGATGCCATCGTTCCCCCGGGCGCCGGCCAGCCCGGTTACGGGAAGGTCGACGGCGGCCGGCGTCACTGTGAGCGTGTCGCCGTCGTCAATTGCCTGGCGGTGTAACGAAAGGCCGAACGGATCGGTGAATTCAGCCGTTACCGGGCCGATCAGGTACTGCCCGCGCTGGCTGGCACGGAGATGGTATTCGTATCTGCTGATCCCGCCGGTGGCGGAGCGGGCGGGGAACCGGAAGGCCGGCGACTCGCCAAACCGCGGCGGCAACCGTTCCTCCATGATCGCGTGGCCGCCGGCGTAACTGGTCCTTCCTACAGCCAGCCGTACGGTGCTGGCAGCGTTGGTCTCCACGGGGGACGGGTTGAACTCGCGGTACACCTGGAACCGGGGCTTCACCAGCCTGATTCCCGCCAGCGACACCAGCGGGAGGACGATCAGCAGGACCGCGAGGGTCAGGAGATCGCGCCGTCCCATGATCTGCGCGGCCAACAGCGAGATGGCCCCCGCAGCAAGGAGCCCCCAGCCGCGCTGGGTGAAGAGGTGCCGCGGGAGCCGGTCGTGCAGCGCCATGGGAGTGGCTGCCTAATGGGTGCGGCGCGACGCCGCGACCGGCGAGTCGGAGGACCGGCCGGCACTTTTCACCGGGTCCTGGCTGACCGGGAGCCTGGCCAGGACACCCCTGATAATGCTGTGCGCCGTCTCACCTGCGCTGGCTGCTTTCCGGTCGAGGATGATCCGGTGTGCCAGCACGGAATCTGCCACGCTGATGACGTCGTCCGGGAGAACGAAATCGCGGCCGTCCAGGGCTGCGGTGGCCTTGGCCGCCCGCAGCAACTGAAGCATGGAGCGCGGGCTGGCTCCGAGCCGCAGCAGCGGGGTTTCACGGGTGGCCCGGCCTACCGAAACGGTGTATTCCTTGACCGCCTGGGAGACGTAAACCTGCTGGACGGTAGCGATCATGGCCGCGACGTCGGCGGCGGTGACAACGGGGGAGACGTTGTCCAGCGGCGATGACGCCTGATGCGTCTCGAGCATTTCTATCTCGGACTCCTTGTCCGGGTAGCCCATCGAGATGCGGGCCATAAACCGGTCGCGCTGGGCTTCCGGGAGCGGATAGGTGCCTTCCATCTCGATGGGGTTCTGCGTGGCCACGACCATGAATGGCTCGTCGAGCTTGTAGGAGTCCCCGTCCACGGTGACCTGATGCTCCTCCATGCACTCCAGCAGTGCCGACTGGGTCTTGGCCGAGGCGCGGTTTATTTCATCACCAATGACAATGTTGGCAAACACGGCCCCGGGCCGGAACTCAAAGAGCCGCGAGGACTGGTTGTAGATGGACACCCCCGTCACGTCCGAGGGCAGGAGATCCGGGGTGAACTGGATCCGGCTGACGGTGCAGTCAATGGTCCGGGCGAGGGTTTTGGCCAGCAACGTCTTGCCCACCCCGGGGACGTCCTCCAAAAGGAGATGCCCCTGGGCCAGCAGTACCGTCAGGGCAAGCCTTGCTGCATCCGACTTTCCGTCAATGACGGTGTTGATCGAGTCCAGGATCCGCCGGCTGGCTGCGTGGAACTCCTCGGCGTCCATGGCCGCAGCCTTATGGCCGTTCAGATGGCTCACCGGCTCCGTGACAGCTGTGAAATTTCGCGGGGCAGGAGCCATTTCGTTTACTGCGGTGCGGCGATGAGGGTCCATCTGCGCTCCTTTCAGCCCGGGGATCACCTGGGACGGGACAGCAGGCCTGCCTTCGACCTCGGTGGACATTCGGATCTGTTCGTACCAGCCTACTAACACAACTGGCTTTGCAGACAGAGAGTTCCGCGAATTCCGGAGGGATCTGACGCCGCTAGTGTGGAGGGATGTGCAATCCGCTGATTCCCGCCGCTTACCGGTCAGCCGGGCCCGACGCCGCGGCGGGGCCGGGCCCGCAGGCGCGGCAGGACTTCCCGCCCGCCCCGGAGCCTTTGCCGGTGCCTGTCATGGACAACCACACGCACCTCGATTTCCCCAACGGTGACAAGCCTGTCGCCATCGCCGCGGCGTTGGACGCCGCGCAGGCCGTTGGGGTCCAGGGCGCAGTCCAGGTGGGGTGCGACCTTGAGTCCTCCCGGTTCACGGTCCAGGCAGTGGACATGGACAGCAGGCTGTTGGGAGCGGTGGCGCTGCATCCCAATGACGCCCCGAAGTACGCGCAGCGAGGCGAGTTGGAGGAGGCCTTGGCTGAGATCGAGCAACTGGCCGCCCATCCGCGCATCCGCGCTATCGGCGAAACCGGCCTTGATTTTTACCGCACCGAGGGGGAGGGCCTGGCGCACCAGCGCTATTCCTTTCGGCGGCACATCGACATCGCCAAGCGCCTCGACCTGACCCTGCAGATCCATGACAGGGACGCGCACGACGACGTCGTCCAGGTTTTGCGCGAAGAGGGAGCGCCGGAGCGGGTCGTCTTCCACTGCTTTTCGGGTGATGAGGAGCTCGCCAGGATCTGCAACGCGGCAGGCTGGAACATGTCGTTCGCCGGCACGCTGACCTTTAAGAACGCAGCAAACCTCCGGGCGGCGCTCGCCGTGGCAGATCCGCACCTGGTGCTGGTTGAAACTGATGCGCCGTTCCTGACCCCGCACCCGCACCGCGGCCGTCCGAACGCCAGTTACATGGTGCCGTACACGGTCCGGGCCATGGCCGAATTGACAGGAACCGACCTGGCCGAGCTCTGCTCCCGGATCAGCGAAAATACCGTGCGGGCATACGGTTCCTGGGCCTGAGGAGGGGGCAGTCGGGGACCTTGCAAAGCATACTTCGTATGCAAATTTCTTGGCCGCTTTATAACGCTACGGTTACAGTGGGTAACTATTAGCCGGGGTCGGGGAAGGCCTTCGGATTATTTCACTTCACTCGCAGCAGGACCCGGCAAGGCTTTCTTGCCCCCTGCCTGCCTTGCGGAGTGTGGCGGCGCAATGGTGGCCGGAGCTGTCCCTACGGGCAACTGCCGGCTATTTTACTGCGTTTTTCCCCGTGCCCGGATGGTCCTATAGATACGGGCAATCGTGGTCAAGGTCTTCACAACGGACGGCAAGTTCAGCTTTGTCAAAGTCGGCACCCAACTCGTAGTGCTCTGCGCACTGGTGCTGGGGCTTGTCGCCTTCGTAGGAAATAACAAAACCGTTACCCTCAACGTCGACGGCAAAGTGACCTCGGTCCAGTCCTTCGGCGGCACGGTTGGCCAAGTGGTCAAGAGCGCCAACGTGGAACTGAAGCCGGCCGACCGCGTCTCGCCCTCGGCGGACGTCAAAGTGGAGAACGGCACCGTAATCAACGTCAACATGGCCAAGGCCGTGAAGGTCAGCCTGGATGGTTCCGAGAAGACCGTCAGCACCACGTCCCCCGATGTTGCGGGCCTCGTCACCGAACTCGGAGTCGCCAGCGCCTCGGCGGTTTCCGTCCCGAAGGACGCGCAGCTCGCCGTGGACGGCTCATTCGTCTCCATCTCCACCCCCAAGGCTGTCAGCATCCTGGTCGATGGCCGGGTCGCCGCGGCAACCACGACGGCGGGAACAGTCGCCCAGGTGCTTGAGGATGCCGGCATCACGCTCGGCGTCGACGACCGCACCTCGCAGCCCGGCAACGCCCACGTGGTGAACAACATGGTGGTTAAGGTTTCCCGCGTCGATACGAGCCAGACGGCAGCCACCACCGAAGACATTGGTTTTGACAGCATGACCACTGAGAGCGCAGAGCTCTTCAAGGGTGAGAAAGAGGTCACCCAGGCCGGAGCAGCCGGAAAGGTCAGCAAGACCTTCAAGCTGGTGATGGTGGACGGCCGTGAAGCCTCCCGCACGCTGGTCTCCGAAACGGTTTCCGAACAGCCTGTGACCGAGAAGGTCACCGTGGGCACCAAGGCCAAGCCTGTCGCCGCGGCTCCGGCCGCCGGCACGAACACGGGCGCATCGGCCCCCGCCATGATGAATGAGGCCATGTGGGACAAGATCGCCCAGTGCGAATCCACCGGTAACTGGTCCATCAACTCCGGCAACGGCTACTACGGCGGCCTGCAGTTCGATATCCGGACCTGGATCGGTGCCGGCGGCGGGGCTTACGCGCCGAACGCCAGCCTCGCTACCAAGGCTCAGCAGATCGACATTGCCAACCGCGTTTACGCGCAGCGTGGCCTCCAGCCCTGGGGCTGTGGCTGGGCCGCCACAAGCTAGGGAAGCAAGCGCAGGAACCGACTGCGCAAGCCCACCGGCGGCAGCTGACCACAGCCGCCTGGCAGGCACAGAGCCGCAAGGCACGCAGGCGGAAGCACCGCACGCAGGCACGACCGGTCCCGGGTTCCGGGGCCGGTCGCTGCCGTTAAGAGGCCACGGCGCTGATGGGCGCCGGGATAGGATACCTAGGTGACTGAACCGACTGCTGCCGCGCCCGCACCCCTCTTCGGTGCCTCCGACATTCGCCGGCTCGCGGAGGAAATCGGGATCCGGCCCACCAAAACACTTGGCCAGAACTTTGTCATCGACGGCAACACCATCCGCAGGATAGTCTCTGTGGCCAACATCGGCCCGGAGGAGACAGTGCTTGAAGTCGGGCCTGGCCTCGGTTCCCTGACACTTGGGCTGCTGGACGCCGCGAAGGCGGTGGTCGCCGTCGAAATCGATCCCGTCCTGGCAGCGAAGCTGCCCGAAACCGTCAAGGCGTGGCGGCCGGAGGCGGCAGAGGCGTTCCATCTGGTGCAGGGCGACGCCATGAGAGTGACTTCCCTGCCGGTGGAGCCCACCGCCATTGTGGCCAACCTCCCGTACAACGTGGCGGTCCCCGTGGTCCTGCACCTTCTCCAGCATTTCCCCAGCCTTCAGCACGGGCTGGTGATGGTCCAGGACGAGGTGGCTGACAGGCTGGCAGCCGGGCCGGGGTCAAAAACCTACGGAGTACCTTCGGTCAAGGCCGCCTGGTACAGCAGCATGCGCAAGGCGGGCGTGATTGGCATGAACGTTTTCTGGCCGGCGCCAAAAATCAACTCCGGCCTTGTCGCCTTCACCCGGCGGGAACCGCCTGTCACAACAGCAACCCGTGAGCAGGTGTTCGCCGTAATCGACGCCGCCTTCGCCCAACGCCGAAAAACACTCCGCGCCGCCCTGGCCGGCTGGGCCGGGGGAGCCGCCGAAGCCGAGCGCTGCCTCGTGGCGGCCGGCATTGATCCAACCGCCAGGGGCGAAGTCATAGACATCACCGCGTTCGCACGGATCGCCGAAGCCCGCGAGGCCGCCGAGGCCTCCGCATGAACGCGCTGGCGGGGCGTTTCCCCGCCCGGACCGTCAGGGTCAAGGCGCCCGGAAAAGTCAACGTTTCCCTGGATGTAGGGCCACTGCGGCCGGATGGCTACCATTCTGTGGCCAGCGTGTACTTGGCGGTATCGCTCTACGAGGAAGTAGCGGCCACCAGCACCGAGACCCCGGGAATCACCGTGAGCATCAGCCCGGACAGCACCCTGGACCTGGACGGCGTGGATATCCCGCTGGATGAGAACAACCTTGCCTACAAGGCCGCGGCCATCATGGCGGATGTGTCCGAGCACGCCACCGGGGTCCACCTGGAGATCACCAAGCGGGTACCGGTGGCCGGCGGCATGGGCGGGGGCTCAGCCGACGCAGCTGCAACGCTCCTGGCCTGCGACGCACTGTGGAACAGCGGGTTGTCCCGGGACGAGCTGGCGCACCTGGCTGCGGAATTGGGTGCCGATGTCCCGTTTTCCCTTCTGGGCGGCACCGCCGTCGGGCTCGGCCTGGGCGATGAACTCTCTCCCGCATTGGTCAAAGCGCAGACTGATTGGGTCCTGGTTGCCGCCGATTACGGGCTCCCCACCCCGGAGGTCTACCGCACCCTGGACCGGCTTCGCGAAGCCGAGGGCCTGGGCACCCAGGAGCCTACCTCCGTGGATCCCAAGATCCTCGAAGCCCTCCGGAGCGGAGATGCCGATGCCCTCAGCCGCGTCCTGGTGAACGACCTCCAGCGGGCTTCCATTGAACTTGCACCCGCACTGCGCGATACGCTGGGCATTGGAGAATCCCACGGAGCCATCGCTGGGATCGTCTCCGGTTCCGGGCCTACAGTGGCGCTGTTGACCCACAATCCAGCCGCCGCCGAAAGCCTGGCAGAGGACCTGCGGCACTACGGTCTGACCGCCCTCGCTGTCCACGGGCCTGTACCGGGGGCCCGCATCATCTCCGATACGCTCCTCTGACCCCCGACTCCACCACTTCCGACTTTTCAGCAGCAGAAAGCAGTCCTCTTTTGGCACACCTTCTTGGCGGCGAGAGCCTCACAGTCTCGTACGCGACCCGCACCGTCCTGGACGGCATCACCCTCGGTCTCGAAGAGGGTGACCGGATCGGAATGGTGGGCCGGAACGGCGACGGCAAGTCCACGCTGATGCGCCTGCTGGCACTGCGCTCAACCCCCGATTCCGGCCGGGTCACCAAACGCGGCGACGTAAACATCGGGTACCTGGACCAGAGCGACGTGCTCGACGGCGACCTCACTGTGGGTGCCGCGATCGTCGGGGACCAGGCGGATTACGAATGGGCGCGCAACCCGCAGATCCGCGAGGTGATGGGCGGGCTGGTGTCCGACGTCGACTGGCACGCGAACGTCCACGCCCTCTCCGGCGGCCAGAAGCGGCGCGTGGCCCTTGCCAAGCTCCTCATCGAAGACCACGACGTCATCATGCTTGACGAGCCCACCAACCACCTCGACGTGGAAGGCGTGGCCTGGCTTTCCCGCCACCTGAAGACCCGCTGGCGGGCCAACCAGGGCGCCTTCCTGGTGGTCACGCACGACCGCTGGTTCCTGGACGAGGTCTGCACCAAGACCTGGGAGATCCACGACGGCATCATGGACCCGTTCGACGGCGGCTACGCAGCCTACGTGCTGGCCCGTGCCGAGCGTGACCGCTCGGCTTCTGTGGTGGAAAGCAAACGCCAGCAGCTCGTCAAAAAAGAGCTGGCCTGGCTGCGCCGCGGTGCTCCGGCCCGCACGGCCAAACCCAAATTCCGCATTGAGGCCGCCAACGCCCTGATCGCCGACGTGCCCGAACCCCGCGACTCCACGGCCTTGAGCAAGATGGCCACCGCACGCCTGGGCAAGGATGTGCTGGACCTGGAAAACGTCTCGCTGGACTTCCTCGGCGGCGACGAAGGGCAGAAACTGTTCGACAACATCACCCTGCGCCTGGCACCGGGGGAGCGGCTGGGCCTGGTGGGCGTCAACGGAGCCGGCAAGACCACCCTGCTCAAGCTCCTCAACGGTGAAATCGAGCCGAGTTCCGGCAATGTCAAGCGCGGCAAGACCGTGGTCACCGCGGTGCTGACCCAGGAGGTCAAGGAGCTCGACGACGTCTCTGACCTGCGTGTGATCGAAGTGATCGAGCGCGAAAAGCGCTCCTTCAACGTGGGCGGCAAGGAATTCACAGCCGGGCAGCTCGTGGAGCAGCTTGGCTTCACGAACGAGAAGCAGTGGACCCCGGTCAAGGACCTCTCCGGCGGTGAGCGCCGCAGGCTCCAGCTGCTGCGCCTGCTGGTGGGGGAGCCCAACGTCCTGATGCTCGATGAGCCCACCAACGATCTCGACACCGACACCCTCGCCGCCGTCGAAGACGTCCTTGACGGCTGGCCCGGCACCCTCGTGGTGGTGAGCCACGACCGTTACCTGCTGGAGCGCGTCACCGACCACCAGATGGCACTCCTGGGCGACGGGAAGATCCGCGCCCTGCCGCGCGGCGTTGACCAGTATCTGGAACTGCGTGAATCCGCGCTGGCAGGCTCCACGATCACCGGCGGCGGCAACCCCGTCACCGGCGCCAGCGGAAGCGCCACGCCGGCAGCATCCGGAGCCTCCGAAGGCGAAAAGCGGGATGCCCGCAAGGCCAAGAACCGCATCGAGCGCCAGCTGGGCAAACTGGAACAGGCCGAGAAGAAGCTCCACGACCAGATGGTCAAGAGCACCAACTCCAACGACTTCGACGCCCTCGCCGAGCAAAACAAGAAACTCAAGGACCTCGCCGGCGAACGCGAAGCCCTCGAACTCGAATGGCTCGGAGCCCTGGAAGTCCTCGGCGAATAGTCACCACTACGCTCCTCACCCGTGGGCTGTTTGTTCAGGTCGCGACTCGGCCCCTTCCGGGTGGCCGCGTTGGGTGCCGGAGTTGGCCCTTCCGCGTCGCTTAGACACGGCACATAGGGAGCGCTCCGGTCGCTAAGCGACCTGCGCACTCCGATGTGCCGCGATGCGCTCCTTTCGGAAGAACCAGCTCCGGCGAGCAGAAGTCACCTTCCCGAGGGAACGAGTCCCGACAACGAACCCCCACTGATGCAATAGCGGTGCGGGGGCCCTTCGCCGCGAAGGTGACGCAATTGCCTGTGAAGGTGACCGCGGGAACGGCAACCTCTACGCCCCGGACTTCAGCTCCGGGTCTTTTTGGAGGCCGGTGAGGCCGTTCCAGGCGAGGTTGACCAGGTGCGCGGCTACGGTTTGTTTGTCGGGCCGGCGGCTGTCCTGCCACCACTGGCCGGTCATGGCCACCATGCCCACGAGCATCTGGGCGTACATGGCGCCGTCTTCGGCGCTGAAGCCGCGGCGGTCGAACTCGTCGGACAGGATGTGTTCCACGCGGGCTGTGACCTGGGAGAGCAGCGTGGAGAAGGCCCCTTCGGGCTGGGACGGCGGGGCGTCACGCATCAGGATCCGGAACCCTTCGCTGCGGTCCTCGATGTAGGTGAGCAGGGCCAGCGCGGCGCGTTCCACCAGGACCCGGGGCTTGGCTTCCTCGGTCAGGGCGGCGGTGATCGAGTCCAGGAGGATGCGGAACTCATGGTCAACCACCCGTGTATAGAGGCCTTCCTTTGAACCGAAGTGCTCGTAGATCACCGGTTTCGAAACGCCCGCGAAGGCGGCGATTTCTTCAATCGTTGTGCCGTCGAGTCCCTTGGCCGCGAAGAGACCACGGCCGACGTCGATCAGCTGGCTGCGCCGTTGCACGCCTGTCATCCGGATGCGGGGTGGGTTGTTACTCACATTTCCATCATGCCTGACCACCATGGATGGGGCCGGAAAAGCGCGGGCGCGGCACAGCCCGGGGCCGGGATCCCTGCTCGTGTCGCGGGCTGCCCTGAACCCATGGCAAAATAAATACTTGTGCCTTGGCCTTGTGCCTCTGGCATGGTCCGCCCTGGTGTAATGGCAGCACCCCGGCCTTTGGAGCCGTGGAGTATAGGTTCGAATCCTATGGGCGGAACTGCTGTGCGATAGAGCGTCCAGTAGGATGAACACGGTGCCCCGCCAGTGATTTGGCCGGTTCGCGCCGCGCCCGGCGCAACGTGTAAACAAGCAAGGAGAGCCCGTACGTGATCCCCGAGAATACCGGCCCAGCCGCCGTCATTGTTCTGGCAGCAGGCGCCGGTACCCGGATGAAATCCCGTACCCCGAAGATCCTGCATGAGATCGGCGGCCGCTCCATGGTGGCCCACGCACTGCTGGCGGCCCGCAGCATCAACCCCGGTCGTCTGGCCCTGGTGGTCCGCCACGAACGTGATCTCGTGGCCGCCCACCTGAACGAGCTGGACCCTGAAGCCCTGATCGTTGACCAGGATGACGTTCCCGGCACCGGCCGCGCCGTCGAGGTGGCCCTGAACGCCCTCGATGCCCAGGAAAAACTTGAAGGCACCGTTGTGGTGACCTACGGCGATGTCCCGCTCCTCACCGGCAGCCTCCTGGCGGAGCTTGTGGCAACGCACGAACGCGAGGCCAACGCCGTCACCGTGCTGACTGCCCTCCTGGACGACGCCACAGGCTACGGCCGGATCCTCCGCCACGACGACGAATCCGTAACCGGCATCCGTGAGCACAAGGACGCAACGGACACCGAACGCCTGATCCGCGAGGTGAACTCCGGGATTTACGCCTTCGACGCCGAGGTCCTCCGGGATGCCCTGCTGCACGTCACCACAGAGAACTCCCAGGGCGAAAAGTACCTCACCGATGTCCTGGGCCTCGCGCGGCAGGCAGGCGGCCGGGTAGCCGCCGTCGTCACCGAAGACCGCTGGCAGGTTGAGGGCGCCAATGACCGCGTCCAGCTCGCCGCCCTCGGCGCCGAACTGAACCGCCGCACCGTCGAAGCCTGGATGCGCTCCGGCGTCACTGTGGTTGACCCTGCCACAACGTGGATTGACTCCACGGTCACCCTGGACGAGGACGTCCGGATCCTGCCTAACACCCAGCTGCACGGGAACACCACAGTGGCAAGGGACGCCGTCGTCGGCCCTGACACCACCTTGACCGATGTCCGCATCGGTGAAGGCGCTAAGGTGACCCGCACGCACGGTTCCGGCGCGGTGATCGGCGCCGGTGCCGCCGTCGGGCCCTTCACATACCTGCGGCCCGGCACAGTTCTGGGTGACACCGGCAAGATCGGCGCGTTCTACGAGACGAAGAACGTCACCATTGGCCGCGGCTCCAAACTGTCCCACCTCGGCTATGCAGGCGACGCGGAAATCGGCGAGGACACCAACATTGGCTGCGGCAACATCACAGCGAATTACGACGGCGAGAAGAAGCACCGCACGGTGATCGGCTCGGGCGTCCGGACAGGTTCCAATACAGTGTTCGTTGCGCCGGTCACCGTGGGGGACGGTGCCTACAGCGGCGCCGGCGCTGTGATCCGCAAAGACGTTCCGGCGGGGGCACTCGTTGTTTCCGTCGCAGCCCAGCGCAACTCCGAGGGCTGGGTTCTCACCCACCGCCCCGGCACGCGCTCGGCTGAACTGGCTGAAGCCGCAGACCACCAGGCGGACATAGAAGCTTCCTCAATTACCCCGGCATCCACAGAAGAGGGCACGCACAAATGAGCGAAATTACGGCACGCGGCGAGAAGAAGCTGGTGCTTGCCGCTGGGCGGGCGCACCCCGAGCTGGCACGGGAAATCGCCAAGGAGCTGGGGACCGAGCTGTTGCCCGTTGATGCCTACGACTTCGCGAACGGGGAGATCTACGTACGCGCCGGCGAAAGCGTCCGCGGAACCGACGCCTTCGTGATCCAGGCCCACCCGGCCCCGCTTAACAACCACCTCATGGAACAGCTGATCATGATCGATTCGCTGAAGCGTGCATCCGCCAAGCGGATCACCGTGGTGTCACCGTTCTACCCGTACGCGCGGCAGGACAAGAAAGGCCGTGGCAGGGAGCCTATCTCCGCCCGGCTCGTAGCTGACCTTTACAAGACCGCGGGCGCGGACCGCATCATGAGCGTTGACCTGCACACGTCCCAGATCCAGGGCTTCTTCGACGGCCCCGTGGACCACCTCATGGCCATCCCGCTCCTGGCCGACTACATCCGCACCCGCGTCGGAGCGGATGACATCACTGTGGTCTCCCCGGACACCGGCCGCGTCCGCGTCGCGGAGCAGTGGGCCGAGCGCCTGGGCGGAGCGCCGCTCGCGTTTGTGCACAAGAGCCGTGACCTCACCGTTCCCAACCAGGCCGTCTCCAAGACCGTTGTTGGCCAGGTCGAGGGCAGGACCTGCGTCCTGATCGATGACATGATCGACACCGGCGGAACCATCTCCGGGGCCGTCCAGGTGCTGATGAACGCCGGGGCGAAGGACGTCATCATCGCCGCCACGCACGCCGTGTTCTCCGACCCCGCCGCCCAGCGACTGTCAGACTCCGGCGCCCGTGAAGTGGTGGTCACCGACACCCTGCCCATCGCAGCCCACCAGCAGTTCCCGCAGCTGACGGTGCTCTCCATCGCACCGCTGATCGCCCGCGCCATCCGTGAAGTTTTCGACGACGGCTCGGTCACCAGCCTGTTCGACGGCAACGCCTGATCACTGCCGTTTTCAGTAATCGGGCCCCGCGCTGGTAAACTCTTTGACGATACCTTGGCGAGGGAGAGCCCCGGGATCCGTTCTGCGGAAACCGGAGTGCAGGTCTCCGTTATCGACTGGGTCTGAATCTCCCTTCTGGAAGGGCCGCCGCAGGGCGCCCGGCGTTGAAGGTCGCAAACAGACCTCCGCCCTTGCTGAACACCGTTTTAGTTTCCGAGGAGATACACATGTCTGAGCAGAAGCTCGCAGCAGAAGTACGCACCGAATTCGGCAAGGGCTTTGCCCGCCGCGCGCGCATGGCCCACCTGATCCCCGCGGTCATCTACGGCCACGGCGCAGAGCCGATCCACATCACCCTGCCCAGCAAGGCCACCACGCTTGCAGTCCGCACGGCCAACGCCCTGCTGTCCCTGGACATCAACGGCGAAGAGCACCTCGCCCTGGTCAAGGACATCCAGCGCGACCCCATCAAGCAGATCATCGAGCACATCGACCTGCTGACCGTCCGCAAGGGCGAGAAGGTTACCGTGGACATCCCCGTCCACGTTGTTGGCGAACTTGCTCCGGGCAACGTCTACAACCAGGAACTCACGGTCATCTCCCTCGAGGCCGAGGCAACCCACCTGCCCACCGCCATCGAGGTCGACATCGAGGGCCGCACCGCCGGCGAGCACATCCACGCTTCTGACCTGGTCCTCCCGAAGGGTTCGGTCCTGCTGGCCGACGCCGAGGCACTGGTTGTTCACATCTCCGAGGCCACCGAGGTCTCCGAGGAAGCGGCATCCGCTGAAACCACCGAAGGCTCCTCGGCTCCGGCCGCCGAGTAAGCACGTCCACCTGGGTGTGGCCGGATCCCCGTTGGGGTCCGGCCACACCTGTGTCCGGACCCTTCTGATGCCGGGCCTGTTCTGATGCCCGGCCTGCGCCGAGGCTCGCGCCCCTTGCGGGTCAGACCCACTTTAGGATTGAACAATGACTGATACCTGGCTGATCGTTGGCCTCGGAAACCCGGGGGCAGAATACAAGGGCAACAGGCACAACGTCGGCCAGATGGTCCTGGACGAAATCGCGGCCCGGATGGGCGGAAGCTTCAAAACCCACAAATCCCGTGCCCAGGTGCTCGAAGGACGGCTGGGGATCGGCGGTCCCCGCGTGGTGCTGTCCAAGCCCATGAGCTACATGAACGTTTCCGGCGGCCCCGTGGCCAGCCTCGCGAACTTCTATGGCATCCTCCCGGACCACGTTGTGGCAGTCCACGACGAGATCGACATCCCTTTTAACACCGTGAAGCTCAAATCCGGTGGCGGGGAAGGCGGGCACAACGGCCTCCGCGATATCTCCAAGGCCCTCGCTACCAAGGACTACCTCCGGGTGCGGGTGGGCGTGGGCCGTCCGCCGGGCCGGATGGAAACCGCAGATTACGTCCTCCGGGACTTCGGCACCGCAGAGCGGAAAGACCTTCCGTTCCTGCTCGATGAGGCAGCCGATGCAGTGGAGATGCTGGTCAAGGAGGGGCTCACCGCGGCCCAACAGAAGTTCCACCCGGCCAAGACCGATGTCCCGTAAAAAAACTTAAAACCCCTGAGTCCCTGTATTCCTGTCTGTGCCAAGGGGTAGTCTTCTTCCTAAGCGGGGGGCGAAGGGGCTTATTCCCGCTATTAGTGGGATGTAGGGGATAAGTTCATGTCAATCGAGCCACTCAGCTGGGGACGTGGGTCATCGCTCAACGACGTTGGGCTACGCACGGACACCGCCGGCATATCTGAGCCACAGCGATGGTCTGTGCCCGCACGCAGCGCAAACCTTGAATCCGTCCGCACGGCGCTGACCAGCACCGGCTCCCTTGGCGTTGTCATCACCGGTGGGCGTGGGGTTGGAAAATCTTCCCTCGCACGGACGGCAGTATCAGAGCTTGGCCCGGATGTCTGGACTCTTCAGCTACGCAGCGGCCCCACATCGGCCCGGACCCCCTACGGTTGCCTGGCCTTCCTGCTCGCGCGCCTGCCGCAAGCGTATATGGGTTCTCCCACCGCGATTCTCCGGGGGATTACATCGCTGATCAGGAGCGACGCCGCAGGGCGGCAGTGTGTGATTACGCTGGACACAGCCGGCAGCATCGATGACATGAGCGCCGGAGTGCTGCTCAACATCCTCCTGACCGGCACTGCCCGCATTGTCGCCGTCGCGCCGCAGATCAGCGATCTTCCCGCTGACTTCCACTGGCTCCTCACCGATCACCGGCTCACCGAGGTCAAACTCGACAACCTCAACGAGCTCCAGACCCGCCAGGTCCTGCTTTCTCTGCTGGGCCACCGGGTATCCGCCTCGCTGGTGAGTACCTTCCACACCATGGTGGGTGGCAACCCGCTGTTGCTCAAGGCTCTTGTCACCGAGCAGCAGCATTCGGGGAACCTGGTGCTTTCGGACTCGGTCTGGACCCTGCGGGACAAGGTGGTGCTGGACGGCGCGGCCAGCCTTGATGACATCGTACGGTCCCAGTGGTCGCGAAAATCCCCCCGGGAACGCGAAGTCATCGAGATGCTCTCCTGTGCCCGGAGCGTGGAGCTCTCAAGGCTTACCGCGGTCTACGGTGCCGGGATCGTGGCCGACATGGAGGACTCCGGCATGCTGGAGATCGATGCGTCGGACAACCGGTGGGTGACCCTGCGCGAGAAGTACCTCGGCGACGTCGTCCGTTCCTGGCTCAGCATCACCCGGCGCAGGGAGCTCCGCAGCCTCCTCCTCGACGGCAAGGACCCGGACCCTGCCACCATGACGGTGGAGGAGCTGATGGCGTTCTCTGCCTGGACGCAGGAATGCGAGGCCGAGCTCAGTCCGGCGATGGCGCTGGCAGCTGCGGAGGCCGCCGTCGAACTCTTTGACCCGCATTTCGCCCTGAGGTACGCGGAGATCCTGAAACGGAACGATCCTCAGTGGGTTCCCGGCCAGAGGCAAAAGGCTGCCGCGTACCTGCTGCTTGACCTCCCGGTGCAGGCCATGGCCGCCCTGGAGGACATCTCCCAACCGCAGCTGGACAACCTTGACGTTGAGGAGTTCGCCAGGGTCATCCAGGCCAAGGCACAGGCAATGGTCTGGCTGCCGGAACATTCGGACCGGGTACCGGGACTGCTGCAGGCAGCAAGGGAACGGCTGGGAGTGGACCCGGGCATCGCCACAGACTGGCCGGAGCCACTGGCCGCCGCGGCCAACCGGATCAGCCTCAGCGAATTCGAGTACCGGGCCTTCGTGGGTGACTACGCTTCTGCCATCCCGGCGCTGGAGGCCGCTGCGGACCCGGAGCAGAACCCCGACACCTGGTTCCGGATGAACTCTGCCATGATCCTCATGAGCGCGTTGTCCATGACCGGGCGCGAAATGGACGCCCTGGGCCTGATGCGGCAGCTCGGCGGGCAGATCTCGGATGCCGCGCAGATTGTGGGTCTGCGCGAACAGTTCAACGGACGGGCCTATATGGTGTTGCTGACCGCCGGTCAGTGGCGCCGCTGCATAAATCTCCTTGACCCGCCGCCGGTGAGTGAAATCCACACGCTTCCCTACCGGAGCGCGGCCGCCGAGTTGTCCGCCGGCGTTGCGTACGTGTACTCCGGCCGGGGTGCTATGGCTCTGGACTCGCTGTTGTCCGCAACCGCCCAACTTGAGCTCCGGCCCGTCCAGAGCATGCTTCGCGCCGCCTACGCGGCCACCGCCCTGGCCTATGCCCAGATCGGCAATGCCGGGCTGTCCCGCAAGTACCTGGACAAGCTTGCACGAACGGGGGGAGTCTCCGATCACGCCACCCGGAGCATCGCAGACTTCTGTGCCGACGTCGCGGGCCGGTGGCTGGGGGACAATGAGGCCGCCTCGCGCCTGAAGCAGTCCGCCCGCGAGGACATCGCAGCAGGCAGGTTCACCCTGGCCGGCATCAGCCTGCTTGGCGCAACCGTCAATGGCACCGACGCCGATTTCAAACTGATGGAAGAGGTGGCCGGCCACCGTCAAGGACCACTTGCCGAAATTTCGCGTCTGATCGCAGTGGGCAGCCGGACCAAGGACGCCAAAACACTGCTGTCCGGCGGTGAACTGGCGGCCACGCTGGAACTCGACGCCGTTGAAGCCCGGTGCATGGCCCTGGCTGTGGACTACGCCAGGCAGGCCGGTGACTCCGTGTCAGCCAGGACCGCCCAGGCGCGGCTGGATATTCTTGCTGCAACGGTGGCAAGTCTGCCCATCGTGCCCAGCAGCGGCAGCCCGCTCCTGACCAGCCGGGAACGCCAGATTGCCCGGCTTGCGGGCCGGGGATCATCCAACCGCGATATCGCGCTGGAGATGGGTGTGTCCGTACGTACCGTGGAAGGCCATCTTTACCAGGTTTTCACTAAATTGGGAGTCACATCCAGGGGTGATCTGACTGGACTCGTCTAAGGCGCACGTTCCGAAACCGGGAGCCGCGTACCGTATGCTCACCGGCCGGCGTGAACCGCTGGACCGGATCTGCAACATCATCCGCAGCCGCACCAGCCAGGCTGTCTACCTGATGGCGGGGCCGGGCATCGGCAAGACTGCGCTGACCGATGCCATCACCGAACGGCTTGCCGCCGAAATGATCATCGTGCAGATCCATGGCAGTTCGTCGCTGGCCAGCGTCCCGTTTGGTGTTCTGGCGCCCTACACAGCGGAACTGAATGCTGAGGACTCGGTATCCTCGGTGGCTGTGCTCCGGTCCGTGTGGAGTTACTTTGAGAAGCTCAAGGGCGGCAAGGAAACGCCTCTGCTGCTGGTGATGGATGATGCCCACCACCTCGATGAAGCGACGGCCAGCATCGTTGCTGACATGATTTCGGCAGGTTGGGCCAGTGTGGTGGCTGCAGGCAGGCCACGTCCCGGACTGCCGCAGCCCATGGCACAACTCTGGTACGACGGCCTCGCCGACCGGGTGGATCTCCGTCCCCTCAACCGCGACCAGATCGAGGAAGTCCTCGCGCACGCGCTGGACGGGACTGTTCCGGCCGGAACGGTTGACACCATTTGGAGCGCTTCGGGGGGAAATCCAAGAATTCTCGATGCCCTCCTCCACGACGCCGCCGAGAGCGGAGTGCTCGCAAAACGGAACGGGATCTGGATGCTTCTGGGGGCGTTGCCTTCCGACGGACCCAAACTCACCGGCGTTGTGGTCAAGGACATGCTGCGCCGCAGCGCTGAAGAGCAGGAAGCACTGAAGTTGGTGGCACTGGCGGGCCCTGTGCGGCGCAAGGTGATCGAGGACATCAGCGGCGCTGAAGTGGTTCGTGCCCTGCTGGACCAGCAGATGGTCGTGGAAAGCACCGGTACACCTGCCGATCTCCGCATGTGGAATGCCATGTTCGGCGAAGCCCTCCGCGGCAGCGTCTCAGTTTCCAGGAGCCTGCAGCTGCTCGAAACCATCCGGGAGCAGCTGGAAACCTCCCCCGCGGGGCCCGAAGGCCGGTTGCGGGCGGTGGAATGGTCCCTGGAATGTGGGTTGAAGGTTTCTGATCCTGAGTTGCTGGAGGCAGCGGACACAGCCTTGGCCCATTTCAGGAACAGGAGCAGCCGGACCATGGCGGCAAGAGTCGCCGATCCGAAGTTGGTTCCGCACTCGCAGGCAGTCCAGGCGCGGGCACTTTTCAACGAAGGCGACTACGCGGGCGCGGCGAGGATAGCGGACAGATGTTGGCTGCAGCCGGGGACAGGCGGGGGAGCCGCCCCGGCGCTGATGCTCAGCGTGATGGCCCACCAGGCGCTCGGTACTCCGCTGGAAGTCCTGGCCGCGCAATACAGGGATCAACTCCGGGGGGTGGATTCCGCTGCGTCCGGCCGGGATTCTCCCGGCGACTCCTCCGACGCCCCATTGAGGCCGTGGTGGGACCAGCTGCTGTGCATGCTGGAACACGGCGAAGCGGGCAACCATACGGCTCTGGCCCGCGAGGTCCAGGAGCCTCACAGCCGCGATTCGGGCGATGCGACCCAGGCTGCTCTTCGCGTGGTGGGGACGGCCTTGTTGGCCCACTCACTGGCCGGTGACGGCCGCGCCGTTCAGGGACTCGAGGCCGCGGTGACGGCAGCCTCGGAACTTCCCGCCCTCCAGGGCGGCGTGTTCTTCTTCAACGAGTTCGTCCTCGGCCGCCTGGTGGCCAACTACCTGGCCCTTGGGGAATGGGAGACGGCCGAGCGTGAGCTCGCGAACTACGTCTCGGGTGACCCTCGCAGCTCCGCCGCGTTCGCCGGCAGCCTGCAGATACTGCGCGGCTACTCGCTGCTGCGGCAAGGCCGGATTGAGCGGGCCTACCAGACGCTGCTGCCAGCCGTGGAGACCCTCAGGCTAAAGGACCCCCAGCAGATGTTCCGGTTCGGATCTGCGCTGGGATTCTATGTGGCGGCCAGGCTCGGTGACGCTGCCCAGGCCAGTCGTTTGGAGCTGGACTACAAGGATGCGGGGCCCGGCCCCGCAAGTCAGGAACTCCTGGCCACCGCCTACGCCGCCGCGGCATCGGAGTACGTCTCACGCGACGGCAAAGGGCTGGCGTCGGTCCATACACTGGCTACTACTCCAGAGGTCTCCGCGCGCGCCGGCATGCTGCTTGAGCTTCTGGCAGTGTGCTGGGACCTGGGCGATCATTCGGTGATTCCTTTGGTCCAGTCCGTCGCCGCGAACGTCGAAGGCCGTTGGGCCGAGGCGATGCTGACTCTCGCCCGGCACTGGGAGTCCGCTGACGCCGATGCCCTCATGGGCACCGCGGCCGCCCTTGAATCAGCAGGGTTCGTCAACCTGGCCAGGGAAGCCTACGCCCGTGCGAGCTCTGTGCTGGAAAACTCCGGGGAACGCCGCCGGGCCCGCCAGGCCGTTGCCTTGCGGGAGAAATGTGATCACGAACTGGGGGAGCGGTTCCGCGAGGGCCAGTTCATCGCCGCAGCTCCCGCCGTCCACCTCACCCGCCGGGAGCAGGACATTGTGGAGCTCGCGGTCCAAGGGCTGACCGACCGTGAGATCGCGCAGCGGCTCATGGTGTCGGTGCGGACAGTGGAAGGCCACCTGTACCGCACCTACGTGAAGCTCGGGGTACGGAGCCGCGACGAACTGGCCAGCGCGCTTCCACGCTGAGGTCACCGTTTTTTTATTCACCCGGCAGCCGCCGCGGACCTGCGGGGATGCCAAGTGGTGGCAGTTACGAAATGCGCGTATCAGCCGCGCGTAACCCGTAGCACGGCCGGGTAGAAGTCGAGTACCTCCTACTCGTGCCCCGGGCGCCCGGAACCGCTTAACTGGAAGAGGCAGAAAGACACGGCGGCAAACGTCGATCGGACTGCCACCAGACTTTCCAGGTCTCGTCTTGAGAAAAACTTCCGGCCCACGGGCCGGACATAGACGGGGCCGGCGACGTCAGAGTCTTCTGAGACCGAGGCTCTCCCCCCAGCCGTCGCCGGCCCTCCTCTCCGCGGGTAGAAGCCCGGAGCTGCTGTGGCGGTTGGCCCTCGGACCGCCGCCACAGTGGTGCTGTGGGACAATTGAGTGTCAATCCATTGGCATCTCAAGGAGTTAGCTTTGGCCTTAGTATCAACGCCTGCCACGCTGGAACGCGCCGTGCCGGCCATGGATAACGCCGAAGTCCTCAGGATCCGCAATGACTTTCCGGTACTGGGCCAGCAGGTCAACGGCCGGCCGCTGGTGTACCTGGACTCGGGTGCCACATCCCAGAACCCGCTCAGTGTGATCGAGGCCGAGCAGGAGTTCTACGAACAGCGCAACGCCGCCGTACACCGCGGCGCCCACCACCTCGCCGTGGAAGCCACCGAAGTTTTCGAGGACGCCCGCCAGACCCTCGCGGACTTCATCGGGGCTGACTACGCCGAGACGGTGTGGACCTCCAACGCTACCGAGGGCCTCAACCTCGTCAGCTACGCCCTGTCCAACGCCTCACTGTGGTCGGCACAGGGCAGGGGGGATGAACGGCTCAGGGAACTCGCCGTCGGCCCCGGAGACCAGATTGTGGTCACTGAGATGGAGCATCACGCCAACCTGATCCCGTGGCAGGAGCTGGCCTTCCGCACGGGTGCCACCCTCCGCTACATCCCCATCGACGACGCCGGCGCGCTGCGGCTGGACGTCGCGGCCGAAATCCTCGGCAACAAGACCAAAGTCCTGGCGTTTACCCACGCCTCCAATGTCCTGGGAATCATCAACCCTGTGAAGGAGTTGGTGGCGCTGGGCCGCAAGGCCGGGGCGTTGGTGGTCCTTGATGCCTGCCAGTCTGCGCCCCACCTGCCGTTGAACGTCAAAGAACTGGACGTTGACTTCGCCGTGTTTTCGGGCCACAAGATGTTGGCCCCCACCGGGATCGGCGTCCTGTACGGCAAGCAGGACATCCTGGACGCGCTGCCACCGTTCCTCACCGGCGGTTCCATGATCACCACCGTGACCATGGAACGGGCCGAGTACCTGCCGGCTCCCCAGCGCTTCGAGGCCGGCACCCAGCGGATCTCCCAGGCCGTCGCCTTGGCCGCTGCTGCCAACTACCTCACGGAAACCGGCCTGGACCGCGTCCACCGCTGGGAAGCTGAGCTCGGCCAGCGCATGGTCGCCGGGCTGGAAGCCCTTCCGGGGATCCGTGTCCTTGGCCCCGCCGCCGGACAGGAAAGGATAGGGCTGGCAGCGTTCGACGTTGAGGGCGTGCACGCGCACGACGTCGGCCAGTTCCTTGATTCCCGTGGGATCGCCGTCCGCGTGGGCCACCACTGTGCCCAGCCGCTGCACCGCCGCCTGGGGCTCACCGCCACCACCCGGGCCAGTGCCTACCTCTATAACACCACCGACGACGTCGATGCGTTCCTCGACGCCGTGGCAGGCGTCCGCTCCTACTTCCGCGTCTAGCGCGCCCCCACCGAAGGATGTATCCATGAGCCTTGACCAGCTGTACCAGCAGATCATCCTTGACCATTCCAAAGCCCGCCACGGCAGCGGCCTGGCCGGGACCGAGGCACCGCTGGGAGCCTCGACTGGCCAGTCGCACCAGCTCAACCCGGTGTGCGGCGATGAAGTCACCGTCCGGGTGGCTGTGGAAGACGGCAAGGTGGCACAGATTTCCTGGGACGGTGCCGGATGCTCCATCTCGATGGCGTCGGCGTCGGTCCTCAGTGAGCTCGCTGAAGGCCTCAGCGTCGCCGAACTGCACGGGATCATCGACAGTTTCCGCGAGGTCCTCCGCTCGCGCGGCAAAATCCACGCCGATCCCGAAATCCTGGGCGACGCAGCCGCCTTCGAGGGCGTGGCCCGTTACGCCGCGCGCGTCAAGTGCGCCATGATCTCGTGGGTTGCCGCCGAAGACGCCGTGAACCAGGCGGCAGCCTAAGCAAGCAGTGACGGCTGTGGCCTGCGCCGCCTAGGCTTTCTGCTCGAAAACGTCCGGGACGCCGTCGCCGTCTGCATCCCTGCGCTCGTCGGCTTCCACCTTCCGGTAATGCCGGTTCCGCAGCCGGAGCACCACCGCGGCCAGGACTGCAGCGGCCAGTGAACCTGTCAGGATGGCTACCTTCGCATGGTCATCGTGGGGTGAGCCGGGGCCGAAGCTGAGCTCGGCAACCAGCAACGAGACCGTGAAGCCAACGCCGGCCAGCAGTGCCAGGCCGGCCACGTCAACCCATGCCAGGCTGTCGTCCAGCTTTGCCCTGGTGGTCTTCGTGAGCACATAAGTGGTGCCGAAGACACCGATTGTCTTGCCGATGATCAGGGCGGCCACGATGCCCACGGCCACGGAATCGGTCAGCGCCGAGCGGATTCCTTCAAAACCACCGAGCGCCACCCCGGCGGAGAAGAAGGCGAAGACCGGGACGGCGAAACCGGCGGACAACGGACGCAGGCGGTGTTCGAAGGATTCAGCCATTCCGGCGCCGGTTTCGCCGCGCTTCCTGGACGCCAGGACCGGAACGGCGAAGCCGAGCAGCACGCCCGCTACGGTGGCATGGATCCCGGAGGCATGGACCAGCGCCCAGGTAGCGAAGGCGAGCGGAAGAAGGAAATACCAGCTGCGGATGCGTCTCTGAACGAGCAGCGTAAACAGGCCCAGCGGAACCAGGGCCGCCAGCAGGAAGAGCGGCTGCAAGCCGGAGGAGTAGAAAAAGGCGATGATACCGATGGCCAGGAGGTCATCCACCACGGCAAGGGTGAGCAGGAAGGTGCGGAGCGCGGCAGGCAAGTGGCTGTTGATGACAGCAAGCACCGCCAGTGCAAAGGCAATGTCCGTGGCCGTGGGGATGGCCCAGCCCCGCAGGCTTTCGGCGCCCTGGTTGAGGTTGACCAGGGCGTAGATGATGGCGGGAACCGCCACTCCACCCACCGCCGCAGCCACCGGCACCACTGCCTTGGACAGGGTCCGCAGCTCGCCGGAGACGAACTCGCGTTTGAGTTCAAGACCGGCGATGAAGAAGAAGATGGCAAGGAGCCCGTCGGAGGCCCAATGGCCAAGCGACAGTTGGAGGTGCCAGGGCTCGAAGCCGATCTTCAGGTCACGAAGGGCAAAATACCCGCCGGCGGCCGCGGAATTGGCCCAGATGAGGGCAATGGCAGTGGCAACGAGGAGCAGTGCACCGCCCACGGTCTCGAGTCTGAGGATCTCGGAGATCCTCAGATATTCCGGATAGCTGGACCGGCTGAGGACTTTGGCAGCTGGCGGGAAAAGACGGGAAGGGCGCTTGGCCATAACGGCTCCTGGGGAAATGAGGGGTCGGCAAAATTGTTGCCGACCAGACTTCCCGGCGCACCTTGGACCAGTCTAGCCGAGCAGGCCCATAACCCCGATTACCGCCGTGGCAGCGCCCAGCACCATCGAGATGCTGACCAGCACCACGTGGACGGTGAGGAACTTCGTGGCCTTGCCGGCAGCGTCCCTGGCGCGCGGATCCTTCAGTACACGTTTCAGGAACTGCGGCCACACCACCAAGGACCAGACGCCGGCCACAATCAGGATCCAGGCGGCGAAGAGCGGGAGCTGCATCGCCTTAGTGGCTTTCGAGCCAGGCCTGGGCCTGCTGGGACTGGAGGTTCAAGGCCTTGGCAACCATGGGCTCGGCAGCCGCGGCGATCTTGCTGCCCAGGAAGGGCACCGAGGAAGTGACGTTGCCCTCCAGATCGATCCGGGTGCTGCCGCCCTCTGCAACAAGGCGCTGGACTGCGGAGACATCCACGGGGGCGCCGGCGATCTTCAGCGAGATGTTGCTTTGGCGTGAGCCGTCAGCTGACGGGGCGTCCCAGGTCTCCACCTGCGTCACGGTGAGGCTCTCACCCACGAACTTGCGGGCAATTTCGGGCAGGCGCGTGGTGGGCAGGGTCCGGACGGAGGTGGTGCTGAATGCCCCTGCCACGTCACCTGTCACCGCGAAGGACTCCAGGGTCCCGCCCACAAGCTCGCTCGTGTGCCGCTGGAAGTCCTCGTTCACCAGGACAGCTGCAACGCTGTCGACGGCGTGCGGAAGGGTGGTGGTTGCACTCAGTGCCATGAATCCTCCAGTGATTCTTCAGTGTCAGAACGCTTTTTGCTCCCCACATCCTACGGGGCGGCAGGAAGGTTCTCAGAACCGGCGTCGGCCTCGGCGAGCTTCTGGGCGGCAGCGGTGATGTTCCGGGACATCGCCGGGAAGATGAGGCTGTGGAAGGGGAGTACGGCAAGCCAGTACAGCTTGCCACTGAGGCCTTTGGGGAAAAAAATGGCGCGCTGGCGGTACAGGCTGCCGTTGCCGTCCGGTTCCACGGCAAGCTCCAGCCATGCCCGTCCCGGGGCCCGCATCTCGGCCCGCAGCCGGAGCAGTTTCCCGCGCTCGATCTGTTCCACCCGCCACCAGTCCACCACTTCGCCGACCGCCAGGTTGCCGGGATGGCGCCGGCCACGGAGCAGCCCTGCCCCGCCGGTGAGCTTGTCCAGCCAGCCGCGCACCTGCCAGGCCAGGGGGAGGGAGTACCAGCCGTTGCGCCCGCCGATCCCCTCGATGATGGTCCACACATGGGCGGGATCGACGTCCCCGTGGAAAGTCCGCTCGTCCGTATACACTTTGTGCCCGGCCCAGTCCGGATCGCTCGGCAAAGGATCGGCATCAGCTCCGGCGTTGGCCCAGGTGGTCTCCACCTGGCCGTCGCGCTCCTTGCCCAGCGCCAGGGCGACGGCGGTACGGTAGCTGGTCAGGCCGCCGTCGGGCTGGGCGATGTACTGGTCGATGTCGTGCTCACTGGAGACGGCGTCGTCCTGGAGCGACTGGACCAGTGGGAGGGACATGGACAACGGGATGGGCGTGGTCAGGGCCACCCAAACGCCCGCCAGCTTGGGAGCGGGGATGGGCAGCGCCAGCACCACGCGGTACGGCAGCCCTGCCTCGGCGGCGTATTCCTTCATCATGCCGGCGTAGGTGAGCACCTGCCGGCAGCCGATATCGAAGGTGCGGTTGATGTGCCCTTCGAGTGAGGCGGCGCCCACGAGGTAATGCAGCACATCCCGGACGGCAATGGCTTCGATCTTGTTGCGAACCCAGCTGGGGGCGGGCATAAAGGGGAGTGTCTCGGCCAGGTGCCGGATCATCTCGAAGGAGGCTGAACCGGAACCGATCACCACGCCGGCCTGGAAGACAACCGCGTCCACGGGACTGTCCAGGAAGACCTTGCCTACCGTCTCGCGGGAACGCATGTGGGTGGACAGGTTGGCGTTGGCCGGATGCAGGCCGCCCATGTACACAATCCGGCTGGTGCCGGCGGCCTCTGCCGCCTTAGCGACGGTCTCCGCCATCGCTTTCTCCTTAGCCTCGAAACCGGCGCCGGCAGCCATGGAGTGGACCAGGTAATACAGGACATCGACGCCGGCGAGCCCGTCGCGCAGCGCATCCCCGTCGTCGAGGCTGCTCTGGATCACTTCCACCTTCTCCAGCCACGGCACCCCCGAGATTTTGTCCGGGGACCGGACCAGGACCTTGACGCGGTGCCCGGCCTCCAGGAGTTTGGGCACCAGCCGGCCACCAATGTAGCCGGTGGCCCCCGTGACCAGTACGGTTTTGGCTGCGGCGCGCGCTGATGGCTCGGTTGTGCCCGTCATGAAGACTCCTTCTTCTCACTTTGTCATTCGTAGCCGCGAGGCGTCCGGACGGCCGTGGGTCCTGAAAGCTTAGTCCGGCGCGTTGCGCGGTAGGCTGGGAATACCCGGGATTCTTGCGAATTTCGGGTTTTCGTGTTGCCTGCGATCCCCATGAACACCACAGGAGCTTCCACCATGAGCCTCACCGGCCCGTCCCATCACGGCCCGTCACTCGACGGACTGCGCCGCGTCCTCGCCGGAGACCAGACCTTCGCCCGCGTCCGGGCCGAGGCCGGCAGGGGGTTCGGCTTCAGGGGTCAGGACTACCAGATCAGCGCCCCGGCAGGCCTTCGTGCCGTGCTGCTTGCTGAGATGGCTGACGGGCTCTCGCAGTCCGCCGGGGACACCGGATCAGCCGACGGCGGTAAGGCTCCCGTAGTACTCGCCGTCACCGCCACCGGCCGCGAGGCAGAGGACCTGACGGCGGCTCTGCGCGCGTACCTGCCCGCCGACGCCGTTGCCGAATTCCCCAGCTGGGAGACACTTCCGCACGAACGGCTCTCGCCGCGTTCGGACACCGTGGGCAGGCGGCTGTCCGTCCTGCGCCGGCTGGCGCACCCGGAAAGTTCGACGGCGGGCGCCCTGCGGGTCGTCGTCGCGCCGGTGCGCGCGGTGGTCCAGCCCCTCGTGGCGGGGCTGGGTGAACTGGTTCCGGTCACGCTGAAGGTGGGCCAGGAAGTGCCCTTCACCGACGTTGTGCGCCGCCTGGCAGATGCCGCCTACGCCCGGGTGGACATGGTCACACACCGTGGTGAGTTCGCTGTCCGCGGCGGCATCATCGACGTTTTCCCGCCCACGGAGGACCACCCCCTCCGGGTGGAGTTCTTCGGCGATGAGGTGGACCAGATGCGCTGGTTCGCCGTCGCCGACCAGCGCTCGCTGTCCTCACCGGGCCTGCACCACCCCACCGAACTGCATGCCCCGCCCTGCCGCGAAATACTCATTACCCCCTCGGTCATGTCCCGTGCAGCGCACTTGAAGGCGCAGCTTCCGGCCGCAGCGGACATGCTGGAGAAGATCGCCGGCGGCATCGCCGTCGAAGGCATGGAATCGCTGGCCCCGGTGCTGGTGGACGCCATGGTTCCGTTTGTGGAGCAGCTGCCCGCCGGGTCCATCTCTGTGGTCATCGAACCGGAAAAGGTCCGTACCCGCGCGCATGACCTCGCAGCCACCAACGAGGAATTCCTGGAGGCTGCCTGGTCCACGGCGTCCGACGGTGGCACTGCACCGCTGGACCTGACATCGCAGGCGTCCGAAGCCCTGCACTCCGCCAGCTTCCGCTCCCTCGCTGAGACCCGCGGTTCTGCCCTGGCCCACGACGTGTCCTGGTGGTCCATCACCTCCCTGAAGCAGGACGAGGAACTGCTGCCGGAGATCGATGTCCTGAACCTTCACGCCCGCGAGCCCCGCGGCTACCAGGGCGACGTGGCCGAGATGATGGAGTTCATTGGCTCCCACGTCCGGGACCAGTGGCGGATCGTGGTGGCCACCGAAGGCCCAGGGCCCGCGCAGCGCCTGGCTGAACTCTTTCACGACGCCGATATCCCCTGCGCCCGGGTGGACACCCTGGAGAAGGAACCGCAGGCGGGCATCATCGAGGTGACCACCGCCGCCGTCGGACGCGGTTTTGTTCTGGAATCCCTGAAAGTGGGGCTGCTGACCGAGGCAGACCTGCTGGGCAGGACGTCCGCAGGATCCACCAAGGACATGCGGCGGATGCCGTCCAAGCGCCGGAACGCCGTGGACCCGCTGCAACTGTTGGCGGGGGACCACGTGGTCCACGAGCAGCACGGCATTGGCCGGTTCGTGGAGCTGATCCAGCGCAAGGTTGCCGGCGGCGGAGACGGCGTGCGCGAGTACCTGGTACTGGAATACGCCCCGTCCAAGCGCGGCGCCCCCGGGGACCGGCTGTTCGTCCCCACTGACCAGCTGGACCAGGTGACCCGCTACGTCGGCGGCGACACCCCTGTCTTAAGCAAGATGGGTGGCTCGGATTGGGCCAGCACCAAATCCAAGGCCCGCAAGGCCGTCAAGGAGATCGCCGGCGAACTCATCCGGTTGTACTCGGCGCGGATGGCCTCCCGGGGCCACGCCTTCGCCCCGGACACGCCGTGGCAGCGTGAGCTGGAGGAGGCGTTCCCCTATGTGGAGACGCCGGACCAGCTGACCACCATCAACGAGGTCAAGGCTGACATGGAGCGTGAGATCCCCATGGACCGGCTGGTGTCAGGCGATGTGGGCTACGGCAAGACCGAGATCGCCGTGCGCGCCGCGTTCAAGGCAGTCCAGGACGGCAAGCAGGTGGCGGTGCTGGTGCCCACCACCCTGCTGGCCCAGCAGCACTACGAAACGTTCACCGAGCGCTTCTCCGGCTTTCCGCTGCGGGTCAAGGCGCTGTCCCGCTTCCAGGGGACCAAGGAAACCAAGGAGACGGTGGAGGGCGTCAAGAGCGGTTCTGTAGACGTGGTGATCGGCACGCACCGGCTGCTGTCCAAGGACTTCGCGTTCAAGGACCTCGGCCTTGTCATCGTGGACGAGGAGCAGCGCTTCGGGGTGGAGCACAAGGAAGCGCTGAAAAAGATGCGCACCAACGTCGACGTGCTGGCCATGAGCGCCACGCCCATCCCGCGGACGCTTGAGATGTCCCTGACCGGCATCCGCGAAACCTCCACGCTGGCCACCCCGCCGGAGGAACGGCACCCGGTCCTGACCTACGTGGGCCCGTACACGGACAAGCAGACCTCGGCCGCGATCCGCCGCGAACTGATGCGCGAAGGCCAGGTGTTCTTCGTCCACAACCGGGTGTCCACCATCGAACGCACGGCGGCGAAGATCCGTGAACTGGTTCCGGAGGCCCGGGTGGAGGTTGCCCACGGGCAGATGTCCGAAAGCCGGCTGGAGCAGATCATCGTGGACTTCTGGGAGAAGCGGTTCGATGTCCTGGTGTGCACCACCATCATCGAGACCGGCCTGGACATCTCCAACGCCAACACCCTGATTGTGGACGGGGCCGACAAATACGGGCTCTCCCAGCTGCACCAGCTCCGGGGCCGCGTGGGCCGTGGCCGCGAGCGGGCCTACGCCTACTTCCTGTACCCCTCGGAAAAGCCCCTGGGCGAAGTGGCGCTGGAACGGCTCAAGGCCGTGGCAACGCACAACGAACTCGGTGCGGGCATGCAGCTGGCCATGAAGGACCTCGAGATCCGCGGCGCGGGCAACCTGCTCGGCGGCGAACAGTCCGGCCACATCCAGGGCGTCGGCTTCGACCTCTACATCCGACTGGTGGGTGAGGCAGTGGCCGACTACCGCGGCGATGCCGAGGAAAAGGCCGCCGAGATGAAGATCGAGCTTCCCGTCAACGCCCACCTGCCGCATGATTACGTGCCGGGGGAGCGGCTGCGCCTGGAGGCGTACCGCAAGCTCGCATCGGCGCTGACGTACGAGGCAATCGAGGAGGTGCTGGCCGAACTGGTGGACCGCTATGGCGAGCCGCCGCTCCCGGCGCAGAACCTCATTGCCGTGGCCCGCTTCCGGGTGGGTGCCCGCGAATCCGGCCTGTCCGACGTCGCGCTCCAGGGCAACTTCATCAAGTTCTCGCCGGCGCAGCTGCCGGAGTCCAAACTTATGCGGCTGACCCGGATGTACCCCGGCTCCCAGTCAAAACCGGCCCTGGACGCGGTGCTGATTCCCAAACCCAAGACCGCAAGGATCGGCGGCCGGGACCTCCAGGACGCCGAAATCCTGGAATGGGCCAACGGCGTCATCAGCAACATCTTCGCCGACGCGGCGGTTGCTGCCTCACCCACAGGTAACTGACCTTGATGGGAGGACACCACGCCGCGTCGGGAGCCGCGGCGTGGGTAGCTGTTGCCTCAACGGGGCCGTACACCCTGGGCTGGTATCCGCTGGACGCCACCGGAATCATCATCGGGGGCATGGCGACGGCGGGCACCGCGCTGGTGTGCGACTGGGACCACCGGCACAGCACCGTTGCCCGGTCGTTGCCGCCGTTGTCCAACGTCATTGCCGTCGGGATTGAAAACGCCAGCGGCGGGCACCGGCAGGGCACCCACTCGGTCCTCGGGGCAGCGTTTTTTGTCCTGCTGGCTAGCTTGGCCGGCCAGATCCAGGTGCAGACGCAGTGGGGACTGCTGTCCGTGTGCGCCGGGGTGCTGTGCATGTTCCTGATCAACATCGCTGCCAAGGCCCTGAAGCTGTTTCCGAAGTCAGGGTTCCTCACCAATTGGATCTTCGGGCTGGTCATGGCGGGGCTGGTCACCTGGTTTGCGCCCGAGCAGTGGACGTGGCTGCCCATGTCCATGCTGATCGGGGTGGTGGTGCACATCGTCGGGGACATGATCACCACCGGCGGCGTGCCGCTGCTCTGGCCGATTGTGATCAAACCGCCGAGGGTCCTCCGGAAGCTTCCGGTACTGAACGATGTCTGGCGGGCCAACGGCGCGTTCTCCCTGCCGCTGCTGGGCAGGGCCGGGTCCAAGCGTGAGTGGCTGGTGCTGATCCCGGTCAGCGCCTACGCCATGGTGGGCATGTGCGTGGCCGGCTGGTCCCTGGCGAAGGCACATTTCCCCACGGCCATGGCGTTGGGCAGCAGCGTGGTCGGCAGGCTCTTAGGCACTGGCTGAACCGGACATAATGACAAAAGGCTGGGGCCCCGGAAGAATCCGGGGCCCCAGCCTTTAATGTTCGTGGTGTGCTTAGTTTTCGCCGGCGGAGTCGGAGCGGCCCAGCACGGTCATCGGAATCCAGAAGGCCAGGGCAAACAGGCCAAGGCAGATCGCCATGGGCCAGTAGTTGTCCAGCGTCAGCCACGTCAGCGAGTAGACGGAGCCCAGGAACAGCGCAATCATGACCACAAAGAGGGCGATGCTGGTGACGAGGCTGTTCTCGTTCTGCGGGGTCTGGATGGTGCCCGCCTGGGCACTGCCGGACGTGTTTGCCTGGCCGGTGATCTTGCTGGACATGCGTTCCTCCTTGGCCCCGTGGGGCTTGACCTGTGGAAGCCCGGCTGCGCTGTCAGTAGGCGGATGAACCCTGTTCACCCTTGACGATGGCAATGCCGGAGCTGGCACCAATACGTGTTGCACCTGCAGCAATCATAGCCTGAGCGTCGGCGAGCGACCGCACCCCGCCGGATGCCTTGACGCCAAGGTCAGGGCCCACAGCGCGCCTCATCAGGGCGATGTCTTCGGCGGTGGCGCCGCCGCCGTTGAATCCGGTGGAGGTCTTGACGAAGTCTGCCCCGGCCTCTACAGCCGCCTGGCAGGCAAGGACCTTCTGGTCATCGCTGAGGAAGACGGTTTCGATGATGACCTTCAGGATGGCCCCGCTGGCGTGAACGGCCTCGGCCACGGCGGAGATGTCCTCCACCAGCGCGCCCTTATCGCCCGCACGGGCAGCGGCAATGTTGATGACCATGTCCACTTCATCCGCACCGTCCAGGACCGCGCCGCGGGCCTCGAACGTCTTTACATCGGTGGGAGTGGCGCCCAGCGGGAACCCCACAACAGAGCAGGTCAGCACACCGGAACCCTTGAGGGCGGTCTTCACAGTCTTGACCCACACCGGGTTAACGCAGACCGACTTGAAGCTGTATTCGGCGGCCTCCGCGCAGACCTTCAGGACGTCGGCTTCGCTCGCTTCGGGTTTGAGCAGGGTGTGGTCGATGTAGGAAGCGATGTTGCCCGGCACTGAGTCCGTGCCCGCTCCGGGGTGGTTCACAGGAGTGGCTTCGTTGCTCATGATGGTCCTTTCCATGTGGCCTTGTGGGCCGCTGGCGCCACCATGTCAGTGGCTGTTCAGGTGACCATCTTGCCACAGCGCCACTAAGCTCAGGCGGCCAGCCCGAGCACTGCGCCGGCGGGTGCTGCCGTCATGAGCTGGGTGGCGCAGACCCCGGCGGCAGATGCGGCCGCCACCAACAATCCCAGCCGGACGCCGTCGAACGCTGCGGCGTCCCCGATGGCCCAGATACCCGGCACTGACGTCCGGAAGTCCCGGCTGATGACGATGCCGCCGCTGGCCGCAGTCTGCAGGCCTGCGCTGGCGGCCAGACCGTCCCGCGAGACGCGTTCCTCGGCAAGCACCACCAGGTCTCCGTTCATGCTGCTGCCGTCCGCGAAGATCACGCCGGACGAGCCCAGGGCGGAGCCTGATGAAGCCGGAACCACGGCGGCGGGCCGGACTGTGGTGCGGATCGGACGGACCCCGCGGGCGCGGAGCACCGCTTCGGCCTGTCCGGCGGCAGCTCCGGTGCCCACCAGGATTCCCAGCGGCCGCCGGCCCAGTCCCTTGGTGATGTCCATGACGGCTTCACCAATACGGGCGGCGTCGTCAATCGTGGAGTAGCTCAGGCAGTGTCCGGATCCCTCAACGGGTGCGTCCAGCGGTGCGGATCCTGTGGCGATGACCAGTTGGTCGTAGCTGAATTCCATGCCATCGGCGGTGGCGACGGTGCGGGCCTCTGCATCAATGTGGCTGGCCGGCTGGCCGAAGCGGACCGAAACCTGGGGCAGCAGGGCCAGTTCCAGGAGTTCCTCGGGTGCGTCATCACGGTTGCTGAGGACGGTCACGGTGCCGTTGAACCGTGCGCCGCTGAGCTGCCTGACCAACGCCTGGGCGGCAGGGCCGGCGCCCGCAATGACGATGCGCTGGGCGGAGGAGAATGAGGTGGACGGTGCCGGAGCGGACATGTGCTGGCCCTTTCGCTGGCGGCCGCGTCAACGGCCGGAACTTCCTGATGGACCCAGCGTAGGCCCCGGCTTTTTCGGTTGTGTTTCCCCGTCATTGCTGCTTCTTCGGGGCCCGTTCGCCAATGTTTACCGGCCGGTAACACTTCCGGTGACCCCCGTCTCATTCGCGCGTGAAACGGAAATGAAACGGGGGCGGAAGGCTTAGACGCGGAGGCGGTAACCGCGTTTGACCACGGTTTCCACCAGCCGGCCGTCCGGCAGGGAGGAGCGGAGGCGGCTGACGGTCATGTCCAGGGCATGGACTGAACCGCGCAGTTCCAGGAGTTCGGACAGTGATTCGCGGGACAGCACAGCACCGCCGGCTCCCAGCAGTGCACGGAGCAGCAGCAAGGGAGCGGGTGCCAGCTCAACGGGCTGCCCGTCGATGCGCAGGCTGCGTCCGCGCAGTTCAATGTTGCCGGACCGCGTGTCCAGCCGCCGCACGTGGTTCAGGGCAAGGTGCTCGCACACCAGCCGGATCAGTGCCCCCATCCGGAAGCGCTCCGGGATCAGCGGGGTCACGCCGGCGTCGAGCAGCGGCTGGGCCGTCACGGGCCCGACGACGGCTGTGGTGACCGTGGTCTGCAGGCTTTCGATGAGCTGCTTGTAGACGCCCATCTCGTGGGCAGTGCTCCACATCGCGTCCACTGCGGGGGCGCTGGTGAAGGTCAGGACGTCCAGGTTGCCGCTGCAGGCAGCTTCGATGAGGCGGGGGAGCCGGTCCTCGCCGTCGGGCTTCACCCAGCGGTAAGGGGTGACGGTCAGCACGGTGGCGCCGGACATGCGCAGGCGTTCAAGCTGCCGGACATCGGTGTAGCCGTGGAGCTGCACGGCAACGGTCTTGCCGCGCACGCCCTCGGCCAGCAGCATGTCCACCAGTGTGGCGGTGGTTTCGTCGCTGCTGATCCCGACGTCGGCAAGCCCCGCCGCGCGGACGGCACCGCGGGCTTTGGGTCCGCGGACAAACATCCGGCAGTTTCCGAGGGTTTCCAGCAGCTGCTCACCGATCCCGAAGGAGTCCGCCGCTTCACACCAGCGGCGCATGCCGTAAGCGGTGGTGGCGATGCAAAGGTCCGGTTTGGCGGCGATGACAGCCTTGGTGTCCTCAATGAGGCGGATGTCCTCCTGCACCGGGGCGATCTTCAGGGCGGGGGCGTGCAGCACCTCGGCGCCGCGGCGTTCCAGCGCCTCGATCAGGTCCTGGGAGCGCCGGTGCGAGGTGACGCCGATGCGGAAACCCTCAAGTGGCGACTCCGCGGGTTCCCGCCCGGGCGCTTCCTCAGTCTGGGCCGGGGCAGCCTCGGGAGCTTCGGTTGGTGCGAGTGCGTTCATGGGGGTCAATCCTTTCACGAGCCCAGCAGCGAGGCCGCCAGCCGGTCCAGATCGGCGGCGGCCTCGGCATGCCCGCGGTTGGCCTCAGCCACGCGAACCACCTCGCCGATGACCAGCACAGCAGGGTTGCTGCAGCCGGCTGCGGCGGACGTGATGGTGCCCAGATCCGCGATGGTGGTGCGCTGCCCCGGCCGGTAGCCGCGTTCGACGACGGCCATGGGCATGTCGGTGCGCATCCCCGCCTTACGGAGTCCCGCGGCGAGCTGGTGCAGCGTTCCGATGCCCATCAGGACAACGATGGTGCCGCCCAGGCCGGCGAGGTGGGTGTGCTCCTTGTGGGTCAGGGGGGCGTGACCGGAGACCACGGTGAACATGTGGCTGACTTCGCGGTGGGTCACGGGAATTCCGGCCGCGGCCGGCACCGAGATGGCGCTGGTGACTCCGGAGATCACGCGGACGGGGACGCCCGCCGCAACACAGGACGCCACTTCCTCGCCGCCGCGGCCGAACACGTAGGGATCGCCGCCTTTGAGCCGGACCACGTTGTTACCCTCCAGGGCGGAGGCAACCATCAGCTTCTCGATATCGGCCTGGCTGACTTTGTGGTGGCCGGGCTTCTTGCCGACATCCACCAGTTCGGCCGAGGTCAGGGAGGGCAGCTCCTGGTAGGGGGCCAGCCGGTCATAAAAGACGACGTCGGCATCGCGCAGCGCCTTCACGGCGGCCACGGTCAGCAGTTCAGTGGTTCCGGGGCCGCCACCCACCAGGGTGACGTGGCCCGCGGGCCCGGCGGCAGGTTCCACGGCGACCGGGATGCCGGTGGCGCGGCACCGGTCCAGCAGGGCCTCCCAGCCCGGCTGGCCGTCGTCGACCGCTGCAACCAGGAACGGGCGCTCGGGAAGCGGCCCGTCATGGCTGGCGCCCTGCGGGGTGCTGAGGCGGAACACTACCGCGCCGGCGGCCTCGTAGCGCCGGACCGCCTGGCGGGCGGCGTAGTCGGATCCGGTGACCAGGACTTCCCGGCCGGTGAGATCAATGCTGAGCTGCATGGCTATACCTCGTTCTCATCGCGGGGCCTCATGGGGATGGAAGCTCCGATCAGGACCTTCCCTTTTTCTTCAGCGGTGGCCGGCCGGAACTGGCCGCGTTCGTCCGAAACGAAGGTGATGGAATCGTCCTTTTGGTCCGGTGCGTTGACGAAGGACCGGAACCGGCGGAGGCGGTCGGGATCCTTGAGGGTGTCGGCCCATTCGTCCACATAGGTGTCAACATGCTTTGCCATCGCGGCCTCGAGGTCCTCGGCGATACCCAGGGTGTCCTTGACCACCACGTCCTCCACGTGCTTGATGCCGCCGTCGAGCTCTTCCTGCCAGCGCGCGGTGCGCTGGAGGCGGTCCGCCGTGCGGATGTAGTACATGAAGTAGCGGTCGATGTACTTGATCAGCGTCTCGTCGTCCAGGTCCTTGGCCAGCAGCTGGGCGTGGGCCGGGGTGGCGCCGCCGTTGCCGCCTACATACAGGTTCCAGCCGTCCGCGGTGGCGATCACGCCGACGTCCTTGCCGCGGGCCTCGGCGCATTCACGGGCGCAGCCGGAGACGCCCATTTTGAGTTTGTGCGGGCTGCGGAGGCCGCGGTAGCGCAGTTCCAGCTGGATGGCCATGGCTACCGAGTCCTGCACGCCGAAGCGGCACCAGGTGGAACCGACACAGGACTTCACGGTGCGCAGGCTCTTGCCGTAGGCCTGGCCGGATTCGAAGCCGGCGTCCACCAGTTCCTTCCAGATTTCCGGAAGCTCCTCCAGCCTGGCACCGAACATGTCGATGCGCTGGCCGCCGGTGATCTTGGTGTACAGGTTGTACTTCTCGGCCACGGCGGCGATGACGCCGAGCTTCTTCGGGGTGATCTCGCCGCCGGCGATGCGGGGGACCACCGAGTAGGTGCCGTCCTTCTGCATGTTGGCCAGGGCGCGGTCGTTGGTGTCCTGCAGGGTGCCGCGGCCGGCGTCCAGGACGTAGGCGCTGTTCTGGCTGGCCAGGATGTTGGCGATGGTCGGCTTGCAGATATCGCAGCCCGCCCCGGTGCCGTACTTGGCCATGATTTCTTCGAAGGAGGACAGCTCGAGGACGCGGATGGTCTCGAACAGTTCCTGGCGGGAGAGTTCGATGTGCTCGCAGAGAGCCTTGGAGACCTCGACGCCGGACTTGGTGAGCTCTGTTTCCAGCAGCTTCTTGAGCATCGGGACACAGGAACCGCAGCTGGTGCCGGCGCGGGTGCAGCCCTTGAGTTCGCCGAGCTCCTGGACGGGAGCGTTGCCGTCGCAGGCGCCGCAGCCGTTGACGGTGTCGCGGATGGTTCCGGCGGAGACGTTGTTGCAGGAACACAGGATGGCGTCGTCAGGGAGTTCCGTCTCCGGGGCGTCGCCGCCGCCTGCCGCCGTGAGGTAGGCGCCCGGCTCGGCGCTGAGTTCACGGCCCAAGAGGGGGCGGAGGCTGGTGTACGGGCTGGCGTCGCCCACGAAGATGCCGCCCAGGAGTGTCTTGGCATCATCGGTGGTGACGATCTTCTGGTAGACGCCGCGGGCCGGGTCCGCGTAGACGATTTCGAGGGAGTGCTCGGTTTTGGCGAAGCCGTCGCCGAAGCTGGCAACGTCCACGCCGGACAGCTTGAGCTTGGTGGCGGTATCGAAGCCCGGGAAGGTGGCTGCGCCGCCGTGCAGGCGGTCGGCCACGATCTCTGCCATGGTGTTGGCGGGGGCGACCAGGCCCAGGCACATGCCGCCGAAGTTGGCTACTTCACCGATGGCCCAGATGCCGGGTACTTCGGTGGCGCAGAAATCGTTGATGACCACACCGCCGCGCTGGCCCAGGCTGAACACCTGTTCTTCACCTTCGGCGGCGCGGAAGAGTTCATCGCGGGGCCGGACGCCGATGGCGACGATCACAAGGTCGGCGTCGATGATGCGGCCGTCTGCCATCAGGACACCGGTGACCTGGCCGTCGTCGTCGGACAGTACTTCCGAGGGGAAGACGCCGCCGTGGACGGCGAAGCCCTTGGCCTTGATGAGCCGGCCCATTGCCTGGCCTGCGCCTTCATCCAGCTGTGTGGCCATCAGCCACTGCGAACCGTCGATGACGATCGGGTTGGCGCCCAGCTGCTCCGTGCCGGCAGCCGATTCGAGCCCGAGGAGGCCTCCACCAATGGTGACGGCGTTGACCTTGCGGCCGAGCTTCTCCGTGAGCTCGGTGATGGCCTTGTTGATAGCCCAGACGTCTTCGAGCGTGCGGTAGACGTGCGTGTGCTCGGCGCCGGGGATGGGGAGGCGTGCGGCGTTCGAGCCGGTGGCAACCACGAGGTCGTCGTATTCGAAGATGCTGCCGGCAGCGGTCTGAACCGTCTTTGCTTCGGCGTTGATCTTGACCACGCGCTCGCCGGTCTTCAGCGACAGGGAGGCGTGGTCCCACATGGAGGCATTTCCCAGGGTCAGATCGACGTCGCTGTCGGTGAGGGCCTTGGAGAGCGCCACGCGGTCATAGGGGAGGTGGGCTTCCTCAGTGAGGACCGTGACATGCCAGCCATCGAGGCCACGGGAGTGCATTGCGTCGGCAAAGCGGTGGGCAGCGGGTCCGCCACCGGCGACGACGATGCGGCGCGTGTTCTCTGTGCTTGAAGTCTGTTCGGTCACTGTGGGCCTTTCGCATGGGCCGCAGGCGGTTCTCTGCGGCTTTCTCTGACGAGGTGTGCTTCCACACTAGGCAGCTGCAGTTTCGCTTCAGTTTCCCAATTGTTTCGTCACCTTAACTTCTGCATCACGAACGCGTTTCCGGCAGGGTGAGTTCTCTTTTACGCGCCGGACACATTCACCGCACGCCATCGAAACACCCGATGCCTAGTTTGGTAGTACGGCCGCAGAGGTGGCCGGCAGCATTCAGCAATATCAGCAGCATGCACAGCAAAACAGACACGAAACGTGGAGAGGAGCCGGACATGACGGCAACACTGGAACTTGGGGCGCTCGCCACCGAAGCTGACACCGCGGGAAACGCTGCAGCACTGGCAACAGGCTGGCACCGGGTTTGCGCAGTAGAGGACCTTGAGCTGGCGTGGGGCGAAGCCGCACTGATCGCGGGCCGCCAGGTGGCCCTCTTCCGGACCGGCCCCAGGGAGGTCTTCGCCGTGGCCCACCAGGACCCGGCCACCGGCGCCCACGTGATGGCCCGCGGCATTCTGGGCTCCCGTGGCGCCCGGCCCACCATTGCCTCCCCGCTGCACAAAGAGGTTTACGACCTCGAGACGGGTGAGTGCTTCGGAACCGCGGCCGTACGCCTTGAGACATTCAGCACCCGCATCTCGGACGGGTTCGTCGAGGTCGAGGCCTAAACCGCTTCGCTAGAGACCCAGCGCCTCACGGACATCTGTGAGTACGTTGTCCAGCGCGGCACGTGCAGCCTGCCGCGCCTCGGGAAGTTCAGCCGCTGATTCCACCGGGCGCAGGACTTCCAGGTAGCACTTGAGCTTGGGCTCGGTGCCGCTGGGCCTGATGATCACCCGGGTGTGGTCCTTCGTGAGATACAGCAGGCCGTCGGTGGGCGGCAGATGCGCGCTCCCTTCTGCCAGGTCCACGAAGGTTTCGACGGCTGAGGAACCGAACGATTCGGGCGCGCTGACCCGGAGCCGGTTCATCATGGCATCGAGCAGGCCCAGGTCCGCCACCCGGATGCTTAGCTGGTCGCTGGCGTGAAGCCCGTGCCGCAGGTAGAGCTCATCGAGCGTGTCGAAGACGGTTTTCCCCTCAGCCTTTGCAGCAGCGGCAAGCTCGGCAATAAGGACAGCCGCCGAGATCCCGTCCTTGTCCCGGACCAGGTCCGGCGCAACGCAGTAGCCGAGGGCTTCTTCATAGCCGTAGAGCAGCCCGGGCACCCGGGAAATCCACTTGAAGCCGGTCAGAGTCTCCTCATGCGCGTACCCGGCGGCCGCGGCGATGCGGGCGAGCAGGCGCGAGGAAACAATCGAGTTGGCGAAGACGCCGGCTTTTTCCGCGCCTGCCGTGGGGGCGGCGGCTGAACCGGTCCCGCCTGCGCCCCCGGCAGCTCCTGCCGCCAGCCGGGCCACAATGTGCGCACCCAGAAGGGCGCCGACCTCATCGCCGCGCAGCATGCGCCACGCACCGGTGTCCGGATCCTTCGCCGCCACGGCGGCGCGGTCCGCGTCGGGATCGTTGGCCAGGACGATGTCTGCGTCCACCCGGGCTGCGGTCTCCAGCGCGAGATCCAGTGCGCCCGGTTCCTCCGGGTTGGGAAAGTTCACCGTGGGAAAGTCAGGATCCGGCTCGGCCTGCTCCGCCACAAGGGTGACCTCCGCAAAGCCCGCAGCATTCAGTACTGCCACGGCCGTTTCACCGCCCACGCCGTGCATCGGCGTCAGGACGATCCGCAGGTCACGGGCGGGAAAGCAGGACGGATCGGCGAGCGCTGCCGCCGCGCGGTTGTAGTCCGCCGCGATGGACGGGTCCAGGACGGTCCAGCCATCGGCTGCAAGTGCGATGGATTCCAGTGCGCCCACAGCGTCGATCCGTGCGGCAATCATGGCGTCGTAGGGGGCAACGATCTGCGCGCCCCGGCCGCTTTCCTCCACGGCATGGCGGCCCAGGTACACCTTGTAGCCGTTGTCCTGCGGCGGATTGTGGCTGGCCGTGACCATCACGCCGCCGTCGCAATCGAGCGCCCGCACAGCGTAGGCAAGCAGCGGGGTGGGAAGCGCTGCAGGCATCAGGAACGCATCGATCCCGGCAGCAGTGAAGATGGCGGCCGTTTCCTCGGCGAAGACATCCGAGTTGTGGCGGGCGTCGTAGCCGACGACGGCGCGCGGCCGGGTTCCGGGGGCAGCCTCACCCACGGCCGCTGCCAGGAATGCGGTCAGCCCGGCGGCGGCGCGGCGTACCACCACACGGTTCATCCGGTTCGGTCCCGGCCCGAGGGCGGCCCGGAGGCCGGCGGTGCCGAACTGCAGCGTCCCGTTGAAACTGTCGGTAAGCTCCTGCACAGCGGCGGGGGAGCCGTCCTCGGCCAGCCCCAGCAGATCGGCGAGGGCTGCGGAAGTAACAGGATCCGGGTCTTTGGCGGCCCATTCGCGGGCTCGGCTGAACAAGGACTCGGCATCGGAGGACGTCATGGTCCCCACGCTATCGTCATTGCCGGCGGAACTGTTCCTTGAACACTCAAGGACGGATAGCGAAAGCCGAAATCCTTGACAGCCGGATTTCTGGACAAGTAACGTCGCGAATATGAAAATGGGGCAGGGCGTTGAGTGGGGGCTGCACAGCTGCGTCAACATGTCCTGGACGACTCCGGGGGAGGCCGTAAGCAGCGCACGGCTGGCTGAGTTCTACAAACTTCCGGCCGCCTACCTGAACAAGCAGCTCCAGGCATTGGTGCGCGCGGGGATCCTGACCTCGGTGTCCGGGCCGCGGGGCGGTTTTTCGCTGGCCCGGCGCCCGGAGAAGATCTCGGTCCTCGACGTGGTCCTGGCCATCGAGGGAAACGAGGACGCCTTCCGCTGCGAGGGGATCCTCGGGGACGCCCCGGGCGGGAGCATGGACGCCGACTACGCGCGGACGTGCCTTATCTCGCAGGCGATGCGCCACGCCGAGGTTACCTGGCGGACGGAGCTTTCCCGGCAAAGCATCGCGGGGATCGCCCACTCCATCGAACGCCGGTTCCCCGAGGCCCGGGGGGACACGCTCAAGCACCTGACCGGGCCCAGGTCCTGACCCCGCGCTGTCCTAGAGTTTGGCGATGATTCCGGCCAGCAGTTTGGAGATCCGCGGTCCGGCGGCGTGGCCGGATTCGATGACTTCCTGGTGGCTCAGCGGCAGGGGGCTGATGCCCGCCGCCAGATTGGTCACCAGCGAAATGCCGAACACCTCCATACCGGCGTGGCGGCCTGCGATCGCTTCCAGGGCGGTGGACATGCCCACCAGGTCAGCCCCGATCCGCTTGGCGTACTGGACTTCAGCAGGGGTTTCATAGTGCGGTCCGCTGAACTGGGCGTAGACCCCTTCGTCCAGTGAGGGATCCACTTCGCGGGCCAGGTCGCGGATGCGCGGGCTGTAGAGATCTGTCAGGTCCACGAAGGTTGCGCCTTCCAGCGGGGACGTGGCGGTGAGGTTTATGTGATCTTTGATGAGAACCGGCGTCCCCGGCGCCCAGCTTTCGTTCAGGCCACCGCAGCCGTTGGTGAGGACCAGGGTCTTGCACCCTGCGGCTGCCGCGGCCCTGATGCCGTGCACCACTGCGCGGACCCCTTTGCCCTCGTAGTAGTGGGTCCGTGCGCCCAGAACCAGGGCGCGTTTGCCCTCTTTGGTCAGGACTGAGCGGATGGTCCCGGTATGTCCTTCCACTGCCGGGGCATGGAAGCCAGGGACATCGGCGGCGGCCAGGGTGGCGGTGGTGTCACCGATGAGGTCGGCGGCTTCGGCCCAGCCAGAGCCCAGGACCAGGGCGACGTCGTGGCTCGCCACTCCGGTCGCCTCGGCGATGTAGTCGGCCGCGGAGCGCGCGGCGAGGAAGGGGTCAATGGTGGGGAGGTCTGTATTACTCACTGGTACAAGCTATCCTGCTGCCGCCGCTCTGCCCAGCCTCGGGTGGTGGTCCCGGTGCCGATGGGAGACAATGGTTGATTGTGACTACGCATCCTGATTTCAGCTCACCCCGGATCGCAATCCTGGGAGGTGGCCCCGGCGGATACGAAGCCGCCATGGTGGCAGCCTCCCTGGGAGCGCAGGTCACCATCATCGAACGCGCCGGCCTGGGCGGCTCGGCGGTACTGACCGACGTCGTACCTTCCAAAACCCTGATCGCGACGGCGGATCTGATGACCCGCGTCGGCGAGGCGGGGGAGCTGGGAGTGAAGTTCGACGTCGACGGCGGCGACTTCGTGCCGGTGATGCGCGCCGATCTGAAGCACATCAACGACAGGTTGCTGGGCCTGGCCCGCCAGCAGTCCCGGGATATTTCGTCCGGGCTGGAGCAGCACAACGTCCGCATCGTGATCGGTTCCGGCCGGCTCGTGGACACGCACACCATCGAAGTGGTCACCGCGGACGGGACGGAAATGGTGGAAGCGGACACCATCCTGCTGGCCGTCGGCGCCCATCCCCGCGAACTCCCCACGGCCCGGCCGGACGGCGAACGCATCCTTAACTGGGCCCAGATCTACGATCTGGACGAACTCCCCGAGGAACTCATCGTGGTGGGCTCCGGCGTTACCGGCGCCGAATTTGCCTCCGCCTACAACGGCCTGGGCTCCAAAGTCACCCTCATCTCCAGCCGGGACCGCGTGCTGCCCGGCTCCGACACCAACGCCGCAGAGGTGCTCGAGGAAGTCTTCGAACGCCGCGGCGTCCGGGTTTTGTCCCGTGCCCGGGCGGAAACGGTCGAACGGACGGACGACGGCGTGGTGGTCACCCTTGGCGACGGGTCCAAGGTCACCGGCAGCCACTGCCTGGTCTGCGTGGGCTCCATCCCCAACACCGCAGGCATCGGCCTGGAAGAAGCCGGGGTTGCACTGACGGAGAGCGGGCACATCAAGGTGGACGGCGTTTCCCGCACCACCGCGCCCAACATCTACGCCGCCGGTGACTGCACCGGCGTCCTGGCTCTTGCCTCCGTGGCGGCGATGCAGGGCAGGATCGCGATCGCCCACTTCCTGGGCGACAGCGTCATGCCCCTCAAGTTGCATCAGGTGGCCTCCAACATCTTCACCTCCCCGGAGATCGCCTCGGTGGGTGTGTCCGAGGACGAGATCCACTCCGGCAAGTATCAGGGCGATGTGATCAAGTTGTCGCTCAAGAGCAACGCCCGCGCCAAGATGCGCAACCACAAGGACGGTTTCGTCAAGATCTTCGCCCGCAAAGGCTCCGGCACTGTGATCGGCGGGGTGGTGGTGGGACCGAACGCGTCAGAGCTGATCTTCGCCATTTCCATCGCCGTGAAGCAGAAACTCCACGTGGACGACGTCGCCAGCACCTTCACCGTGTACCCGTCGCTCAGCGGCTCCATCTCCGAAGCTGCCCGGCGCCTGCACGTCCACATGTAGCACCGAAGGGCCGCACCAGCCCACTGCTACACTCTGCTCATGATCGGGCTTCCCTTTGCGGGAAACGGGCTGGTGCATGGTGGCCTCGTGGGGCTGGGAATCTTCGCAGCCCTGCTGTTTTACGCCTACGAAAAGCGCCGCAGAGGCCTCACCGATCCACGGCTCTGGCCCATCGCAGGATTCGCTGTTGCCTTCGGCGCCATCGGCTCAAGGCTCCTCACCTGGGACGTATCCCGGCAGGTCTCCCTCGCGGACTGGTGGGGAAACGGAGACCGAAGCATCCTCGCGGGGCTGGTGGGCGCATGGCTCGGCGTCCATCTGGGCAAGCGGCTCACTGGCTACCGTGAGCCAACCGGGGATCTGCTGGCACCCGCAGTGGCGCTGGCGCTGATCATCGGGCGGACCGGTTGCCTCCTGACGGAACTTCCGGGCACGCAAACCGGGGGAGCCTGGGGGATCGAACTCACCCCCGTGCAGGCTGCAATGCTGGGCACACAGGCGGGTGTGGGCCTCCACCCGTCATTTGCCTACGAGATGGTGTTCCACCTTGCTGCCTTCGCCGTGATGTGGCGCTTTCGTGACCGCCTGCCCCGCCCTGGCGATCTCTTTATCTGTTATGTGACCTCCTACGCCCTGTTCCGGTTCGGAGTCGAGTTTGTCCGGGGCAACGAGGTGATCCTGCTGGGGATGAGCCGCCCCCAGTGGTTCCTGCTGGTGATTCTTCCCTTGCTGCTTTGGCGGATGCAGCGGGTCTTCGGGAAACCTCTCCGCCCGCAGTTGGAAGGAACACCGGCATGAGCGAGGACAAGCCCGGCACGCCATGGGATCCCTTCGAACAGCCGCAACAGGAGCCGCCTGAACCGAAGCGGGGCTCGATGGTGCTGGGAATCCTGTTGGGGGCGCTGGCGCTTTACGCCCTTTATTTCGGGACAACAATGGGAATCGCTCCGGACCAGGGGTACAGGACCTTCCTCGCGGGGCCCGCAGCGCTCCTACCCATCGCAGCCTATCTGGCGGTAGCCATAGTGCTGGCGGTCAGGCCAAGTACATCCCGGTGGGGTACCGGGATGCTGATTGGCCTGGGGATCTTCACGCTGGCCGGTGGCGGCGTCTGCGTCGCGTTCCTCGCGCAGATGAGAGGCGAGGTCTGAGATGAATCCGTCACCGTTCTCTTCCCGGCAGGCGCTGCCCGGTCCCGGCCAGCCGCTCCGTGGGGACCGCATCCACCGGTACGTCACAGCGTTCTGTCCCCGCTGCCACGAGAGCAACCCGCCGCTCGCGCAGGTGCGGCGGCTCTCCGGCGCCCTGCTGATCCGGGATGACAGGGTCTGGCTCGAACGCGGCTGCCCGGACCACGGCCTGATCAGCACGCTGTACGACGAGTCTCCGGAAATCCTGCGTTACCTGGAGAAGTGGCAGGCGCCCACCAAGCGACACATCCCGGATCAGGCGGACAACTACCGCCAGGTGCCGGAGGCTTACGCATACGGGTTGCCCGCCATGCAGACGCAGCACACCTGCATCCTCCTGCAGGACATCATCGAGCACTGCAACCTGCGCTGCCCCACGTGCTTCACCGCCTCCGGCCCCCAGTTGCAGGGGGTGGCCCCGCTCAGCGAGGTGCTCGCCAACATCGACACCCGGCTGTCACGCGAAAACGGCCGGCTGGATGTGCTGATGCTCTCCGGCGGTGAGCCGACGCTTTACCCCCACCTCGCCGAACTCCTGGATGAGCTTGTTTCCCGGCCGATCGTCCGGATCATGGTGAACACCAACGGCATGCTGATCGCCACCGACGACGACTTGCTCGCCCTGCTGGCCGGACACCGGGACCGGGTGGAGGTGTACCTCCAATACGACGGCCCGTCGAAGGAAGCATCCATCCACCACCGCGGCGGAGATCTCACCCGCTTCAAGGATGCCGCCATCGCGCGCCTGTCCGAAGCCGGCGTTTTCACCACCCTGACGATGACTGCGGCGCTGGGCGTCAACGACGGCGAGGTGGGCGCCGTCGTGATGCGGGCCTTGGAGACCCCGTTTGTCGGTGGTGTGGCGCTCCAGCCCGTGTTCGGTTCAGGCCGGGGTCACGGCATCGACGCCAGGGACAGGCCTACCCACACGGGTGTCCTGGATAGGCTCGCGGAGCAGACCGGCGGGGTGGTCTCGTGGCACGATCTGACGGCCCTCCCGTGCTCGCACCCGCACTGCGCGTCCGTGGGCTACATGCTGAAGGACGACTCCGGGGTCTGGCGTTCGCTGACCGCCCTCATCGGGCACGATCAGCTGCTGGCCTGGCTGGAACTCAATCCTGACAGCATCGCCAACCGCATCGCTGACAGCGCGATCCCGCTGGAGCTGCGCAACCTCATGAAGTCCTCGCTGCTGGATTTGCTGAGCGAGCAATCCTCGCTGTCCCACCCACGGACCATGGATCTTTGGAAGAACATCTGCACCCAGTGTGATCTCGGCATCGGCACGCTCACCACCCTGGCAGCGGGCAAGCTCCCGGGCCAGCAACAACGGCTGCGCAGGCTCCTCGCCGAACGGGTCACCCGCATCATGGTCAAGCCGTTCATGGACATTTCGACCATGATCGAGGAACGGCTCACCCAGTGCTGCGTCCACGTGGGAACCAAGAGCGACGACGGCGGGCACCAGTGCGCCCCGTTCTGCGCTGTCCAGGCATGGCCTGCCCTGGCCAGGCAACGGATGAGCACGGCCACGGGCACGCGGCTTCTACCGCTCCGCCAGGTATGAATCCGCCAGGTAGGAGCCAGCCGGCGGATGCGCGTTATGAGCCAGCGAGGTATGAGCCAGCCAGCGGATCGCGTCAGCCAGCGAAAAAGGAGGAATGATGGGTTCCGCTTCTGATGCCCGGCGTATCGCCAACGGGCCGTTGCCCTCACAGCTGATGCGCGCCAAACACGCAGCCGGGCACCACCTGGCACCTGACGCTGCGAAGGATCCAGATCCGGCGGCACCCTTTGATCCGCTGCGTCTCTGCATCTTCGCCACCGTTGCCTTGCTCGGTTGGATAGCCGGTCCGGTGGCGCTGGCTGTCTTCGCCGCCATCGGGTTTGCCGGCTACTGGAAGGCGCGCCGCAAGGGCCTCACAAAATCGAACTGCTACCTCCGCGACACCAGGCTGGTGCTGGCCTATCTGGGCATCCTGCTCGCTGCCGGGTTGTGGGGGATCTACATGTTGGTGGTGCGCTTGGTGGGGTGAAGCAGGGCGTGTTCTCCGCCGAACCCGCCGCCGGGCCTTTCGACCTGCCGGTTGTGGGCCTGATCAGGTAGCGTGGCGGCATGAGTACAGCACTGGAGCGGCCGCGCAACGGAAAAATCATCGCCGGCGTGTGCGCCGCGCTCTCTGCCCGCTTCGGTATTCCGAAGTTCCTGGTCAGGCTGGGGTTTGTGATCTTCGGAGTGGTGGGGATCGGCGAGTTGGTCTACATCGCCTTGTGGATCATGATTCCCAAAGCCCCGGCGTAAGCCTCCGGCACCACCACACTTCCGTCTCTGCCTCAGGACGTGGACGTTCGGCCCTACTTCGGCACCGCCCTGCAGGCCACAGTGGAGCATGGCCAACATCTACATCCCCTATGGCAGCGTTGAAGGGCAGACAGCCCGGATCGTTGAGTACATCGCCGAGCTGGTCCGTGCCCATGGACACGAGGCCGAAACAGTGGACCTCAAGCACTCCGGCGGCGGCAGTATCCCCAGCGGACACGACGCCGTGATCGTTGCAGCCTCGGTCCACATGGGCAAACACGAGGGCTATGTGGTTGATTTTGTCCGGAAGAACCGCGCCGGCCTGGAGCGGCTTCCGTCCGCACTGATCTCGGTCAGCCTGGCAGCCCATAGCGACGAACACGATGCTGAGGGTTTCGTCACCGAATTCGAGGAACAGACCGGCTGGCATCCCGCCCACGTCGGGATCTTCGCCGGGGCCCTGCTTTACACCCAGTACAACTTCCTCAAACGCCAGATGATGAAGAAGATCGTCCGGGACAAGGGGTCCACGGACCTCGATACGTCCCGCGATTACGTCTACACCGAATGGGACGGCGTGAAGCGGTTCACCGAGGATTTCCTCGCGGGAATTCCGGCCGCGTCCGGTCAGGAACGGGCGTAGGGCGGCACAACATCCCCGGGGGACAAGGGCCTGAACCAGTGCTCAAACCCGAGTTCGCCGTCGTCGGTATGAACGTCAGCACCCTCTGAGTACAGCGCCTGGCTGTCTGCATCCTCCAGCAGGACTTCCTCAACCCGCGCGCGCCAGTCCTCCGGAAGGTCCAGTTCGTAGATGTCCTCGGTGATTTCCGCCTGGTCGAGCAGGCAGCGGACTGCCAGTTCGGCGGCAAGGCAGCCGGGTGTGGACCAGCCGCGGCCCAGGGATGCCGTGACATCGGAGGAGACGACGATGAACTTTTGGGTGAACGCCGCGTCATAGCTGGAGGCAAACCGGGGCGGCAGCGAGGACAGCACAGAAGACCCTGCGATATCTGACGGGGTGACGGCCTCCAGGCCGGTGAGCGTGCCAAGGTCGCGGAAGAGCTGGTCGAGCAGGACGCCCGACGAGTTCCAGAGCAGCCCTGCCAGCAGGAGCGTCTGGCTCACGGCTTTTTGCCGGGCTTCGGGCGGGACAGCCGCCATTTCGGCCAGGTCCTCCGGCTCGAACTGGAGGCGCTGTTCCGGGGTCATGTCATCCGGGTGGGGATCAAGGCCCAGCAGTTCCAGGCCCAGCCCGGTCAGCTTCCCGGCGTCAGCCAGCAGTTCGTCGGTGATGTCGTCGTCGTCGGCGCTCATGGCCCCGATGCTACCCGCCGGACGCTCCCGGTCCGACTTTCGTTACGCGCCCGCGCCCGCATACGGGCCCGGCGTCCACGCGACGCGCCAGAGGCCATCCGTCAGGCCAGCTCAGGCGACGGCCCCTTGAAAGTGTTTTTCGATGAGCCCCTTGATGTCATCATGGCAGCCGCCGCACCCGGTCCCGGCGCGTGTGGCGCCCGAAACTTCGGCCACCGTCCCGCAGCCGTCGGTCACTGCAGCGGCGATCTTCGTGCCGGTGACACCGGCGCACCGGCAGACGGTCCGTTCCGGGTCCACGGCACCGGCGGAAACCGGCTGGTCCGGGCCGTCCAGGCGCAGCAGGAGAGACCTGTCGGCCGGCAGTTCGGCACTGCGTTCGAACAGTCCCACCAGTTCGGCGGCCGTCCGGGGCATGCCCACTGCCACCAGGCCTTCGAGCACACCGCCGCGGGTGGTCATCTTGACGTAGCGGCCGTGCTCGGGGTCAGCCCACTGGGCGATCTGCAGACGGGGGCGGCCGTTCACGGCTCCGGCGGTCAGTGCTTCCTCATCCCAGGGCTCGGCAGCGTTGTCGCCGGCCACGGCCATGTTCAGGCCCCGGGCCTTGAGGACAATAACGCCGGCCTGTTCCTGGGGCAGCTCAGCCAGGGCGTCCGCGTTCTCCTGGGTGCCGGTGGCAAGCAGTGTGAGGTACTCGGCCAGCCATTCCGCCTGCCGCCAGCCCGGGCCCACCAGGCCGGATGGTCCCTTCGCGGAGCGGCACTCGGCGCACGTGGGGTCCGGGCAGCGGACTTCAGCGCAGTCGCCGATCGCGAATATGTGCGGCTCGTGGTGGGCGCGGAGCCGGTGGTCCACGAGGATCCCGGTCCCGGTGGAGAGGCCGCAGCCTTCAGCGAGTTCGGTCCGGGGACGGACGCCGCACGAGAGGACCAGGAGATCGCCGTCAATCGCCGAACCGTCATCGAGCAGCAGGGCCGAGAAGCCGCCGTCGGGCGCGTTGTGCTCCACCCCCGTTGACCGGGCGTTGCCGGCCATCCGGACGCCGCACCGGCGCAGACCGGCCGCGAGGACTGCGCCGCCGCCGCGGTCGATGTTCCGTCCCAGGGGATGCGGGCCGTTGTGCACCACCGTGACAGTGGCGCCTTCCTCGGCCGCCGCGAGGGCGGTCTCCAGGCCGAGCACACCGCCGCCCAGCACCACCACGCGTTTGCCGCCGTCGACAGCCTGCCGGAGCACGGCGGCGTCGGCGAGGTCGCGGAGCGCGGTGACGCCGGCCGGGAGCACGGGGGAGGCCGGGTCCGGGTTGATGCCGGTGAGGTTGGGGATGACCGGCCGGGAGCCGGTGGCAAAGACCAGCCGCTCGTAGTGGGCGGAGCTGCCGTCCGTGAGGAGCACCTGCTGGCGGGCGCGGTCAACCCGGCGCACACGCACGCCGAGCCGGACATCAACGCCCTCGGCTGCCAGTTCCGCCGCGTCGGAGAGGGCCAACGCTTCCGCGGTGGTGCGTCCCACGCCGAGATCGGCCACCAGGACGCGGTTGTAGGCAGCCTCGGTTTCCTCGCCGACCACCGTGAGCTGGACGTGGCCTTCGCGGACCGCGGGCAACAGCTCGTCGATCAGGCGGGCGGCTACCGGGCCGAAACCGACAATGACAACTTGCTCGCTCATGAGGCCTCCGTCATTTGGGGAACGTTGTTCTGGAGCTGGGGTGCTGTGGCAGCCCGGACCCACACCTTGTTGAACTTGAACTCGGGCATCCCGGAGATGGGGTCCGTGGCCGCTTCGGTGAGGCGGTTGGCGCTTTCAAGTTCCGGGAAATGGAAGGGCAGGAAGACTGTTTCCGGGCGGATGGCGGTGCTGAGCTCGGCCCGGCACACCACCTCGCCGCGTTCATTGGCCACCGAGACGAACGAACCCTCGGTGATCCCCATGCCTGCAGCGGCGGCCGGATGGATCTGCATCTTCGCCTCGGGTTGGGACGCGAGCAGTTCGGAGACCCGCCGGGTCTGCGCGCCGGACTGGTAATGCTCCAGCAGGCGCCCGGTGATGAGCGTCATGGTTTTGGCAGCGGGGTCAGGATTAGCTGCGGGCGTACGACGGCGGCGCGGCGTCACCGGGGTCATGACGGCTTTGCCGCCGGAGTGCGCGAACGCGTCCAGGAAGAGCCGCGGCGTGCCGGTGCTGCCGGCGGGGTAGGGCCAGTAGGCGGCCTCCCCGCGGTCCAGCATGGCGTAATCGATGCCCGAGTAGTCAGCATGCCCGCCCGCGGAAGCGAGGCGCAGCTCCTCGAAGACCGTTTCCGGATCCTCGCTGTACGTCGAGGGAGCTTCGAGTGCTTCGGCCAGCCGCGCCATGATCCACAGCTCGCTGCGTGCACCGGCGGGCGGCTGCAGCGCACGGCGGCGGCGCAGGACCCGTCCCTCGAGGTTGGTCAGCGTGCCTTCCTCTTCGGCCCACTGGAGGACCGGGAGGATGAGATCGGCTTCAGCAGCTGTCTCGGACATAAAGAAATCGCAGACCACCAGGAAGTCCAGGCTGCGCAGGCCCGCGATGACGGCGTTGGCATCGGGGGAGGCCACCGCAATGTTGGAGGCGTGCACAAAAAGGCACCGGACGCCGTCGGGCTGTCCGAGTGACTTGAGCAGCTGGACGGCGGGGAGGCCGGGGCCGGGGATGGTTTCCTCCGGGACGCCCCAGACGCCGGCCATGTGGGCGCGGGCAGCGGGATCGGTGATCTTGCGGTAGCCGGGGAGCTGATCGGCCTTCTGGCCGTGTTCGCGCCCGCCCTGGCCGTTGCCCTGGCCGGTCAGGGTGCCGTAGCCGCTGCGGAGTGAGCCGGGCAGGCCCAGGAGCAGGCTGAGGTTGATGGCTGCGGTGGCGGTGTCGGTGCCGTCCACGTGCTGTTCCACGCCGCGGCCGGTGAGGATGTAGCTGCCGCCCTTGCGCGCGCCGTCGGCCAGCCTGCGGGCGGTTTCCCGGATCAGTTCGGCGGGGACGCCCGTCAGTGACTGGACGCGTTCGGGCCAGAAGGAGTTCACGCTGCGGACCACGGCGTCGTAGCCGGCAGTCCGCTCTGTGATGTAGGCGTGATCGGCCAGGCCCTCGTGGACCACCACGTGGGAGATGCCCAGCAGGAGGGTGAGGTCGGTGCCCGGCAGGGGCTGGAGGTGGATGCCGCCGCCGTCGGCCGTGAAAGCGGCCGTTGCGGAGCGGCGGGGATCAACCACGATCAGGCCGCCGGCGTCGCGGGCGCCTTTGAGGTGCTGGACAAACGGGGGCATGGTTTCGGCAACGTTGGAGCCGAGCATCATGATGGTGCTGCCGTTGTCCAGGTCCGCCAGCGGGAAGGGGAGGCCACGGTCCAGGCCGAAGGCGCGCATCCCGGCGGCCGCGGCGGAGGACATGCAGAACCGGCCGTTGTAATCGATCCGTGAGGTGCCGAGGGCCAGGCGGGCGAACTTGCCCAGCATGTAGGCCTTTTCGTTGGTCAGGCCGCCGCCGCCGAAAACGCCGACGGCGTCCTTCCCGTAGCGGGACCGGGTTTCCTTGACGGCTGTGGTGACCAGGGCGAGGGCCTGGTCCCAGCCGATGGGACGGTGCACGCCGTCCGTACCCTTCAGGAGCGGTTCGGTGACACGTCCCGGGTGGTTCAGGAGTGTGGCTGAGGTCCAGCCCTTCCGGCACAGGCCGCCGCGGTTGGTGGGGAAGTCCCGGCCGCTGACCTCCAGGAGGGGGGCCGCCGGGGCGGCAAAGTCCGTGCCCGGCGCAGCCGTTTCAGCTGTTTCGGCCGGCACGGGGACTGACCCCGGCTCGGAAGCCGGGGCCAGTCCCGTTGGAGACGTGAGCGTCATGGCGCACTGCAGGGCGCAGTAAGGGCAGTGCGTATCGGCGCTTTTGGTCATGTTAGACGTGTCCCATCGCGTTTCGGTTGGCGTTGCGGATGTAGAAGGCCCAGCAGACCACCAGCATGACCACGTAGGCGCCGACGAAACCGTAGAAGGCCGGCGTGTAGGAGCCGCTGGCGGTGTTGGAGGCGTTGAGGACCTGCGGGATAACGAATCCGCCGTAGGCGCCGATGGCCGAGATGAGGCCGAGGGCGGAGGAAGCAAGCCGCTGGGTTGCCACGGTGCTGGCACCGGACTTCGCTGCACGGCTGGAGGTGGCGAAGATGATGGGGATCATCCGGTAGGTTGCGCCGTTGCCGAAGCCGCTGGCGGTGAAGAGCATCAGGAAGAGGACCAGGAACAGCCAGAAGTTTTTCAGCGGCAGGGTCCAGATCATGGTCAGGGTGATGACAGCCATGGCGGCGAAGGCGGCCACGGTCATGCGGGCGCCGCCCATGCGGTCAGCCATGCGTCCGCCGTAGGGGCGGGCCAGTGAACCGACCAGGGGGCCGAGGAAGGCGAGGGACAGGGCCACGGTACCGACTCCGATGGAGGAGAATTCCGGGAAGTAGTCCTTGATGAGCTTCGGGAACACACCGGCGAAGCCGATGAAGGAGCCGAAGGTGCCGATGTAGAGCAGAGCCATGATCCACAGGTGCGGTTCCTTGAGGGCTGCGACCGAGCCGGCCACATCGCCCTTGGCGCTGGTGAGGTTGTCCATGTACTTCCAGGCGCCGAACGCGGCGATCAGGATGAACGGGACCCACATCCAGCCGGCAATCGGCAGGTTGACGCTGCCCACGGCGAGCAGGGTGATCGCGATCGGGACGGCGAGCTGTGCGACGGCGGCACCCATGTTGCCGCCGGCGGCGTTCAGGCCCAGGGCCCAGCCCTTTTCGCGGGCCGGGTAGAAGAAGGTGATGTTGGCCATCGAGCTGGCGAAGTTGCCGCCGCCGAAGCCTGCCAGGGCTGCCACGAAGAGCATGACGCCGAACGGGGTTTCGGGGTTGGAGACGCAGAGTCCCAGGCCGATGGCGGGGATCAGGAGGAGGAGCGCGGACACGATGGTCCAGTTCCGGCCGCCGAAGCGGGGAACCATAAAGGTGTAGGGGATGCGGAGCGTGGCGCCGACCAGGCTGGGCATCGAGATCAGCCAGAAGATTTCCGACGTGGTGAAGGTGAAGCCGGCTGCGGGGAGCTGGACCACAACGATGGACCAGAGCTGCCAGACCACAAAGCCGAGGAATTCGGCGAAGATTGACCAGTTCAGGTTGCGGCGGGCGATGGAGCGGCCAACCGATTCCCACTGCTCCTTGTTCTCGGCGTTCCAGTTTGCGATCCAGCGGCCGGGGCGGAATTCCAGGGCGGCGGCGTCAGTTGTACGGGTGGAGCCGGGCTGTGCGCTGGCGGATGGGGACACGCCTTCGTGCAACGGGTCGGTGTCTATATCTACGGAATTGCCGGTGCCGGCATCTGCGCTGCGATCAACAGTCACGGTGTACCTCCTCTTGGGGGATGTTGTTCTTCCAAGGTAGAGACGGTGCGTTTCGCGGACCGTCGCGGTTTGTTAACGCGCTGTGACATTTGCCTATCGGCGGCAAAAAAGGGGCGTGAGGCGGTGTGAGACCATCAAGTGAGACAAATCACGGTGGTCCAGATAGTGGACTATTTGTCCATTGACTGGACGCCGGGAACTAATATTGAAATCTAACTACTGCATGCCGGGGTCTCACGTTGCCCGGCCGGTCCTCAGGAAAGTGTTTCTATGTCATCCACCCAAACCTCCGCGGAGCCAGGATCCCCCAAGGCGGTGAACTCGCGCGGCCGCGTGATCGTCGCCAGCCTGATCGGCACCACCGTCGAGTTCTATGACTTCTACGTCTACGCCACGGCTGCTGTGCTGGTCTTCCCGTCGCTGTTCTTCCCCAACCAGAACGAAACCACGCAGCTGCTCAGCTCGTTCGCCGTGTTCGGTGTGGCCTTCGTTGCCCGCCCGCTCGGATCAATCGTTTTCGGCCACTTCGGTGACAAGTTCGGCCGGAAGGGCACCCTGGTGGCATCGCTGCTGACCATGGGTATTGCCACCTTCCTCATCGGCTGCCTGCCCACCGCACTGGTGCCGGGCTGGCAGTTCTGGGCCCCGGCACTGCTGGTGGTCATGCGCTTCGCCCAGGGCCTGGCCCTCGGCGGTGAGTGGAGCGGTGCAGCGCTGCTGGCCACCGAGAACGCCCCCGCCAACAAGCGCGCCATCTACGGCACGTTCCCGCAGCTTGGTGCCCCCATCGGCTTCATCATCGCCAACGTGATCTTCCTGGTGGCCAGCTACGCCCTCTCCCCGGCGGACTTCCTGGCCTGGGGCTGGCGCGTTCCGTTCCTGCTCAGCGCCGTTATGGTGATCATCGGCCTGTACGTCCGCCTGAAGCTCATCGAAACGCCTGCCTTCACCAAGGTGCTCGAATCCAACGAGGTGGCCAAGCTCCCGCTGGCCCGGGTCTTCAAGACCAGCTGGCGCCCGCTGATCCTGGGCACCTTCATCATGCTCGCCACGTACGTGCTCTTCTACCTCATGACCACGTTCACGCTGACCTACGGCACCCGTGCTTCCACCCTGGATGCTGCCAAGGCCGCGGCCGAGAAGGCCGGCAAGCCGATGACCGAAGCTGCCGCGGCAGCGTTCGTCCCCGGGCTGGGCTTCGCCCGCAACGACTTCCTCTGGATGCTGATTGCCGGCGTCGTCTTCTTCGGCATCTTCACCCTGGTCTCCGGACCGCTCGCCGAAAAGTACGGCCGGCGCAAGATGCTGCTGGCCGTCACCGGAGGCATCTTCGTCTTCGGCCTGCTGTTTGTCCCGCTGTTCAGCGGCGGCTTTGTGGGCACCATGGCCCTGCTCATCATCGGCTTCTCGCTGATGGGACTGACGTTCGGTCCCATGGGTGCGCTGCTGCCGGAACTGTTCCCCACCAACGTGCGGTACACCGGCTCCGCCGTGAGCTACAACGTGTCCAGCATCCTGGGTGCCGCAGTGGCTCCGTTCATCGCCGTGGCCCTGTGGGAACTCGCTGACGGCAGCCCCGTGCTGGTGGGCGTTTACCTCACCGCTATGTCGGTGCTGACCCTCATCGCCCTCTTTGTCAGCAAGGAAACCCGCGATCTGGACTACGAGAACAACGTAGCCTGACGCCCGGGCGCCGGACGTTCCACCCCGGTTACTGACGGCACTGCCCGGCGTGATCCCTGAAGTTCCAGGGACGCGCCGGGCTTTGCTGTGTCCGCGGCGTTCAATCGGCGTAGCGGGCCACGAAGTTCTTCAGGATGTTGGTGGGCTCGGTGACGCTGAACTGGCGGGCGCTTTCCATGAGGTCCTCGGCCGATTCCGGCGGGAAGTACCCTGCGTGGCGGTAGATGTCGATTCTGGTGACCAGGCCGTCCACATCCAGCTCAGGATGGAACTGGGTGGCGTACAGGTTCTCCTTGATCCGGAACATCTGCACCGGGCACGCCGCGGACGTCGCCAGCAGGACAGCGCCGGACGGCAGCGCAGTGACGGCCTCCTTGTGGCCCGTGTAGGCGGTGAAGCTCCGCGGCATCCCGCGCAGGACGGGGTCTGTGAGGCCTCCTTCGGTCAGTTCGATCTCCACCCCGCCCAGGGGCTCGCCGAACGTGCGGTCGACGACGGCGCCCTGGTGGGTGCCCAGTGTTCCCACGCCGTAGCAGGCGCCAAGGAAAGGGAAGTCGAGGGGAACAATCCTGTCCAGCAGGGCAGCCAGTTCCCGCTCCACCCGGTGCTGGGTGGCGCTCTTTTGGTCCGGCGGGTCGCTGGAGGTAAAGGGGCTGCCGCCCACGATCACGCCCGAGTACTCGGCCAGGTCAAGGTCCGGCAGGGGAGCGGCCTCCAGCCGGATGCGCCGGAGCTGTCCCGGTGCCAGCTGCCCGTACCTCAGGTAGGCGGCATACTCGTCCTCGGCGGCGGCATCTTCGGCCCGGGAGGCCAGGAGCAGGAAAGGCTTCACACGCTAAGTGTGCCCCGGAGCCGAACCCTGATTCCAGTGTGGGGCAGGTGGGGTACCGTGTCGGCTGCTTCTCAGAGGCCGGCAGGCTCCGTCAGTGAATGCCGGGACTGCGGCTGCGCTGCGGGGTCCGCGTGCCGGTGGACGAGTTTCCAGAGCCCTTCTTCCCGCCTGAAGATGCTGGTAACGCGCAGCGCGAATTCCTCGGGGGCGGGGGCTCCCTCTACCCGGGCCTTAAAATGTTCGGTTTCCACGAGGTACGCGGTGTTCAGGGCTTTATAGGACGTGATGGTGTCGAAGCCGAGCATCTCGCCGTCGTGGAAATACCGGGAAGCCTGGTCCAGCCGGGCTTCCACCTGCGCCCAGCCACGCGCGATGCCGCCGAACGGGTTGGCCAGCGTGACGTCGTCGAGCCTGGAGTACAGGTCCTTCACCGGCCCCGGGTTTCCGCGCGTGATCTCCGGGACTGCCAGGTGGTAGCGGTCCACTTCTTCTTCAAAACTTGGTGCAAGCATGGTGTGCCTCCGGCAGGGTCTAGTCTTCGATCGTGGCGATGATGGCGCCGGCGGAAACAGTCTCGCCGGCCCCGGCAACCAGGCCAACGATGATCCCGGAGCGGTGCGCGGTCAGGGGCTGTTCCATCTTCATCGCTTCAAGCACCACCACGAGGTCGCCCTCGGTCACGGCATCGCCGTTGGTCACGGCTACCTTGACGATGGTGCCCTGCATCGGAGAGGTGAGGGCGTTGCCGGTGGCGGCTGCAGCCTGCCCGCCGGAACGGAGGCGTTTCTTGGACTTGGCGGGCTTCGCACCGGCACCGGGGCCGGTCCCCATCGAAGCCAGGGAAGCCGGCAGGACTACCTCCAGCCGCTTGCCGCCCACTTCAACCGTCACGCGCTGGCGTTCGCCGGCGTCGGGCGTTTCAGCGTCGGTGCCGGTGGGCGTCCAGGCGGGGATGTCATTGACGAATTCGGTTTCGATCCACCGGGTGTGGATGCTGAAGGGTCCCTCCGCGGGGGCGAAGGCAGGGTTCGTGACCACGGCGAGGTCGAAGGGGATGACGGTGGGGATGCCCTCCACCACCATTTCCTCCAGGGCCCGGCGGGAACGCTGCAGGGCCTGGGCGCGGGTGGCTCCGGTGACGATCAGTTTGGAGAGCATCGAGTCGAAGTTGCCGCTGATGACATCGCCCTGCTCCACGCCGGAGTCGATCCGGATGCCGGGACCCGTGGGGTTCTTCAGGGTGGTGATGGTGCCGGGCGCGGGCATGAAGTTCCGGCCAGGGTCCTCGCCGGTGATGCGGAACTCGATGGAGTGGCCGCGGACCTCGGGGTCTCCGTAGCCAAGAGCTTCGCCACGGGCCAGCCGGAACTGTTCGCGGACCAGGTCAATGCCGGTGACCTCTTCGGAGACGCAGTGCTCCACCTGGAGGCGGGTGTTGACTTCGAGGAAGGAGATGGTGCCGTCCTGGCCCACCAGGAATTCGCAGGTGCCGGCACCGAGGTAACCGGCTTCCTTCAGGATCGCCTTGGAGGATTCGTAGAGGCGGCGGTTCTGCTCTTCGGTGAGGAACGGTGCCGGGGCTTCCTCCACCAGCTTCTGGTTGCGGCGCTGCAGCGAGCAGTCACGGGTGGAGACCACCACCACGTTGCCGTGGGCATCGGCGAGGCACTGGGTTTCAACGTGGCGGGGGGCGTCCAGGAAGCGCTCAATGAAGCATTCGCCGCGGCCGAACGCGGCGACGGCTTCACGTACGGCGGATTCGAAGAGTTCGGGGATTTCCTCGCGGGTGCGGGCCACCTTGATCCCGCGGCCGCCACCGCCGAAAGCGGCCTTGATGGCCACCGGCAGGCCGAACTTGTCCACGAATTCAAGGATTTCCTCGGCGGATTCCACCGGATCGGCGGTGCCGGGGACCTGCGGGGCGCCGACTTTTTCGGCGATGTGGCGGGCCTGCACCTTGTCGCCCAGAGCCGAGATCGCGGCGGGGGAGGGGCCGATCCAGGTGATGCCGGCGTCGATCACTTTAGCGGCGAACTCGGCGTTTTCGGCCAGGAATCCATAACCGGGGTGGATGGCGTCGGCACCGGACTGCCGGGCTGCGTCGATGATCTTGTCCATCACCAGGTAGGACTCGGCGGCGGTGTTCCCGCCCAGGGAGTAGGCTTCGTCGGCAAGCCGGACGTGCAGGGCATCGCGGTCAGGATCCGCGTAGACAGCCACGGAGGCAATGCCTTCATCGCGGGCCGCGCGGATGATCCGGACGGCGATTTCTCCGCGGTTGGCGATCAGCACCTTGGTGAGGTTTGACTGCACGGGACTGGCGGACTGCTCCAAATTTGCTGACAAGGCGTCTCCTTCTTTCCTTCAGGGAGCCTAGCGCGATTTTGTGGGTTCCGCCGATATTACTTGCTGATTCCGCGCGTAAACGGGCAAGGCTTTGTAGGGAAGCTACAAAGCCTTGCGGAATTGTTTCGCTTTAGGCCGCAGGCCACAGCTCGGTGATGCGGACGTTTGCCTGCCCGAGGAGGTTCCGCAGCGTGGAAATGGACAGCCCGACGACGGCGTGCGGGTCGCCGTCGACCTTCCGGATGAAGGCGCCGCCCAGGCCGTCGATCGTGAACGAGCCGGCACAGTTCAGCGGCTCGCCGGTGGCGATGTACGCGTCGATTTCCTCCGGTGCCATGTCCATGAAGTGGACTTCCGCGGAGGCGACCGCTCCGAGAGTGGCGCCCGATCCCGGCGCCGGTGCGCCGCCGTCGGGCGTTCCGTCCTCCACCTCCACGCCGGAGGCGTCGGATGGCTCGTTCCCGGCGGCGGTGGCACGGCAGTCCACCAGCCAGTGGCCGGTGTGCAGGACCCCGCTGTTCCCGCTCATCCGGAGCATGCGTTCGCGGGCGACGGCGGCGGTGTACGGTTTGCCGTGCGACTCGCCGTTGAACTCGAAGACGGAGTCGCAGCCGATCACCAGCGCGCCCTCCGCCTCGGGCAGCGCTGCCACCGCCTCCGCCTTGGCCCGGGCGAGCAGCAGCGCGGTATCGTGCGGATCCGTGACGCCGTAGCGGGCCTGGACTGCGTCCTCGTCCACATCGGACACCAGCACCGTATGCCGGATGCCGGCCTCGGCGAGGAGTTTGGTGCGGGCGGGGGACTGGGAGGCAAGGATCAGGCGGGTCACGGTTTAAGCCTAGTGGACGGGCTCGCTGACCTTGTCCGTGCCGGGCGCCAGGCGTTCGAGTTTGGCGCCCTCCACGTCCACGTCCGGCAGGATCCGGTCCAGCCACCTGGGCAGCCACCAGGTCTTTTCGCCGAGCAGGTACATCAGCGCCGGAACAATCGTCATGCGCACCACAAAGGCATCCAGCAGCACACCGAACGCCATGGCGAAGCCCAGCGGCCGGACCATGGTCAGGTGGCTGAAGATGAAGCCGGCAAAGACGCTGACCATGATGATTGCGGCGGCGGTGACCACGGTTGCTGCGTGGCTGAAGCCGATGCGCACGGCCTTCTTCGCCGGGGCGCCGTGCATATAGGACTCGCGCATGCCGGAGGCGATGAACACCTGGTAATCCATGGCCAGGCCGAAGAGTACGCCGATCAGGATGATGGGCAGGAAGCTCAGCACTGCGCCGGGGTTGGCGACGTCGAACACGCCGCCCAGCCAGCCCCACTGGTAGACCGCCACCACGAGGCCGAACGCGGCGGCCAGCGACAGGAGGAAGCCGCCCGTTGCCAGCAGGGGAACCACGATGGAGCGGAACACCAGCAGCAGGAGGATCAGGGAAAGTCCGACGACGATCGCCAGGTAGGGCGGCAGGGCGTCACCGAGTTTCGTGGAGACATCGATGTTGCCGGCGGTCTGGCCGGTCAGGCCGATGGTCACTCCTGTTTCGGACTGGATCTGCGAGCCGCGTTCGCGCAGTTCGCTGACCACCTGCACGGTGCCTGCCTTGGCGGGCCCCTCTTCGGGGATGACCTGGAACACGGCGGTCCGGCGGTCCTCGCTGAGCGCCACCGGAACGGCGGCCACTACGTTGTCCACACCACGGATCAGGTCCGCGACGTCGTACTGCAGTTCCTGGGCCTTCGCGGCGTCCAGTCCGGCGGGGAATTCACCCACCACCACAATCGGGCCGGTGACGCCTTCGCCGAAGCTGCGGGCAGTCAGGCTGTAGGCCTGGTACGCCTCGGAGTCGACGGGTTCGGAGCCGCCGTCGGGCAGTGCGAGCTGGAGCTGCGCGGCAGGGAGGGCCAAGGTGCCCAGCAGGAGTACTCCGGCGATCAGGGCCACCACCGGGTGGCGCGTCACCAGGCCGCCCCAGCCGCGGGTGCTTTTCTCCTCGTCCCGGGCCTCGTCCGCCACCTCATGGCCGGCTTCGGCGTTGTGGGCTTCGGCCTTTGCCCAGGCGCGTTTGGAGATGATGCGGCGTCCGATCAGGGACAGCATGGCCGGGGTCAGGGAAAGCGCCACCAGGACCGCCACCGCCACGGTCCCGGCCGCGGCCAGGCCCATCACGCTGAGGAACGGCAGCCCGGGGACCACCAGGGCAGCCAGGGCAATAATGACTGTCAGGCCGGCGAAGAGCACCGCGTTGCCGGACGTTCCCGTGGCGCGTGCCACCGACTCCTCCGCATCCATCCCCGCCAGCAGCTGGGTCCGGTGCCGGTTGACGATAAACAGGGAATAGTCGATGCCCACTGCCAGGCCGAGCATCAGCGCAAGCATGGGGGAGATGGAGCTCATGTCGAACAGGCCGGACAGGGCAAAGGTGATCCCCACCCCGACGCCCACACCGATGATCGCCATCAGCAGCGGCAAGCCGGCTGCAATGAGCGTGCCAAGCATCAGGATCAGGACCAGGGCGGCGATGCCCACGCCGATGATTTCCGCTGCGCCAAAGAGTTCCGAGATATCCTCGGTGATTTCCTTGCTGGCCAAGGCCGTGACCCCGGCAGCGGATGTTGCGTGGGCGATCTCCTGCACCTGGTCGCGGACGGCAGGGGTGAGCGCATTGATGGAGGTGTTGAACTGCACCTGTGCCACAGCCGCCTGGCCGTCCTCGGAGACGAAGCGGACGCCCTGGGATGCCTCCGCCTGGCGTTTGCCCAGCTCCAGTTTGGCCTTGGCGGCCTCGAGTTCCTGGGCGCCGGCGTCGAGCTGGGCCTGGCCTTGTGCCATCGCTGCCTTCTGCTGGGCCAGCTGGGCCTCGATCACGGCTGCCGGTGCTCCGGCTGCAGCGAGCTGCTGCTCCGCCGCGGCAAGCTGCGCCTTTCCGGCGTCGAGCTGGGCGCGGGAGGCGTCCAGCTGGGCCTGGCCGGCAGCGAGCTGCTGTTCACCCTCGGCGATGGCCGTCGAGGCCTGGTCCAGCTGCGCCTGGGTGGCGAAGGGGTCCACGGTGCCCTTGACGTCAGGCAGCTCCCGGAGCTCGTTCAAGGCATCCGTAACGGCCGCCCGGCTCCCGTCCGTGAACCCGCCTGCGGGTGCTTCAAAGACGATGGTGGCGGAACCGCCCGAAGCTGAGGGCAGTTCCTGCTTCAGCTTGTCCGCGATCCGCTGGGTCTCTGTGCCCGGGATCTGGAAGTTGTTGGACAGCGTGCCGTGGAAGGCGGCGGCGGATCCGCCGACTGCAACCAGCGCCGCGAGCCAGAGGGAAATGACCAGCCAGCGGTGGCGGTAGGAGAACTTGCCTAGCCGGTAGAGCAACAGGGCCATGTCAGAGCCGTTCTTTGAGGAGGGTAGGGGAGGTGGAGGTCGATGCCGCGGTTCGCGCAGCGGGGGTGCCGGTGGCTGCGCTGCTGAAGCCGGTGCCGAGGTGGCCCATGGCGTCAATCAGGAGCTGGCGGAGGGTGGATAGCGATGTGGGGGACAGATCGGCGCCGCAGCGGATAAACCACACATCCATCGCCGCCTTGCCGCAGGAGATGACTGACCCGGCAAAGGAGCGGAGGTAGAGCTCGTCCACTTCGGCGCCGGGCGCTGCAGCGAATCGTTCCCGCGCTGCGCCGATGATCTGTTCGGTGCAGTGGTCCCAGGCCTCAAGTTCCGAGCGGGACAGCAGGGCGTTCTCCTGCATCAGGGTGAAGAGTTCAGCGAGCGGAGCCACTGTCATGGGGTCCGCAAGCTGCATCAGGGCAGCGCGGGCGGATTCAAGGATGGGCTCGTTGGCGGGCCGCTGCCGGAACTGCTGGAGGACGCTGTCCAGGAACCCGTGCGTGACAGAGGCCAAGGCAGCCTCGGTGCTGCTGAAGTAGTTGAAGAAAGTGCGCCGCGAAATGCCGGCTGTCTCGGCGATGTCCTCCACTGTGAAATTTCCCGGGCCCTTTCCCCGCAGCAGCGTCAGGGCGGCGTTGGTGATCGCCTGGCGGGTGGCGGCCTTGTTGAGCTCACGGCGCGAGAGTATTTCGGACATGAAATTACACTACGTGCAAGTTTGCACGGCGCGCAACTTGATTCACAGGAAGATGAAAGGTTCCCGACAGCTCCGGCTGATCCTGCGGCCCAAGACTGGGAGTGTCCCGCATGGGGCAACATGACCAGCCGTCACCGGACGGCAGATCCAGGAGACACACATGGTACGCACAAAGAGAATTACGCTGGGCGTCACGGCCACAGCCCTGGCCCTGGGAGCCGGAATCGGGATCGCCGGGATGGCCTCGGCAACCACCACGCCCACGCCCACACCCAGTGCCAGCTCGAGCGCCCCGGCGGATGGCAGCACCGGCGCCGCTCCGGCCGACGGCAAGGGCGGGCGCGGCGGTCACGGCCACGGCGGCATCCGCGGCGTGGACGCTGCCGGACTCGCCACCAAGCTGGGCGTCGAGGAGGCCAAGGTCACTGACGCATTGAAGGCCGCCCGCGAGGCCAACAAGCCCGCCACAAAGCCGGCTGAGGGCGAAAAGCCGGATACTGCTGCCCGGGATGCGGCCCTCGCCAAGTCCCTGGCTGAAGCACTGGGCATCGAGGAGGCCAAGGTCACCACCGCCCTGGCGGAGCTCCGCAGCGAGGCGCAGGCCGAAAAGGCTGCTGCCCTGAAGACGAAGCTGGATAAGGCTGTCACGGACGGCAAACTGACCCAGGCTGAAGCGGATGCCGTCACCAAGGCTGTCGAAGCCGGGGTGATCGGGGGCGGCGGCCGCTAAGCAGGGAAATCAAAGAAAAGCAGTCCCCGGGATAAATCCCGGGGACTGCTTTTCGTCACAACGTGACGGATGTCAGGCTTTCGCTTCGGCCAGTTCCCGCCCGGCGTCGGGTGAACCGGTACCTCCGGCGGTGGTGGCGGTATCCCCGGCGGGGGTGTCGGCGTCGTCGTCCACAAACGGCGTGCCGTTGCGGGGCGCGTTATAAAGCGCCTCGTCCAGGATGCCCTGGCGTTTGGACACGATGGTGGGAACCAGCGCCTGGCCGGCCACGTTCACCGCGGTGCGGCCCATGTCCAGGATGGGGTCAATCGCCAGCAAGAGGCCGACGCCGGCCAGCGGGAGTCCCAGCGTGGAGAGCGTCAGGGTGAGCATCACCACGGCGCCGGTGGTGCCGGCCGTTGCTGCCGAGCCGAGGACGGAGACCAGGGCAATGAGCAGGTACTGGGTGAAGTCGAGCTGGACGCCGAAGAACTGGGCCACGAAGATGGCTGAGATGGCCGGGTAGATCGCTGCGCAGCCGTCCATCTTGGTGGTGGCACCGAGGGGCACGGCGAACGAGGCGTAGGCGCGGGGAACACCCAGGCTGCGTTCGGTGACCCGCTGGGTCAGCGGCAGGGTGCCCACCGACGAGCGGGAGACGAACGCCAGCTGCACGGCCGGCCACACGCCGGAGAAGTACTGCTTCACGGACAGGCCGTGGGTGCGGATCAGGACCGGGTAGACCACAAACAGCACCAGGGCGAGGCCCACGTAGATGGCGAAGGTGAACTTGCCCAGGGCCCCGATGGTGTCCCAGCCGTAGACGGCCACGGCGTTGCCGATCAGGCCGACGGTACCGATGGGGGCAATCCGGATGATCCACCACAGGACCTTCTGGATCACTGCGAGGGCGGAAGCATTGAGGTTCAGGAAAGGCTCGGCCGCCTTGCCCACCTTGAGCGCGGCCACGCCGACCGCGATGGCGATCACCAGGATCTGCAGCACGTTGAAGCTGACGGAGGTGCTGACAGTGGTGGCCGCGTTGGCGCTTTCGGTCACGGTGGAGCTGGCACCGAGCCCCAGGAAGTTCTTGGGGAACAGTCCGATCAGGAAGGACCACCAGTCGCCGGACTTGCCGGCGTACTTGGCTTCCTGGGTGATGCCGGTGTTGGCGCCGGGCTGCAGGAGCACACCAAGCCCGATGCCGATCAGTACGGCGATCAGCGAGGTGATGGCAAACCAGATCAGGGTATTCCAGGCCAGTTTGGCGGCGTTGGAGACCTGGCGCAGGTTCGAGATGGAGCTGACCACAGCCGTGAAGATCAGCGGCACCACGGCGGTCTGGAGCAGCGAAACATAGCTGGAGCCAATGGTCTGCAGTGTGGCGCCCAGGCCGTTGGGCTCCGTTTTGGTGCTGCCCGTGTACTTGGCCAACAAGCCGAGGCCCAGCCCCACAATGAGGGCGGCGATGATCTGGAAACCGAACGAGCCAGCCCACTTGGGCAGCTGGAAGCCGGTCTTTCCTGCGGATTCGGGGGTGCGGGTTTGAGTGCTCACCAGAACACGCTAGGTCGCGAATGCCTAGCACAGCGAGCGAACGTTGAGAAATATTACGCGGACATGTTGCTGGCGCGGCTCGAAGATCCCCGGAAAACTCTGGAAACCAGGGGTGATTGTTAAGTTATTCCCGGGGCGGGTGTGCTGTATCTCTCGCCTCCGGTGAAGCAAAAGGCCCGCCGGGGGTGCCTTCCGGCAGCTTGCGTCAGAGCGACGAAGGAGCAGCAAGCAGAGGAAGGCAGCCTCGCCGGGCCGAGGTGACCACGGGACCTGGGTCAGGAGAGCAGTGCCCGGCGGAGGGTGTCGAGCCCTACGGAGCCGATGTTGAGGGCGCGGGTGTGGAACTCCTTGAGGTCGAAGCCGGGCCGGGCTTCAAGTTCGGCGCGGATCTGTTCCCAGAGCCGCTGCCCCACTTTGTAAGACGGTGCCTGGCCCGGCCAGCCGAGGTACCGGGTGAACTCGAAGCTGAGCTGGCCCTCGCTGATGGGCAGGTTCTCCTTCAGGAAGGCGTGGCCCTTGTCCGGAGTCCAGGTGCCGGTGCCCCAGCGCTCGGGGACCGGCATTTCCAGGTGGACGCCGATGTCGAACACCACGCGGGCGGCCCGCATCCGTTGCATGTCCAGCATGCCCATATGGTCTCCCGGGTCGGTGAGGTACCCGAGTTCCTGCATCAGCTTCTCCGCGTACAGGGCCCAGCCTTCGCCGTGGCCCGAGGTCCAGCAGACGTTCCGCCGCCAGTTGTTGAGCAGTTCCCGCCGGTAGGTGGCCGTGGCTACCTGCAGGTGGTGGCCGGGAACTCCTTCATGGAACACGGTGGTGGTCTCGGCCCAGGTGGTGAAGGTATCCTCGCCGGCCGGGACGGACCACCACATCCGGCCGGGACGGCTGAAGTCGTCCGACGGGCCGGTGTAGTAGATGCCGCCCTCATCGGTGGGGGCGATCAGGCATTCGAGCTTTTTCATGACGTCGGGGATTTCGAAGTGCACTCCGGCGAGGTCTGCCACGGCCTTGTCCGAAAGTTCCTGCATCCAGGCCTTGAGTGCGTCGGTGCCCTTGAGCTGCCGTGCCGGATCATTGTTGAGGATGTCCTTGGCCTCGGCGATGCCGGCCCCGGGTTTGATGGTGTCCGCCACTTTTTCCTGCTCGGCGATGAGGCGGTCGAGTTCCTGGACGCCCCACGCGTAGGTCTCCTCGAGGTCGACGGCGGCGCCCAGGAAGGAGCGCGAGGCGAGGGCATAGCGCTCCCGGCCCACCGCGTCCTTCTGCGGGGCGGCGGGAAGCAGCTCAGTGCGGAGAAATTCTGCCAGCTCCGTGTAGGCACCGCGGGCGGCGTCAGCGCCGGCGTCGAGCTCTTCTTGGGCCTTCTCCGGCAGGGGACCGGAAGCGGTCCGCGCCCCGGCCGCGAGCTTCGCGAAGAAGCCGTCCCCGGCGGCGTACTTGGTGGCCTGTTCAATGACGGCTGAGACCTGGCGCGCCGCTGAAACCTTTCCCGCGTCCCTTGCCGTCCGGAGTGCGTCGATGTAGCCGCGGACGGCGCCGGGAACGTTCAGGGCGCGGCCGGCAATGTGCTCCCACTGCTCGGCCGTTTCGGTGGGCATCAGGTCAAAGATGGCCCGGATGTCCTGAGCGGGCGATGCGATGTTGTTGAGAGCGGCTTGATCCCACCCGGACTCGTGGATTTCCAGCTGGAGGCCCAGCCGCTCACGCATCGCGTCCAGGGTGACGGCGTCAACATCATCCTGTGGTTCGAGGCCTGACAGGGCAGCGAGCGCGTTCCGGGCCTCCGCGGCGAAGGCGGCGATGCCGGCGGGGGAGTGGTCCGGGTACTCGGTCTCGCGGCCCGGGATTCCCAGGATGGTGGCAAACGAAGGATCCAGCCGGATCAGTGTGTCCGTGTAGTCATCCGCCACTGCATCAATAGCGGTGTGGGGACGGGTGGCGGGGGCGGTTTCGGTAGTCACCCCAAGAGCCTAACCCCGGCTCCGCCTCCACGCGCCGGGACCCGGCGTGGGGGCAAGCCGAAGTTGCTGGCGGCGGACCCAGTGCCGGACTGTGGGCTTGCCCGCCTCAGCGGCTTCCGTGCCGCTTAAGGAAAGGACGACGGCGGTGAGCGCCGCGAGTTCCTCTGCGGACGGTTGCCCCTTCACTACTGAGAACAGGGGTTCCGCGGACTCTTCCGCCGGATTGTCCTGGCCGCTCACAACGGGATGTTTCCGTGTTTTTTGGTGGGCAGGGTGGCCCGTTTGTCACGCAATGCCCGCAGGCCCTTGATGATCTGGGGCCGGGTTTCGGATGGTGCGATAACGGCGTCAATGTAGCCAAGCTGGGCGGCCTGGTACGGGTTGAGCAGTTCTTCTTCATACTGCGTGATGACCTCGGCTCGCCGGGCCTCAACGTCTCCGCCGGCCTCGGCGACGGACGCCAGTTCGCGGCGGTAGAGGATATTGACCGCGCCCTGGGCGCCCATGACGCCGATCTGCGCTGTGGGCCAGGCCAGGTTGAGGTCCGCGCCGAGCTTTTTGGAGCCCATCACGATGTAGGCGCCGCCGTAGGCCTTGCGTGTGATGACTGTCAGCTTGGGGACGGTCGCCTCGGCGTAGGCGTACAGCAGTTTCGCGCCGCGGCGGATGATGCCCTGGAACTCCTGGTCCTTGCCGGGCAGGAAACCGGGAACATCCACCAGGGTAATGATGGGGATGTTGAACGCATCGCAGTGGCGGACAAAGCGGGCGGCTTTCTCCGACGCGGCGATGTCCAGCGTGCCGGCAAACTGAAGCGGCTGGTTGGCCACGATTCCCACCGTATGGCCTTCAACGCGGCCGTAGCCGATGATCACGTTCGGGGCGTACAGGGACTGCATCTCCAGGAAGTGCGCGTCGTCCACGATCTGGCTGATGACGGTGCGCATGTCGTACGGCTGGTTGGCCGAGTCCGGGACGAGCGCATCCAGGGCGAGGTCGTCGTCGTCGAGTTCCAGCTCCTGCTGGTGCTCCAGGACGGGGGCCTCGGCGAGGTTGTTGGAGGGCAGGAAGTCCAGCAGTTCGCGGACAAATTCGATGGCGTCGGCCTCATCGGAGGCCAGGTAGGTTGAGGTTCCCGTTGTGGCGTTGTGCTGCCGCGCCCCGCCCAGGGTTTCCATGTCCACGTCTTCGCCGGTGACGGTTTTGATGACGTCCGGTCCGGTGATGAACATGTGCGAGGTCTTATCCACCATCACCACGTAATCGGTGAGGGCCGGGGAGTAGGCCGCGCCACCGGCCGACGGGCCCATGATGAGCGAAATCTGCGGCACCACCCCCGAAGCGTGGACGTTGTTCCGGAAGATATCGGCAAACATCGCCAGCGAGGCCACGCCTTCCTGGATGCGGGCTCCGCCGCCGTCGAGGATGCCCACCACCGGGCAACCGTTGCGCAGGGCGAATTCCTGGACCTTGACGATTTTCTCGCCGTTCACCTGGCTCAGGGAGCCGCCGAACACTGAGAAGTCCTGGCTGTAAACCGCCACCGGCCGGCCGTCCACGGTGCCGTAGCCCGAGACGAGGCCGTCGCCGAGGAACTTCTTCTTTTCCATGCCAAAGGCGGTGGAGCGGTGCACGGCCAGGGCATCGAACTCTACAAAGGAGCCTTCGTCCAGCAGGAGCTCCACGCGCTCGCGGGCTGTGTTCTTGCCGCGGGCGTGCTGCTTTTCGATGGCTTCGGGGCCGGAGGGCTGTTCTGCACGGGCCTGGCGGTCGCGGAAATCGGCGATCTTTCCCGCTGTCGTTGTCAGATCGTGGCTCATTCAGTGTCTCCGGCTCTGTAGCAGATTGGTGCTGTCACAATGTGGTGCTTCTTGCGGTGGTACGGGCACGGCTGGCTGCGGGATTAAGTAGATTCCACACAAAAAACGGACCCTGCTCGCTAGTCTAATGAAGCCCTGGGCCAGGGCCGCTGTAGAAAACCTACAATTTTCGGCCTACTTCCGCCGCGCTCGTAGCATGTTACTCGCCAGTAACATATGTCGGCTACAGTTGGATCCATGACTTCGAGCAACGACGCACGGACCGCCGCGGCCCCCTACCAATCCACCGGTTCCCTGGAGGGCCGCACCATCCTGATGTCCGGCGGCAGCCGCGGCATCGGGCTGGCCATTGCCCTCCGGGCGGCCAGGGACGGTGCCAACATTGTCCTGCTGGCAAAGACCGGCCAGCCCCACACCAGGCTCGCCGGCACCGTCCACACTGCCGCCGCGGACATCGAAGCCGCCGGAGGCCAGGCCCTGCCGCTCGTGGGTGATGTCCGCAGCGATGAGGATGTCGCCAATGCCGTGGCAGCCGCCGTCGAACGCTTCGGCGGGATAGACATTGTGCTCAACAATGCGTCCGCGATCGATCTGTCCACCACGGATGACATCGACATGAAGCGCTACGACCTGATGCAGGACATCAACGTCCGGGGCACCTTCCTGATGTCCAAGCTGGCGTTGCCTGCCCTGCGTCAATCCGCCAACGGGCACATCCTTACGCTGTCCCCGCCGTTGAACCTTGACCCCAAGTGGGCGGGCAGGCACCTCGCCTACACCATGGCTAAGTACGGCATGAGCCTCACCACCCTGGGCCTGGCCGAGGAACTCAAGGCCGATCGCATCAACGTGAATTCGCTTTGGCCCTGCACGCTCATCGATACCGCTGCCATCCGGAACATGCCCGGTGGCCAGGCCATGGTCCAGGCCGCCCGCGGTCCGCAGATCATGGCCGATGCCGCCCATGCAATCCTGACCGGCAGCAACCTTGCCGCAGACGGTGCGCCCAGCGGCAACTTCTACACCGACGAACAGGTCCTCGCAGCGGCAGGAGTCACCGATTTCCGGCCCTACAGCCTCGGCGCCGCAGAGGACCACCTGGTTCCGGACATCTTCCTCTGAGCCGCTGTTCCGCCGCGTCACCGTTCAGACATGTTGGCCGGCCGGAAGGCAGCAGGGTAGCCGTGAGTCGATAGGATTCAACCATGGATGACTCACACGCCCAAGGCAATCCGTTGAACCGCGGAGCCCTGGCAGACCAGGATTTCCTGGCAGCCACCGGCATCGCCAAGGTGGTAGTGGTGGACTCCACCGGCTCCACCAACGCGGATCTCCTGCGGTCCGTGACGGTCGAGCCGGCGGAATGGCCTGACCTCTCGGTGCTGACGGCGGAATACCAGAGCGCAGCCCGCGGCCGCCTTGACCGCCGCTGGGAGTCGCCCCCGCTGAGCTCCCTGTCCGTTTCCCTGGTCCTGCGGCCGGCCAACGCCGACGGCAGGCCCCTGCCCACCCACACATACTCGTGGCTCTCACTGCTGGGGGCTCTGGCGCTCCGGGAAACATTGCTGGAGACCACGGGCATCCCGGCCGAGCTCAAATGGCCCAACGACATCCTGGTCCGTGGCCGGAAGATCGCCGGAATCCTCGCCCAGTTAGGGCCTATGGGTGATGGAGCTGTGCCCCCGGTCATCCTCGGTACCGGCCTGAACGTCACCCTGACTGAAAAAGAGCTGCCGGTGCCCACTGCCACGTCGGTTGCCTTGGAACAGCCGCTGACCACCGACCGGACCCTGCTCCTGAAGAGTTACCTCTCCCACTTCGCCGTGCTCTACCGCGGCTTCTGCAACGCCGACGGCGATCCCGCGGCCGGACTTGCGGGCGGACCGTCGCTGCACAAACGGGTTGAATCTGTAATGGTGACGCTGGGCAAGCAGGTAAAGGCGCAACTTCCCGGTGACCACGAAATCATCGGGCACGCCTCCAGGCTTGATGATTACGGCTCACTGCTCGTGGTGGACAAGGACTCCCGCGAGCATGTGGTGACCGCCGGCGACGTTGTTCACCTGCGCCCCTGGACCCCACCGGGCACTGAGCCTCCCGAGGGTGCGAACGGCGGTTATGCGTAAAGACCTCGTTCCGGGCGAGCAGGTCATTACGGCCACCCGCCCGCAGCCGAGGAAACTGGCAGGTCCCGTAGTAGCCTTTATCGCCGCGCCGGCCGCTGCGGCTTTTGCCAGTGCCTGGACAATGCGGGGGGAAACGGCCCGGCTGATTCCGGAGCTGAACGCCGACTGGACCCCTTGGATCGTTCTTGCCTGCATCCTTGCCGTGGTTTGGATATGGTTGGCCTACTGCCTGCCCCGGCTCCTCCGGTGGCAGGGGACACGCTACACGCTGACAAACCGCCGCATTGTTGCCCGCTATGGCCTGATGAGGCGCCGGGATGTGCAGGTGAATCTGGCCTCAATCCGCAATGTAACGGTCCACCAGACGGTGCTGCAGCGCATATTGCGCTCCGGGAATATATCCTTGGAATCCGGTCACCACGGCGTGGTGGTCATCCAGGATGTCCCGGAAGCAGCCCGGTTCCGGGACTTCGTGCTGGATGCCATGGACGAATTGCCTGAGACCGGGGATCAGGGGACTGACGGAAGATTCGACGACGCCGGCGTCATGGATTACCCGGACCAGGCGTTGCCGTGGGAGTTGAGAGAAGGTGGACACGATGAACGATGAGGACCAGCACCAGCTGCCGGATCCCGCCGCGCCCGGAAATGCCCACCCGGCCACCGGCACCCTGTCCGCGGAACGCTTGGCTGCCAAAGCACTTGAAACCAAACTCCTTGGCGGTGAGCGGAAACTGCGCCGCCGGGAAGTGGCAGCAGGGGCCGGACTGTCCCTCCTCTCGGCACGGAAGCTGTGGCGGGCGTTGGGCTTTCCGAACTTCGGGGACGAGGACGTCGCCTTCACCGAGCGGGACCAGGCCGCGCTCTCCACCGTGGTGGACCTGGTCCGCACCGGCGTACTCACCGAGGAAGCCGCCATTTCCGTGACCCGCGCCATCGGCCAGATGACAGACCGGATGGTGGTCTGGCAGATCGAGGCGCTGGTGGAGGACATGGTCCACGAGCAGGGGGTCACGGACGCCGTGGCCCGCAAGCGGTTGGTCAACGAACTGCCGATGCTGGTGGATGCACTCGAAGAGATGCTGGTCTACTCCTGGCGGCGCCAGCTTAACGCCGGAGTCCAGAGGCTGGGCGTTCGCGCGGAAGCCGGCCTGCAGGCCAGCGAAGAGGGCCGCGAGGGCGACGAAGACGACGCACCGCTGCCACTGGCGCGCGCCGTCGGCTTCGCTGACCTGGTTTCCTACACCAGCCTGTCCCGCCGGATGAACGAAAAGACCCTCGCCCGCCTGGTCCAGCGCTTTGAGAACAAATGCGCCGAGATCATTTCGGTGGGCGGTGGCCGGCTGGTCAAGACCGTTGGTGACGAAGTGCTCTACGTTGCCGAGACCCCGGCAGCGGGAGCCGAGATCTCCCTCGCCCTGGCCCAGGCGTTTACGGAGGACGAAATCCTTCCCGAGGCACGGGTGGCCATGGTCTGGGGCCGGATCCTGTCCCGGCTCGGCGATATCTACGGCCCCACGGTCAACCTCGCCGCGCGCCTCACCAGCCTGGCTGACCCGGGAACGGTACTGATCGACTCGATGACAGCCTCAGCCCTGGACCAGGACGAACGTTTCATCCTTCTCCCGCAGCCCTCCGAAAACGTCCGCGGCTTCGGCGAAATCCACCCCGTCCTGCTGAAGCGCGGCCAGGGCAAGGGCCTGATCCTGGACTAGCTTTGCCCGGGCATTACTCGGGCGTCACGAATTTATCCACTTGATGGGGATTCGGCTATAGTCGGGGTATCCGGCTGCTGTGTTGGGGAGTTGCGCCAGCACAGCCAGCTCACGGCTAATGAATCAATCGGTAGGCTGTTATCGGAAGCGCTGGCCTTGTCTCGGGCCGGCCGGGGGAACCTAAATTTTTGAAGGATATCTGACGCTGTGACATCACTGCTGGGGAAGCTTGGTCTCAAGAAGCGGCATAACAAACTCATTTCGGGTACGGCTTTTGCCGTAGCCGGTGTTGCCTTGGTTGCGGGCGCCATCATTTACCCGGGGTTCAAGACCACCGAGGTGGACCTGAACGACGGCGGTGTGTGGGTTGTCTCCAAGTCCAAGAACGCCGTGGGGCGGCTGAACTACCCCTCGCGTGTCCTTGATGGTGCGGTGACGCCTGCGAGCACCACCTTTGACATCCTGCAGGACGCCAGCAACGTCTTCGTCGATGACAACGCCGGGTCCACCTTGAACCAGGTTTCGCCCGCGAACATGCGCCTTGGCGGGGACAAAAAACTCCCGGGCTCGGCGGACGTGAACTTTGGCGCCGATGTCATCGCCGTCACGGACGCCGCCAACGGCAAGGTCTGGGCGCTCTCGCCCTCAACGCTCAGCGGATTCGACGAGGAGAACACGGAACCGGTCCTCACAGGATCGGCTGGAACCGTCTCGGCTGTTGGGGCGGATGACCGGATTTATTCGGCGGACCCGAAGTCCGGTGTTGTCACGGTGACCGGGGTTGATGTCAATGGTGTGGTGGTGTCAACGGATTCGATTACGTGGGGTGAGTTGAAGGGCGCGGGGGACCTGCAGATCACGGTGGTGGGGGATAAGCCTGTGGTGCTCGATGCTGCTGCGGGGAAGTTGTTCCTGCCGGGCGGGAAGCGTTTGCAGCTTGAGGGTGCGCGGGATGCGAAGTTGCAGCAGGGCGGGCCGGCCAGTGATTTTGTGGCGATTTCGACGCCTAAGGCGTTGTTGAAGCAGCCGTTGGATGGTTCGACGGCGAAGACGGTGGGCTTCGATGGAGAGGGTGTGCCGGCGGCGCCGGTGCAGTTGGCCGGTTGTGTGCATGCGGCGTGGTCCGGGGCGAACAAGTACGTGCGGGACTGCGTCAATGATGCTGATGACAAGAACGTGGATGTGCCCAAGGCGAGTGCGTCGCCGTCGTATGTTTTCCGGGTGAACCGGGACCTGGTGGTTCTCAATGACGTGAACTCCGGGAACGTGTGGCTGGTGAACCAGAACATGCAGCTCGTGAACAACTGGGACGACGTCATCCCGCCCCAGCAGACCTCCGACGACGCGGACAAGGACTCCGCCGACGAAGTCCAGCAGACGGTGCTCCCGGACCGCACCAAACCCAACAGCGCGCCGGCCGCCAACCCGGACACCTTCGGCGTGCGCGCAGGGAAGACCACCATCCTTCCCGTACTGGACAACGACACCGATCCCGACGGCGATATCCTCACCGTCCGCAGCGCTGACCCGCTCAAATCCGGGGTGCTCGCGCCCATCTACGGCGCCACCGGCTTCCAGGTCAGCGTCGGGGCGGACAAGTCAGGCTCGGAAACTTTCAAATACACGGTCGACGACGGACGCGGGCTTTCCGCCAGCGCCGACGTCACGCTGAACATCGTCCCGCCGGGAGAGAACTCCGCCCCGCGGCAAAAGCCCAACCGCAACACCACGCTGGTGGTCCAGGCCGGCAAGAACGTCGCCCAGAACATCCTCACGGACTGGATTGACCCCGACGGCGACGACCTGTTCGTTGTGGGTGCAGTCAGCAGCGATCCACGGGACCAGGTCAAGGTCCGTCCGGACGGGCTGCTCAGCTTCCAGGACGCCGGCACGGAAGCCGCGCGCAAAACCGTCACGGTCACCGTCTCGGACGGCCGGTCCTCCGCCGAGGGCAAGGTCACCGTTGACGTCCGCGCCCCCGGGGCCCTGCCGCCGATCGCCAACGCTGACCACCTCGTGGCCGTCGCCGGCGTGGACACCGTGATCGCCCCGCTGAAGAACGATTCGGACCCGCAGGGCGGTGCGCTCCGGCTCGCCCAGGTCGCCCCGGACGGCAACTCGACCGCCACCATGGGCGCGGACCAGCAGACCTTCACCTTCAACTCGGCCGCCGAGGGTGCGCACTACGTGACCTACCTCGTCACGAACGGTCCGGCCAGCGCCCAGCAGCTGGTCCGCGTGGACGTTGTCCCCGGCGGGGGCGACGGCGCCCCGGTGGCCGTCCGAGACACCGCACTGCTCCCCAGCGGCGGCAACGTCCTGGTGGATGTCCTCGGCAACGACTCCGATCCTTCCGGCGGCGTGCTGGTGGTGCAGTCCGTGACTGCGGCGGACGGGCTCCCGGTCAGCGTCTCCGTGCTGGACCATTCAGTTGTCAGGATCACGGACCTCCGTGCCGAAGGCCAGCTGAGCGTCAAGTACACCATTTCCAACGGCAAGTCCTCCGCGAGCGGGGAGATCGCCGTACTGGTGGTCCCCGCGCCCGCCAAACTCCAGGCACCGCAAGCCAAACCTGATGAGGGAACAGTGCGGACCGGGGACGTGGTCACCATTCCCGTACTGGAGAATGACACGGACCCCAACGGCGGCCAGCTGACCTTGGAACCGGTCCTGGCCCAGCAGCCGGACGCCGCTGACGGACGCACCTTCACCTCGGGCGGGGTGCTGCGCTTCATCGCCGGCGAGGTCCCGAAGACTGTCTACGCGATCTACAAAGTCACCAACGCGTCCGGTCAGTCGGACTCCCAGCAGGTTGCCATCCGCATCAGGGCCCGCGACGACGAGCGCAACACCCGCCCCGAACCCAGGAACCTCACCGCCCGCGTGGTGGCCGGCATGACCGTCCGAATCCCTGTCCCGCTGGACGGCGTGGACACCGACGGCGACTCCGTCCAGCTGACCGGCGTCGACAAAGCCCCTTCCATGGGCACAGCCGTGGTCAAGGACGGCTACCTCGAATTCACCGCCGCCGGCAACGCCGCCGGAACGGACACGTTCAGTTACCGGGTTCGGGACCGGATCGGCGCCGAAAACACCGGCACCGTGATCGTCGGAATCGCACCCCAGGAAGCCAACAACCAGAAGCCCATCGCCATCGATGATTCCGTGGACGTCCGGCCCGGCCGCAAGATCGCCGTCGACGCCCTGACCAATGACTCGGACCCCGACGGGGACCCTATCAGCCTGGTCAGCAACGGTTTCGAGGCCCGCCCGGAACTCGCCGTGGAGGCAGCCGACGGCGGCAAGGTACTCCTTACCGCGCCGGACACCGCAGGTAACGAGAGCGTGGCCTATAAGATCCAGGACGACAAAAAAGCCCAGGGCAGTGCCGTGATCCGTGTCCGCGTGAGCCCGGACGCCGCCCTCAAGCTGCCGCTGGCCAAGGACGACGTTGTTACGCAGGCCGAAACGCTCGGCAAGTCCGCCGTGGACGTCCCGGTCCTGAAAAACGATTCCGATCCCGATGGCGTCGCCGCCGAGCTGAAGATCAGCCTCCCGGACGGCAACCCGAACGCCCGCGACGGCGGCGACGGAAACGTTGTTGTGACCCTCGCCCCGAACGACCAGCTGGTCCCGTACACCGTCACCGACATCGACGGTCAAAGCGCGACCGCTGTCATCTGGGTCCCCGGCCAGGGCGAACAGCATCCCACCCTGGCCAGCTCCGAAGTGGTCGAAGTGATGGCAGGTAAAGAGATCATCCTGGACCTGAACGAATATGTTCGCGTCCGGGAAGGCCGCTCGCCGCGGATCACCCAGGTGGACAAGGTCCGCGTCCAGGGAGCCGACCCGCAGAACGTAGTGCCGGGCAACGGCAGCGGGGACCAGCTGCGTTACGCGGCGCTCGAGGACTACGTGGGGCCGGGTTCGGTCACCTTCGAGGTGACCGATGGTTCCGGTCCCGAGGATCCGCAGGGCCTCAAATCCACACTGAGCATCATCACCAAGGTCATCCCGGATCCCAACGCCAACAACCAGCCTTCCTTCAGCGGCACCTCCCTGGACGTGCCCAAGGCTGAGTCCGCCACCCTTGAACTGGGTAACCTGGCCAAGGACGTGGACCCCGGGGACCAGGAGAAACTCAGGTTTGAGCTGGACGGCACGCTCCCGGAAGGATTCAACGCCACCTTGGACGGCGCCACCCTGAAGGTCACCGCAGACTCCAGCAGGGGAGCGGGCTGGAAGGGCAGCATTCCGCTGAAGGTCACTGACGGCCGCTCCGAGCCTGCCAGAGCCACCGTCACCGCAACCGTGGTGGCCTCCAACCGGCCCATGCCGGTTGCGAACGAGGACGTGATCGAGAAGGCCAACGCCGGCAAGACCGAGTCCATCAACGTCCTGGCCAACGACTTCAACCCTTTCAGCGACACTCCGCTGCGGATCGTCGCCGCCACGGTGGAAACAGGATCCGCCGCCGGCCAGCCCGTAGTGGCCGGCGACTCCATTACGGTCACCCCGGCCGACGGCTTCAAGGGCGTGATGGTGATCCGCTACACGGTGATGGACAAGACCGACGACGTCTCCCGGCAGACCGACGGCCGCGTGCGCATCACGGTGCGGGATAAGCCGGACGCGCCGTCCGCCCCCACGGCGACGGATGTGCGCAGCCGCACGGCCGTGCTCAAGTGGACGCCGCCTTCGGATAACGGCGCCACCATCAGTAAGTACACAGTGAGCTCCAGCGGGTTCAGCCAGGACTGTGCAACCACCACCTGCACCCTCAACGGCCTGACCAACGATGTGAAGTACGTCTTCACGGTCACTGCCACCAACGAGGTGGGGGAGTCCGTCCCATCGCAGTCCTCCAACGAGATCAGGCCGGATGAGAAGCCTTCGCCGCCGGAGGCACCCACGGTCAAGGCCGGGGACAAGGACATGGTGATCAACTGGGCCGCGGCGAAGACCGAGGGCTCGGCAGTGAAAAACTACAACCTGGAGATCTCCCCGCCCCCGGCCAGCGGGATCGCCGTAAAGAACGGCGTGACCGGACTGACCTACACCTGGCCGGGCCTGACGAACGGCGTGCGGTACAAGGTCCGGGCCCAGGCCGTCAACGAACTGGGGCCCTCCGACTGGGGGCTGTACTCGGCTGAGGACAACCCTGCCGGAGTGCCGGCTGCCCCGGCAGCCCCGACAACATCGGTTGCGTCATCGGTGGGAACGTCCAACCAGCTGAAGGTCAACTGGACCGAGCCGAACACCAACGGCGATGCCATCAAGACCTACTACGTCACCATGAGCGGCGGCGGCGGGGCCGCGCAGACCCAGCAGGTTGCCGGTACCGTCCGGACCGCGAACTTCACGGCCAACAACTCAGAGGCCACGTACACCTTCACCGTCCAGGCCGAAAACAAAGCCGGGAAGGGTGCCGCCAGCGCGCCGTCCGCGCCGCGGCGTGCTACCGGCAAGCTCAGCCAGGTCTCCGGAGTCAGTGTGGCCGAGGCCAACACCGGGGGCGCCGGCGGTCAAGTGATCATCAACTTCAATGAACTTACGGCGGCCGAACGCAACGGGTCCGCGTATGGCGAGATCAGCTACACGTACTACGCCACCACCGGCCAGTCCGGGCCGGTCAGCCGGGGGGACACCAAGGGAGGCTTCGCAAACGGGGCCGCGACCACCATCACGGTCACCGCGCACTCCAGCGTGGCGCCGAGTTCCGATGCCAGCGCCGGAGCAACCGCGAATCCCTACGGCGCACCCGGGACGCCGTCGGCCTCCGGGCAGAACGGAGCGGAGAACCAGAAGAACCTCAGCTTCAGCTGGAACTCCCCATCAACGGCCACAAACGACGTCGCCTACACCCAGATCAAAATCGACAACGGGGGCTGGGAACGCGTTGCCGCCTCCGGAAGCCGGACCATCAACACCGGTGGTTTCAGCGAACCCCACCGGATCGAAGTCCAGACAGTCAACTCCCGCGGCACAGGTGGCCCGGTGGCGTCTGCCTCCGCACAGTCCGGACCCGAGAAGACTCGCTGGACCACGCGGCTCAACACCGGGATGTACCGCAGCTGCACGGACCTGCCCGGGCCCACGTCCTATGACCCGGGTCCTAATACCTGTGACGGCCAGAGCAACTTCGACCGGCCGTGGATGGGCAATACCGACGTCTTTGACATCATGTGCTGGAAGCCGCACGGCACCACGTACAGCGGGGACGGCCAGTGGTACTACATCATGCGGGGTTCGCCGAACGCCACCCGCTGGATCAATTCCACACACACCTTGATTGGCCCGCCCGGACAGAGCGGAGTGCCGGCATGCACGTTCCCGGTAGGAGCGACACCATAGCCGCCCGCGCCCGGAACGCGGGGCAGAACTGCCCATCGCCCGCCTGCAGAACAATCGGTAGGCTGTTATCGGAAGCGCTGGCCTTGTCTCGGGCCGGCCGGGGGAACCAACATCTTGAAGGAAATCTGACGCTGTGACATCACTGCTGGGGAAGCTCGGTCTCAAAAAGCGGCATAACAAACTCATTTCCGGTACGGCTTTTGCCGTGGCCGGCGTTGCGTTGGTTGCCGGCGCCATCATCTACCCGGGGTTCAAGACCACCGAGGTGGAGTTGAACGACGGCGGTGTGTGGGTTGTCTCAAAGTCCAAGAACGCCGTGGGGCGGCTGAATTATCCGTCCCGTGTTCTTGATGGTGCGGTGACGCCGGCCAGCACCACCTTTGACATCCTGCAGAGCGCCGGGGATGTGTTTGTTGATGATGAGACGGGTTCGACGCTGAACCAGGTTTCGCCCGCGAACATGCGCCTGGGCGGGGATAAGCAGTTGCCGGGGTCGGCTGAGGTGAGCTTTGGTGCCGCCGTGATTTCGGTAACGGAGCCGGCGTCGGGCAAGGTTTGGGCGGTGTCGCCGTCCACGGTGAATGGTTTTGACCAGGAAGCGTCGGAGCCGGTGCTGGTGGGTTCCGAGGGTCTGGTCTCGGCTGTTGGGGCGGATGACCGGATTTATTCGGCGGATCCGAAGTCCGGTGTTGTCACGGTGACCGGGGTTGATGTCAATGGTGTGGTGGTGTCAACGGATTCGAGTACGTGGGGTGAGTTAAAGGGCGCGGGGGACCTGCAGATCACGGTGGTGGGGGACAAGCCGGTGGTCCTGGATGCTGCGGCGGGGAAGTTGTTCCTGCCGGGCGGGAAGCGTTTGCAGCTTGAGGGTGCGCGGGATGCGAAGTTGCAGCAGGGCGGGCCGGCCAGTGATTTTGTGGCGATTTCGACGCCGAAGGCGTTGTTGAAGCAGCCGTTGGATGGGTCGACGGCGAAGACGGTGGGCTTCGATGGTGAGGGTGTGCCGGCGGCGCCGGTGCAGTTGGCCGGTTGTGTGCATGCGGCGTGGTCCGGGGCGAATGAGTATGTGCGGGACTGTGTTAATGATGCTGATGACAAGAACGTGGATGTGCCCAAGGCGAGTGCGTCGCCGTCGTATGTTTTCCGGGTGAACCGGGATCTGGTGGTTCTCAATGATGTGAACTCCGGAAACGTGTGGCTGGTGAACCAGAACATGCAGCTCGTGAACAACTGGGACGACGTTGTGCCGCCGAAGAACGAATCCGATGAACAGGACCAGGAGTCGGCGGACAACAACACCATCAACGTCCTGCCCGACCGCACCAAACCCAACCGGCCACCGGAAACCAAGCCCGACGCCGTCGGGGTCCGCCCGGGCCGCACCACCATCCTCAGCGTCCTGGACAACGATTCCGATCCAGACGGCGACGTCCTGACCGCCGCCGTCGGCGATTCCGGGCCCAAAGCCGGAACCCTGCAAAACATCTACGGCGGCACCGCGTTCCAAATCTCGGTCCCCGCAGACACCCGGCCCGGCAGCGAAACGTTCAGCTACAACGCCGCCGACGGCCGTGGCCTCTCGGCCAGCGGCCAGGTGGCACTGACCGTGGTTGGACCTGACGAAAACAAGCCGCCGCTCTTCAAACGCGGCGGCGACTCCACCACCATGCTGGTGGAACAGGGCAAGACCGTGAGCCAGAACATCCTCACCGACTGGATGGACCCCGACGGCGACGACCTGGTGCTGATGGAGGCCAAGGCCGACAACGACCAGGACCAGGTCAAGGTGCGGCGTGACGGGCTGCTCACCTACCAGGACTCCGGTGCAACTGCCGGCAAGAAGAACATCAGCGTGACCATCTGGGACGGCCGCGATACCGTGACCGGCAAGGTAGTGGTGAACGTCCAGCCGCCCGGCGCGCTGGCGCCGGTGGTGAACGCCGACCACGTCACCGCTGTGGTGGGCCAGGACCTCGTGATCGCTCCGCTGAAGAACGACGTCGACCCCAACGGCGGGGCTCTGCGCCTCGCCCAGGTGGAGGCTAACGGACCCGCCGAGCTGGGTCCGGTCACCGACGGCGGCACCTTCACGTTCAAGAGCACCACCCCCGGGCCCGTGTACCTGACCTATATCGCCAGCAACGGCCCCCAAAGCAGCCAGGGCCTGATCCGTGTGGACGTGGAATCCGGCCAGGACGCCGGCGACCCCGTTGCGGTGCACGATGTTGCCCTGATGCCCACCGGCGGCAGCGTGCTGCTGGACCCGCTGGCCAACGACTCCGATCCCTCCGGCGGTGTGCTGGTGCTGCAGTCCGTCAAACTCCCGGAAAACACCACAGCCTCGGTCAGCGTGATCGACCACAGCGTCCTGCGCATCACCGATGTGCTGGGCACCAAGGACCCCTTCCTTTTCGAATACACCATGTCCAACGGCAGGAAGTCAGCCACCGGCAGCGTCTCCGTGGTCCCCGTCCCGGCTCCCGCCGTCGTCGAAGCTCCCCAGCCCAAGCCTGACGAGGTAAACGTCCGCGTGGGCGACGTCGTGACCATTCCGGTGCTGCAGAACGATACCCACCCGCAGGGCCTGGAACTGAGCGTCGACCCCGTCCTGCCCCAGGCAGTGGACGAACTGGACGGCAAGAGCTTCGTCTCCGAGAACACCCTCCGCTTCATCGCCGGGCCGCAGCCCAAGACCGTGCGCGCAATCTACAACGCAGTGGACCCGCAGGGGCAAAAGAGCGCAGCCGCGGTGACCATCCACGTCCTTCCCCTCGAAGGTGCCCAGAATTCCCGCCCGCAGCCGCCGAACCTGACGGCCCGCGTGGTGGCCGCCGGGACGGTCCGCATCCCGGTACCCCTTGACGGCATTGATCCTGACGGCGACTCGGTGCAGTTGACCGGCATCGACAGCACCCCCGCCATGGGCACTGCCACGGTGGGCAGCAACTTCATCGACTTCACGGCAGCCGGCGACGGCTCCGGCACCGATACATTCCGGTACAAAGTGGTGGACCGCCAGGGCGCCGTCAATACCGGCACCGTGACGGTGGGCATCGCCCCGCGCGGCGAGACGAACCAGAATCCCACCCCGGTGGACGACGAAGTCAGGGTCCGTCCGGGCCGCCAAATCGCCGTGGACGCCACCGGCAACGACACCGATCCCGACGGTGACCAGATCCGTATCCTCACCGACGGTATCGAAGCCGATGCTGCCCTGCAGGCGACCGTAAGCCAGACCAGCGGACGCATCATCCTGCAGGCCCCCGGCGCCGCCGGGACCGTCAACGTCCGGTACACCATTGGGGATGACCGCGGCGCTGCCGCCCAGGCCGCCATCCGTGTGGTGGTGGACAACGACGTGCCGCTCAAGGCCCCGATTGCCCGCGACGACCGCGTGACCTCCGCCCAGACGATGGGCAAGACCGCCGTGGATGTCCCGGTCCTGAAGAACGACGAAGACCCCGACGGCGTCGGCGAAAACCTGAAGATCAACACCGAGGCCACCACAGCCAGGCCCGGCGCTGACGGGACCATGATCGTGGACCTCGCCGAACAGCCGCAGCTCATCCCGTACACCGTGGAGGACGTGGACGGGCAGAAGTCCACCGCGATCATCTGGGTGCCGGGCATCGGGCAGCAGGTCCCCACCCTGGCCAAGGACGAAGTCATCGAAGTGATCTCCGGCCAGTCCGTCACCGTTGACCTGAACGAATGGGTCAAGGTCCGGGAAGGACGCTCCCCGCGGATCACCCAGACTGACCGGATCAAGCTCATCGGAGCCGACGGCGGCGACCCCACCGGAGGCAGCGCCACCTCGCTCAAGTACACCGCGGGTGCCGACTACGTGGGGCCCGGCTCGCTGAGCTTCGAAGTCACTGACGGCTCCGGACCGGACGATCCCCAGGGCCTGAAATCAACCCTCAGCATCCGCACCAAGGTCCTGCCCGATCCAAACCGCAACAACGCTCCCACCCTCCTGGGCGCCACCGTTGAGGTGCCCAAGGGCGAGACTGCGGAACTGGACCTGAGCCGCCTGACCGCGGACCCGGACCGGGACGACCTTGAGAACATGAAATACGAACTCGTCGGCGGCAGCCCTGACAGCTTCAACGCCAGGGTGGACGGAAAGACGCTCAAAACGTCCGTTGACGGTTCAACGGCCACCGGAACGTCCGGCGCCGTCCAGATCAAGGCCAAGGATTCCCGCGGCCTGGAAGCCACCGCCACCTACCAGCTGGCAGTGACAGCCTCCAACCGGCCCAAGCCGGTGGCCAATGACGACCTGGAGCCCAGCGCGGCGGCAGGAAAGCCGGTCACCGTAAACGTGCTGGGCAACGACTCCAACCCGTTCCCCGAGACGGCGCTGAAAATCATCTCCGCAGCGACCGAAACCGGCAGCGGCAACGTGGAAGTACAAGGCGACTCCGTAGTGGTCACGCCGGCCCCGGGGTTCTCCGGGTCCATGGTGGTCTCCTATACGGTGGCGGACAAAACCGGGGAAGCGTCCAGGCAGGCAACAGCCCGCGTCCGCCTCACCGTCAAGGACAAGCCGCTGGCACCCACCACGCCGCAGGCGCAGAGCGTGGGGGACCAGACGGCCCTGCTGAACTGGTCTGCACCGGCGGACCGCGGCTCACCCATCACCAAGTACACGGTGTACGGCGAATCCGGCTTCCGGCAGGACTGCCCGGCCAACACCTGCACGCTGAACGGGCTGGTCAACAACACGAAGTACCACTTCGAGGTCACGGCCACCAACGAGTTCGGCGAATCTGACCGTTCGCCTGCGTCGGCGGAAATCAGGCCCGACGTCAAGCCGGATACCCCGCTGGCGCCAGGGCTGAAGTTCGGCGACAAGGAGCTGTCCGTGAACTGGGTGGCGCCGGCCAGCAAGGGCTCCCCGGTCAAGTCCTACGACCTGGAAATTTCGCCGCCGCCGGCTGGCCAGAACGCGCAGATCCAGAACCTGACTGCGGTCAGCTTCGTCTGGAAGGGCCTCCAGAACGGGGTGTCCTACAAGGTCCGTGTCCTGGCACGAAATGACGCCAAGGAACCTTCCGAATGGAGCGCCTACTCGGCAGCAGAAGTTCCGGCAGGCATTCCCACCACGCCGGCAGCTCCCACGGCCGCGCAGGCCGGATCCGTAGGGACACAGACCCAGCTGAAGGTCAGCTGGACCGCTCCGAACAACAACGGGGATGCCGTCTCGGCCTACACCCTGACCACGTTGCGCGGCGGTGCCGCGGTGGCCACCCAGCAGGTTGCCGGAACAACCCAGAACGTCACGGTGGACAACTCCGAGGCGGGCTATACCTTCACCGTTTCCGCCACCAACAAGGCGGGTACCTCCGGCACCAGCGCGCAGTCCGCGGCCGTCCGCGCGGTGGGCAAGCCGGGCATGGTGAGCCCGCCGGCCGCCACCCTGGTGGACACGGACAATAACGGCGGAAAGATCGATGTGCGGTTCACCGCCTTGACCGATGCCCAACGCAACGGATCGGCCCCCGGCGAGATCTCCTACATGTACCGGCTGACCTCCGGGGGCGGCAGCGGCAGCATCCCTGCCGGCGGGGCTGTGGTGGCTGCAGCCAACGGCACTGATACCGCCGTGGTGGTCTGGGCTGTGTCCTCCCGCAGTTCCACCGCCGGTGACGCAAGTCCGGCCTCCAACACGGTGAACCCGTATGGGCTGGCGTTTGCCCCGGTGGTCACCGGCAGCAACAGCAGCGGTGTAGGCGACAGGACGGTTTCGTGGACCTGGACCCAGCCCAGCGGCAACGGGCGTCCGGTCACCGGCTACCAGTACAGCGTGGATAACGGTGGCTGGCAGAACACCGATCAGCGGAGCTTCTCCAAGACGGTCGGCTACAGCGAGACCGTCCAGCTCCGGGTCCGCGCTATCAGCGCCAACCAGCCGGGCAGGATCGGACAGGACACCTCACGCAGCGGGGCCGAACCGCCGCCGCCGGTACCGACATCGTGGGGCGTCACCGCACCCGTTCGCACCTGCACGGAGCCCCGCCAGGGCACGGACAGCTACCGCGACACGAACCCGGACCAGTGCATCAGTCCGGGCATCTGGTTCAACTCCGGCTATACCGCACAGACCGACTCATACGCCGTCTGGTACAAAACCTCGAACAACCCCACCGGAATCTGGTACCACCTGACCAGCGGCGGCGCAACAGGGAACTACGCCAGGTGCAATACCGTGTCCCTGGGCTGCAACCCGCCAACGGGAATGCCGCAACGATGATCACTCAGACCCCAAGCAAAGGACTTACTCCATGACCATGACCACCGAGCAGGCCGAATGGTTTGCAGGCACTTTCGAAAAGCTCGTCGCCAACGTGGGCCAGGCGGTGCTGGGCAAGGAACACGTCATCCGGCTGACCTTCACCGCGATGCTGGCCGAAGGGCACGTGCTGTTCGAGGATGCCCCCGGCACCGGCAAGACCATGCTTGCGCGGGCCATGGCAGCCACCGTCCAGGGCTCCAACAACCGCATCCAGTTCACTCCTGACCTCCTGCCCTCGGATGTCACCGGCGTGACCATCTATGACCAGAAGACGCAGAAGTTCGAGTTCCACAAGGGCCCCATCTTCAACAACATCGTCCTGGCCGATGAGATCAACCGCGCATCGCCCAAGACGCAGTCTGCGTTGCTGGAGGTCATGGAGGAATCCCGGGTCACCGTGGACGGTGTCACGTACGAGGCCGGCAGGCCGTTCATGGTGATGGCCACCCAGAACCCGATCGAGCAGGCGGGTACTTACCGGCTGCCTGAAGCACAGCTGGACCGCTTCCTGATCAAGACCTCCATCGGCTACCCGGACCACGCTTCCACGGTCCGGCTCCTGGGCGGATCGAACCTGAAGGACCGCTCCAAGGAGCTTTCCGCGGTGATCACCACCCAGGCTGTGGCGGACATGGCTGATCTGGCCGCCACGGTGCACGTGGACACTGCCGTGCTCGAATACATTTCCCGGCTCTGCGAGGAGACCCGCAACGCGCCCGAGTCCCGGCTGGGTGTCTCGGTGCGTGGCGCCATCGCCATGGTCCGGGCCGCCAAGGTGTGGGCCGCGGGCCAGGGCCGGAACTTCGTCCTGCCGGACGACGTCAAGGAACTCGCGCCTGTCGTCTGGACCCACCGCTTTGTGATGGACCCGGAGGCCGAATTCTCCGGTGCCACCCCGGAGGCCGTCCTTGCCCGGGTCCTCTCTGACGTCGCCGCACCGCAGCAGCGCGCCAACGCCTGACGGTCCCGCGGACCTGAGAACAACCACCCACCAGCGCAAACAAAGGCACCCCTATGTCCAGCAGCACACCGTTGACCCGGCTTGCTGACCTGCTTCGGCAGCCCTTCCACCGGGACGGCCGGCCAACCCGGCTGCACCCCTCGGCCGTCTGGGCCGAGGCCACAAGCACCGCCGCCCTCGCCCTGACCCCGGCGTGGCAGAAAGTGCGCGGCCTATGGCTGCGCTTCGTGTGGCCGGTGGTCTCGGTGGTCAGCGTCCTGGGCTGGTCGGTCCTGGCCGCGTCCATCCTGCTGTGGAGCTTCGGCCAGGCCTTCGGGTGGCAGGAAGCGAAGGCCGCAGCCATCGCCGCGTTTGTTCTCCTCCTGATTGCCGTCGGTTTCATCATGGGCCGTTCGTCCTACGGTGTGATCCTGGACCTGGCACGGACCCGCGTGGCCGTTGGCGATAGTGCGGTGGGCAGCATTTCCGTTTCCAATACCTCGACCCGCCCGCTGCTGCCGGCCGCGCTGGAACTGCCGGTGGGCAACGCCACCGCGATCTTCCACTTGCCCCGGATGAAGCCCCAGCAGGTGCATGAGGATCTCTTCACCATCCCCACCGCCCGCCGTGCCGTCATCGTGGTGGGACCGGTCCGCTCCGTCCGGGCAGACCCGCTGCACCTGCTCCGGCGCCAGGTCATGTGGACTGAGCCGGAGGACCTTTTTGTCCACCCGCGCACCGTTGCCCTGGCCGGGTCCGCGGCCGGCTTCATCCGCGACCTTGAAGGCATGCCCACCACGGACCTGTCCAGTGCCGACGTCTCCTTCCACGCCCTGCGCGACTACGTACCGGGCGATGACCGGCGGCACATCCACTGGAAAACCACGGCACGGACCAACAAGCTGATGGTGCGCCAGTTTGAGGAAACCCGGCGCGCCCACCTGGCCATCTCGCTGTCCATTAACACCGACGAATACGCGTCAGAGCAGGAATTCGAAATGGCCATCTCGGCCGCCGCTTCGATCGGCAGGCAGGCCATCAGGGAGCAGCGCGAACTGGACGTCCTCACCCAGAAAGGGCCGCTTCGCTGCGAAACGGGCCGGAACATGTTGGACGACATGACACGGATCGTCGGGGCACCCATGCGCCGGACCGCCGTCGACCTCGCCCGTACCCTGGCTGATACGGTTCCCAACGCGTCGGTGGTTTTCTTTGTGGTGGGCAGCAATGTCACCCCCACCCAGCTCAGATCAGCGGCTGCATCCGTGCCGCCGGGCGTCCGCAGCCTGGCCGTCCGCCTCCAGACCGGAGCAGCACCCACGCGCGCCAACATCGCGGACCTCACCGTACTGACGCTCGGCGACCTCGCCGACCTCGCCATCGTCCTCAGAAAGGCCGCCGCATGAGCGCCCAACCGGGCCTCCGGCCTCGCCAGCAGCAGCAGCGGCAGAACGAATCAGCCTTTGCCGACGGCCAGCCGGCCTGGCATTTTATGCTCGACGCCGGTGCCCTCACCCTCCTGCTCGGGCTGGGTCTGCTCGGCTTCAGCCTCAGCTACGGCGGTGACCCCTACTACCTGATCTCGGGTTTCGGCGGCATCGTCCTGGGGCTTGGCATCGCAGCCGCCAACGCGCACCTGCGCCTGGGGCTGCTGATCACCTCGGCGATCACCTTGGGCGCGTACCTGCTGCTGGGCACAGTGCTGGCCGTTCCCGACGCCGCGGTGGCCGGTTTCCTGCCGAGCCTTGATTCCCTGCGGACCCTGCTCTTGGGCGTCGTTTTCGCCTGGAAGGACATGCTCACCGTCGGCGTGCCGGTAGGGTCAGCGGGCGGCGTGCTGATTGTGCCTTTCCTCAGCTCCCTGCTCACCGCCCTGATGGCCGGCATCCTCACCTGGCGGCTCAAGAGCCCCTACTGGCCGCTGCTCCCGGTGCTGGCGCTGTTCGTCACCGGCATTGCCTTCAGCACCAACGCAGCCTTCCTCACGGTGGAGCGCGGGATCGGGCTCACAGTTATTGCGATCGCCTGGGCCACCTTCCGCCGCGACGCGCTGCGGCGCAGTGATACCCGGAAGGTCGCCGTCAACAGCCCCGTGACCGATACGGCCACCGCCCGGAAGGCCCGGCTCCGCAGGCTCGGTACCGCCGCCGCCGTCATCGCCGCCAGCGTGGCCATCACTTCACTGGCCGCGCCCTTGGTCACCGCCAGTTCCGACCGCAAGGTCCTGCGCAACGTGGTGGTTCCGCCGTTTGATCCCAAGGCCTACATCACACCGCTGGCCAGCTTCCGGACGTTCGTCAAGGACAAAAAGGACGACACCCTGTTCGTGGTCAAGGGCCTGCCGCGTGACGGCAGGGTCAGGCTGGGTGCCCTGGATACCTTCAACGGCACCAACTACAACATGGACCCCAACGGCTCCGGCAGCTTCAGCAAGGTGGGTGACACGGAGTCCATCAACACCTTGGCCGATACGTCAAGCGTGGTGCCCACCAACGATTACTCGATCGACATCACCATCGAGGACTACCAGGGGTACTTCGTCCCGGGCGGCCGGAAGACCACCGGCCTCAGCTTTGACCAGAGTGCCTCTGCCGCGGCCTCGGGCCTGTACTTCAACGCAGGCACGGACACTGCGGTGACCACCAAGGGCCTGTCCAAAGGTGATTCGTACAGCGTCCAGGTCTCCGATCCCGTCAAGCTCGAACACGGACAGCTGACCCAGTACGACTTCGCGAAGATCACCCTGCCGGACGCGGTCGAAGTCCCGCCGGTGGTGGGCTCCCAGGCCAACGACCTCTCGGCCGATGCCCCCACCGCGATCGACAGGGTGCGCCAGATCGAAGCACACTTCCAGAAGACCGGTGCCTTCAGCAACGGGCTCGTCACCGAGGGGCAGTTACCCAGCGTTTCCGGCCACAGCTCATCGCGGATCCGGAACCTGCTGACCGCCAAGCAGATGCTGGGAGACGACGAGCAGTACGCCGTGTCCATGTCGCTGATGCTCCGCCACCTCGGGATACCGTCACGGGTTGTGATGGGGTTCTACCCCGAGCCCACCAGTCCCGAGAACGGTGCCGGGGAAGTGAAGATCACCGGCAAGGACGTCCACGCCTGGGTTGAAGTGGCCTTCGACCGGGTGGGCTGGGTCAGCTTCGATCCCACCCCGCCCAAGGACAACATCCCCATCCCGCCGGACCCGGAAAACAAGTCCAAGCCCAAGCCCCAGGTGCTCCAGCCGCCGCCCCCGCCGCAGGAGCCGGCGGACCTGCCGCCGGATTCCTCGCCGGATGCGCTGGACGCTGACCAGAAGAAGAACAATCCCTGGCTGTTCTGGGGTGCACTGCTCCAGGCGCTGGGCATTGCCCTCATTCCGATCGCCATCCTGGCATTGCCGCTGCTGCTCATCGCGCTGCTCAAATCACGGCGCCGGAAGGCCCGCTTCACCGAGGGGCACCCCGCGCAACGTGTGGGTGGCGGCTGGAATGAAGTCCTGAGCCTGGCCACGGACATGGGCGCGGGAATCGATACGCGCTCAACCCGGCGCGAGAGTGCTGCCGTGGTGGCCGATGCGTTCCCCGCGTCAGGGCAGACCACCACCATGCTCGCGCACCGGGCCGATGCCTCGATCTTCGGCGCGGGCCAGCCGAGCGAAGAGGAAGTGAAGGCGTACTGGGAGATCGTGGACGGTTCGTTGAAGGAAATGACCGGGACGGTGGGGTTCTGGCGCCGCCAGCAGGCCCGTTTCTCGCCGCGGTCTTTGCTTGCCGACGGCCGCAACGCCCTCAAGCTGCGCGGTGCCCGGCTGGGGCTGGGCCCACTGGCGCCGTCACGGAATGGTTCCACGCCGCAACCGTCCACCACCGGTAGGGTGGAGACCGGCCCGGACACCTCCGGCAACCCCGGTCCGGCAGTTCAGGAAAGCGGACCCGCGACGACGGCGGCGGCCTCGGAGGCCGATGAGTCCACTGTTCTACGGAACCCTGGCAGGAAGAAACACACTGAATCATGACGTACGAGGCCGAGCGCTGCCAGCGGTGCCAGCAACAGATCCGCGGCGGCGCCACGTTCTGCACAGCCTGCGGGGCTCCGCTGCCGAACAGGTCTGCCCGCAGCGGGCGCAATGTGGATCACGCCCAGCGGGCGCTGATGGATCGTGCGGCGGGGCAGCAGCAACAGATACCCGGTACTATCCCGGTAGTACAAACGGCTCCAGGGGGAGGAACGGGCATGGCAGCCAAACTTGAGCTTGTACCGGCCACGGCCGGTAAGCGGCTTGGCGCCGCAGTGCTCGACTGGCTGGCGCCGGTCGCAGTGCTGGTGGTGACCTTTGCCATCGGTTTCGCGGGCATCACGCGCACCCAAAGCGGCGGGTTCATCATCTATGACACGGCGTCACTGGTCCTGTACGGCGGCATCGGGCTGGGGCTGACCCTGGTTTATCTGGTGGTCCTCATGAGCCTGGAAGGACGCACGGGCAACACCGTGGGCAACCGGGTCATGGGAATCCGCAGCGCTGACAAGGACGGCTACGCACCCGGGGCCGGGGGAGTAGCCCTCCGGGGCCTGATTATTGGCGCAGGGGTCATTCTGGCGCTCCTGGCCGCCGTGGCCGTCATCATCTTCAAGTGGTTCAACATCGCCATGTTCATCCTGGGTCCGCTGGTGTTGATCGGCGCTGTCTGGGCAGTCCTGGTAGTGGTTTCGAACACTTGGGATCCCAACAGCAGGCTCCGCGGCTGGCATGACACTGCGGCTAAAACCCTCATGTTCGATGTGAAGTCCGGCCGTAACCCCATCACCTCGGGCGGGATCCAGGGCCCCTACAGCTTCGCCCCCCTTGATCTGCCGCCCGTCCAGCAGGTTGCCTCGCCCGTGGCCGGCGCCGGCCGGATGAATCAGGCGCAGGGGAATCAAGCGCAGGCCTCTCAGGCGCAGGTGAACCAGCCACAGGTGAACCAGGCGCCGCACAGCCCGACGCCGGCGCACCAGCCTTCTGCGACGCCGGCGGTGTTGCCCTACCAGGGTCAGCCGCCGCTCCAGCAGGGACCAGCCCAGCCGCAGGCTGCCCAGCCGAACCAACCTGCCCAACCGGTCGCAGCGTCCCAGCCCTACACGGCCCCGCCGTCGGCGTTCACCCCGCCGTCGGCGTTCACCCCGCCGTCGGCCCCTGGCTACCAGGTGCCGAACGCGCCGGCGGCCCTGGCGGCTCAGTCGCAGCCGGCACACGCCCACCCGGACGATGACCACGACCGCACGCAGATGCGCGGCGGCGCGGCGTACTCCGCACCGTTGGCCGTGCTGCGGATCAAGCTCGACGACGGCCGGGACTTCCAGCTGGACCGCCACGTCCTGGTGGGCCGGAACCCGGTGGGCCAGACAGGGGAGCAGCAGTCCCAGGTCCTGGCCATTACCGACCCCGGCCGCTCGATTTCCAAGACGCACCTCCACCTGCTGACCGACGGTGCGGGCATCTGGGTCACCGACCGGAACTCCACCAACGGCAGCGCCGTCACCACCCCGGACGGCCAGCGGACACCGCTGCAGCCCGGTGTACCCGCCTTTGTCAGCCCGGGATCCACTGTCCATTTTGGTGACCGTTCCTTCCACCTAGGACAGGCATGAATTTACAACCGGACAGCGTCTCCACTGACGATGACCACGCCTCCGGCCTCAGCCTGAGTTACGGCTACGGGACCGACCGCGGCCTGCGTCGGGAACTCAATGAAGACTCCTTCATTGCCTCAGATCCCGTGTTCGCCGTAGCTGACGGCATGGGCGGGCACGAGGCAGGGGAGATCGCCAGCGGGATGTGCGTCCGGGCCCTGGCCGCCATGCCGCAGCTCGCCACCGGAGAGCGCTCCGTCACGGCCTCGGTCCTCCAGCAGTACCTGCTTCGCGCCGACAGCTCCATCAGGGAGGTGACCGGTGCGCGCGCCGGGACCACCCTCACCGGCGCCGTCGTCGTCGAACAAATGGGAATGCCGTACTGGCTGGTGGTGAACATCGGCGATTCGCGCACCTACCGGCTGAGCCAAGGCAGTTTCGCCCAGGTCAGCGTGGACCACTCGGAGGTCCAGGAACTCGTGGATGCCGGCGAAATCACGCCTGAGCAGGCCGCCGTGCACCCCCGCCGCCACGTGGTGACGAGGGCCCTTGGCACCGGTGATGAGACCGAGGCCGATTACTGGCTGCTGCCGGTTGAAGAAGGCGACCGGATCCTCGTCTGCTCCGACGGCCTGAACGCCGAGCTGACCGACGAGCACATTTTCCGCATCCTCAGCACTGTTGGCCACCCGCAGGACGCGGTGGACGCCCTGATCCAGGCAGCGCTGCGCAACGGCGGGCGGGACAACGTCACCGTCATTGTGATTGACGCCAAGAACGTGATGAACGACGCCGGCATCGCCATCACTGCGCCCCGCCGCACCGCGGATGCCGAGCAGGAAGTCACGCTGCCGCGGGCGCAGATTGTCGATGCCAGCAGGCCGGCGGACCAGGAAGAAGAAAATGGGGAGCACTGATATGGCTGCCGCCAACTACATTTCAGGTACCTGGCTTGGCGTGATCCGGTCCGGCACGGCGGTCCTGCTGGGACCGGGGTCTTCGCCGGAACTTGCCCAGTCATTGTGGGAGTTGCTGGGGAAGAACCCGGAAGTCCACGAAGTACTTCATGCGGTAACCAGCGGCTTCGGAGTTTCCCTGGCGCAGATCCCTGCGTTCGGGATCGTGTCCTTCCACGAATCCCTCCGGGTTTTCCTACGCGGTGACCTTGACCTGGTCGTCCAACTACCCTCAGGTTCCGTGGAGCTGAATGGGCGGGATGTCACCACGTGGACCGAGCGCCGCCTCGGTGCTCCCGAGGGGTACGTCCTCACCGTGGCCGGCGATGGCCAGCCGGGTAACGCGCTGCCGTTGGTGGAGGGCGTGGTCCTGCTCCAGTCGCTGACCGTGGCATTTGCCGGGCCGGCTGCCGAAATGGCTGCGCCTGTTGCTGGAGCCGCTGCAGCAGTGCCTGCGCCTGCTCTGACGGCTGCCGTTGCCGGGGAGCCGCAGACCGCCTCAGGGCTGGACGAAACGTACTCAGAGCCGGACATTGAACTGGAGTCTGAAGCAGAACCGGCGCTTGCAGTTGCAGCCCGTCCTGAAACTGCCTCCGGCCCTGAAGCTCCACCGGGCCCTAAGACTGCATCCAGCACTGCCCCTGCATCCGCCCCCGAAACCTCCCTTGAGGCCGAAAGCGAACCGGAGCAGGAACAGGAATCCGGGCCGGCAGCTGAACCGGACAGCAGCGGCACCGCGGAGACGGACCGCGAGGCTTCGGCTGAAACGGTTATGGGTGTGACGGACGAGGACTCCCGGTACGCCTCGGAAGACCCTGAGCCTGCGCAGCCTGAAGCCCCGGCATCCTTTGCCGACCAGGTGCCTGCCCACGAACTGACCGGAAGCTACGACCACCTCTGGGAAAAGACCGTCGTCCGCCGCATTGAGGACGCCGCCGTCCGCGACGAACCTGAGGACGAAGACCCGGCACACGCGGCGGGCGAGTCAGCAGCGGACCACTCAGCAGAAGAGCACTCAGCTGAAAACCCGCAAACAGAGCCGCAGGCGAGCGGGTCCGGGTCCGGTGAGTCCGAACCTGCAGCCAGCGAGCCGGATTCAAGCAGGCCAGCGCCCCAGGCCCTCAGCGGCTTCTCCCTTGCCCCGCCGGTCTCTGATCAGCCAGTCCCGCCTGCACCGCGCGCTGAACCTGCACCGTCAACCGTCCTTGGCGGCGGACTGATCGATTCGGTCCCGTGGAGGACCGGCGGGACCAGCACCTCCGGTGCCCAGACGCCGTCGTCGTTCAACTTTCCGCCCGCGCCGTCAGCGCCGGGTGCTGCATCGCCTGCGCCTGCATCAACTTCAATTTCCGCGCCCATTCCGACGCCAGCCCCGGGATCTGCAGTTGACGCCGGGCACGCCGCTGTCCCGGACGGCTTCGACCCGGACCATGACGGCGAGACCATCATGAAGAGCGACCTCGCCGGAATGGCGCCGCATCCCGCCCCGGTGCGGGAGCCCGATGCCGCCACCGGACCGCTGGTGCTGGCCCGTGTCTGCGAACGCGGGCATGCCAACCCGCCCACACACGCGCAGTGCGCGCTCTGCCGCTCGCCGCTGCCGGCCGACGCCGTCCAGGTCGCGCGGCCGCGGCTGGGCAGGATGCGGGTATCCAGCGGCGAGCTCGTGGATCTCGATCAGTCCTTGGTGATCGGCCGCCAGCCTTCCGTTTCCCGGGTCCAGGGCGGCGGGATGCCGCGGCTGGTCCAGGTGGCGAGCCCGAGCGGGGACATTTCACGGTCGCACGTTGAGGTCAGGCTTGAGGGCTGGCATGTGATGCTCTGCGACCTCAAGGCCACCAACGGGACAGTCCTGGTCCGCGAGGGACAGCAGCCCCGCCGCCTGGCCCAGAACGAAATGGCCATCCTGCTTGACGGCGACATCGCCGAACTGGGGGACGATATCTCGCTGCGTTTTGAGGAGATTCTTTGAGTTCCAAACGGCCGATCGCGCCGCCGCCCCCTATTCCGGGGTTCACGTACATCAGCCTGCTGGGCTCCGGCGGGTTCTCCGACGTCTATCTCTATGAGCAGGACCGGCCGCGCCGGAAGGTGGCAGTCAAGGTCCTGCTCTCGGACCTCAAGACCGAGGGTGCCCGGCGGAGGTTCGAATCCGAAGCGAACCTGATGGCCCAGCTGTCCTCCCACCCGTACATCGTGACGATCTACGAGGCGGAGGTGACCGACGCCGGGCACTCCTACCTGGCGATGGAATACTGCTCCCGGCCCAGCCTCGACGTCAGGTACCGCCGCCAGCGCTTCAGCGTGGACGAGGTCCTGGCCGTAGGAATCCAGGTTGCCTCCGCGGTGGAAACCGCGCACCGCGCGGGCATCGCCCACCGCGACATCAAGCCTGCAAACATCCTGGTGACGGACTACAACAGGCCCGCGCTGACGGACTTCGGTATCTCAGGAACCTTGGGCGACACCGCGGACGAGGACGCCGGCATGTCCATCCCGTGGTCGCCGCCGGAGCAGTTTTCTGACGGCCCGGTGGACGGCATCATGGTGGACGTCTGGGCCCTGGGTGCGACGCTGTACACCCTGCTGGCCGGCAGATCCCCGTTTGTTATGCCGGGCACCGATAATTCCCAGCGTGAACTGATTTCACGGATCACGAACTCGCCCCTGCCACGGCTGGGCCGGGCCGACGTCCCGGATTCGCTCGAACGTGCACTGTCCACGGCGATGGCGAAGTCCGCTGCGTCCCGTTACTCCTCGGCACACGCCTTTGCCCTTGCCCTGCAACGGATCCAGGCCGAACTGAACCTCTCGGTCACGCCCTTCGAGGTCCTCGAAGAGCAGCACCAGGATGACAGCCACCCGGATGACGGCTTCGAGGAAACCCGTGTCCGGAGCATCGCTGCCATCGACCCTGAGCGCACCGGCAGTGCGCCGACATTCCCGGCACGCACCCGGCCGCAGGGCCCCGGCAACGGCGCGCCGCCGTCGGGCTTCACACCCTCCGGCTTTACACCCGCGCCAACGCAACCGGCGGGGGCCCAGCCGCAAGTGCCGGGCAACCTCTTTGCCGGCCAGCAGTCCGGCCGGCCGTCCGGCCAGCAACCCGGTGCGAACCCGGCCGGGGAGTGGGCCCATGCCACCATGCTGCGGGGCAGTGCGCCCGCAGCCACTGAGTACGGGACTCCCCAGGACTCCACCGTGCAGCGCCCGGGCCTGCTTTCGCCGCAGTACGGACAGGGCCAGCACGCCGGGCCGGGCCGGCCCGGTTCCGCCGAACCGGCGATCGACGCGACAGTCAGCCGTCCCGCTCCCGTCACCCAGGCCGCCGCTGGAGAGCCAGCTGATCACGGCAAACGGAATCTGTGGCTCGCCATCGCCGGCGGGACGCTGCTGGTGGTCGCCGTCATCGTGGGAATTGTGCTCGCCACCAGCTCGCCGGCGCCGAAGGTGGCGCCATCGGCCGGGATCAGCAAGCCGCCGGCGGACGCCCTGGACAACGGCACCGTCCCCGACGTCGCAGACCTGGCGGGAACCGTGGATGCCACCGGCAAGGCGACGTTCACCTGGACCAACCCGCAGCCGAAAGCCGGTGACGCGTACAAATGGCGCGTCTACGCCATCGACGGCAGCGGCGAATACCAGTCCACTGCGGAACCGGCAGCCCAGGTGGCACTCAACCCCACAGAGCCCACCTGCATCCAGGTGATGCTCGTCAGGAGCGACGGCATGTTCTCGCCCCTGGAGGAAGATTCGATCGCCTGCATCCGCAAGTGATTGCAGGCAGACGCATAAACGCTTTAGAACGTGGGCACGGCCCATCGAGGAGGCACGGAAAATGGGGGATCTAGCAATAGATTTCTGTGGTGAATGGTACGAACCGTCCGATGAGGAAATTTTCAACATCGGCCGCGAAGGCGACCTCGAGGTGGACGACAACCCGTACCTGCACCGCCAGTTCCTGCAGGTAGCCCGCTACGACGGGATCTGGTGGCTCAGCAACGTGGGCAGGATGCTCTCCGCCACGGTGGCAGACGGCTCCGGGGGCATGCAGGCCTGGCTCTCGCCCGGCGCACGCATTCCGCTGGTTTTCAGCCACACCAACGTCATCTTCACCGCCGGCCCCACCACCTACGAGTTCGCCGTGCACCTGAAGACCCCCTCCTTCCGCCAGGAATCACGCGAAGACGACAGCAACGGGGAAACCACCATCGGCCCGGTAGTCTTCACCGATTCGCAGCGGGCGCTGATTGTGGCTCTCGCCGAACCAATGCTCCGCCGGGAAGGAACCGGATTCAGTGCCATCCCGTCCTCGGCCGCAGCGGCGAAGACCCTCGGTTGGGCCCTGACCCGTTTCAACCGGAAGCTGGACAACGTCTGCGACAAACTTGACCGGGTCGGCGTGGTGGGGCTGCGCGGCGGCGGCGGAAAGCTGGCCACCAACCGGCGCGCCAGGCTGGTCGAGCACGCTGTCACCTCGCACCTGGTCACGGCCGATGATCTGTACTTGCTCGAAAAGATGAGGGGCGTGGACGAAGGATGAGGATCCGGCTGACACTCCGCCGGGACCCGGCGGAAACCAAGGACCTGGCCGTGACGGTGGACGGGCTGGCCACGGTGGCGGACATCGCCACCCAACTCTGGGCCGCTGATCCGGACCGGAAGGGATCGGCCGCCCCGGAGAACCTCTCGTTGCGGATCGACGAGGCGTTTGTGGCGGGGGGAATGCGCGGCAACGTCCTGACCCGCACGGATAACCTGCTGGAATCGGGCCTGCGCCCGGGTTCCGTGGTTTCCCTGACCGAGGTCAGTGAACTCTTCAACGCCCCCGGCGCCAACCGGGGTCCCGCCGTTGCCACGCTGCGGATCCTTTCAGGGCCCGACGTCGGCCAGGAATTTTCGCTGCCCTCTGGCACCAGCTACATCGGCCGGGACCGGGACGTGGACATCCGCCTCTCCGACCCCATGACGTCCAAACGCCACGCCCGCATCACGGTCGGCGAGATCGTGGAAATCGTTGACACCAACTCAGCCAATGGGCTGCTGATGGACGGCCTTCCTGTCACCCGGGCCACGCTGAACTCCTCTGACACGGTGACCCTGGGGGACACCACCCTCACTGTGGTTCCGCTGGGACGCAACCACGGCGCAGCGCCGACGTCGCCGCTTGTCGATTTCAACCGTTCCCCGCGGGTGGTTCCCCGCTTCGACGCCCCCAAACGCGTACCGCCGGCCGGGCCCAAAAGGCCCGACCACCAGGCCTTCCCCTACCTGATGCTGATGGCCCCGCTCCTGATGGGCGGGGTGATGTTCGCCATCACCCGGAACGTGTTGTCTGTGGTTTTTATGATGATGATGCCGCTGTTCATCGTGGGGCACTACGTGGACCACAAGATGCAGACCAGGCGCCAGCAGAAGGAACAGCTTAAGCACTTCCGCGAATCCATGGCGGCTTTCCGCCAGGACATCACCGAACTGCAGCATGTGGAACGCGCGGTACGCCTGCAGGAAGCCCCGTCAGTCAGCGACACCGTGGATTCCATCTACAAACTTGGCCCGCTCCTGTGGACCCACCGGCCGGAGCACGTCGGCTTCCTGGGACTCCGGTTCGGGCTCGGTACCAGCCCGTCACGCATCAACTTCGACGAACCGGCCAGCAACGATACCGAAGTTGAACACATGCGGGAGATCCAGGACTGCCTCAAGCAGTTCCGGGACATCGAGGGTGTTCCGGTGGTCTCCCAGTTGCGGACCGCGGGGTCCTTCGGGGTTGCCGGGGCACGCGGCCTTGTGGACGATGTGGCCCGCGGCATGGTGCTGCAGTTCGTGGGGCTGCACTCGCCGGCGGAGGCAGTGGTGACTGCCATTACCTCGGCCCAGTCCCGGCAGCGCTGGGACTGGCTGCAGTGGCTGCCGCACGTTGGCTCGGGCCACAGCCCCCTCACCGGCGACCACCTCGCCGCAGGCTCGGCCGGCGGTTCCACCCTGCTGGCCAGGCTCGAGGACCTGCTGGACGCCAGGGAAGCGATGGCCAAACGTTCGGCCCCGGAGCCGAAGGCAGCCTTCAACCCCGCCAAGGACGAGCTTCCGGCGCCGGTGCTGCCGGCCGTGCTGGTGATCGTCGAGGATGATGCCCCGGTTGACCGTGGCAGGCTGACGCGCCTCGCTGAGCGGGGGCCGGATTCCGGCGTCCACGTGATGTGGGTTGCCACCGACATCCAGGCCCTCCCGGCCGCGTGCCGGGATTTCATGGTGGTGGACGGTGAGAACGGCACCACCACCGGCCAGGTCCGGCTGGGCCGCCACACCTATCCCGTGAGCTGTGAAAGCCTCGACGCCGAACTGGCCGCCCAGCTTGCCAGGATGCTCGCGCCCGTGGTCGACGTCGGCAAGCCAGTCAGCGACGACTCTGACCTGCCGCGCGCTGTCTCTTACGCCACCTTGATCGGCAAGGACTTCCTGGACAATCCCCAGGCCGTCGCCGAACGCTGGGAGGAGAATAACTCCGTCCATGCCTCCGCCGTGCCCAACCGGAAGGATAACGGAACACTCCGGGCGCTCGTGGGGTCCAAGGGCATTGAACCCCTCTACCTGGACCTGAAGAACGAGGGCCCGCACGCACTGGTGGGCGGCACCACCGGTGCCGGCAAATCCGAGTTCCTGCAGTCCTGGGTCATGGGCATGGCCGCCGCCTACAGCCCGGACAGGGTCAGCTTCCTCTTTGTCGACTACAAAGGTGGTGCCGCGTTCGCGGATTGCCTTAACCTGCCCCACACCGTTGGCCTGGTCACTGACCTGTCCCAGCACCTGGTCCGCCGTGCACTGACGTCACTCCGCGCCGAACTCCACTACCGCGAGCACCTGCTGAACCGGAAGAAGGCAAAAGACCTCCTGGCTCTCCAGCGCGAAGCCGATCCGGAGGCGCCGCCCTACCTGATCATCGTGGTGGACGAGTTCGCTGCATTGGCCACGGAAGTACCTGAATTCGTGGACGGGGTGGTGGATGTTGCTGCCCGCGGCCGGTCCCTGGGCCTGCACCTGATCCTTGCCACGCAGCGCCCTGCCGGCGTCATCAAGGACAGCCTGCGCGCCAATACCAACCTCCGGGTTGCCCTGCGCATGGCGGACGAGGACGACGCCACCGACATCCTCGGAGTGCCTGACGCGGCCTACTTCGACCCGACCATCCCGGGCCGCGGCGCCGCCAAAACCGGCCCCGGCCGCATCCAGGGGTTCCAAACCGGCTACGCCGGCGGCTGGACCACCGAGAAGCCACAGCGTCCCCAGATCGACATCGTGGAAATGGCGTTCGGTTCCGGTCCCAGCTGGGAAGCGCCTGCCCCGGAGAAATCGGTCAGAGAAGCTCCCGCCGGCCCCAACGACATCGCCAGGATGACCACCAACATCGTCAGTGCCGCGGAATCCCTGGCGATCAAGCCTCCGCGCAAACCGTGGCTCGACGAGCTCGCCAAAACCTACGATTTCTCCAAGCTGCCAAATCCCCGCACCGACGAACGGCTGCTGCTGGGTGTGGCGGATGACCCCGCCCGTCAGGAACAGCCCACAGTCTTCTACGAGCCGGACCAGGACGGCAACATGGCCATCTACGGCACCGGCGGCTCCGGCAAGTCGGCTGCCCTCCGGGGGATTGCAATTGCCGCCGCCGTGACGCCCCGTGGGGGCCCGGTCCACATCTATGGGATCGATTGCGGTTCCTCCGGGCTGAGCATGCTCGAGGACCTCCCGCACGTGGGTGAGATCATGAGCGGCGACGACGTCGAACGCGTCGGCCGCCTGCTGCGAATGCTCCGGGACCTCGCTGAGGAACGGTCTGCCCGGTTCGCGGACGTCAGGGCGTCCACCATTGGTGAATACCGGACCCTCGCCAACCGGCCGGACGAGAAACGCATCTTTGTGCTGGTGGACGGCATGTCCGCATTCCGCGAGACCTACGAATACAGCCGGCTGTCCGCGCTCTGGGATATCTTCCTTCAGCTCGCCACCGACGGCCGGCCCCTCGGAATCCACCTCGTGGTCACGGGGGACCGGCCCAACTCCGTACCGGCATCGCTGCTCGCTTCCATTCAGCGCCGGCTGGTCCTGCGGCTTTCCTCCGAGGACGATTACCTGTCTCTGGACGTCCCCAAGGACGTCCTGAGCAGCTCCTCACCGCCAGGCCGTGGACTCCTGGGCGGCCTGGAGGTCCAGCTCGCCGTCCTGGGCGGCAACTCCAACCTGGCTCTGCAGGCCCGCGAGGTCCACAAACTCAGCCAGGCCATGCTGCGCCAGGGCCTGGAGCAGGCGCCGAAAATCCAGCGGCTACCGGAGCAGGTGGACCTGGACATGCTCCCCGCGGGCAGCCCGGATCTGCCGGTCATCGGCGTCGACGACGAAACTCTCGAGCCGGCGGAGATCATGGCCCAGGGTTCCCTGCTTTTGGCAGGTCCTCCCGGTGCCGGCCGGACTGTCGCACTGGTCAGCCTTGCCTACGCCCTGCGCCGGTCCAATCCGGACACGGAACTGGTCTACATCGGTTCGCGCCGCTCTGCTGTGGCCTCGCTCCCGGTCTGGAACCGTTCGGTGGTGGGTGCGGACGACCTGGCCGACGTCGTCGAGGACCTGATTGAACACTCCACCGGGAATCCCGGCAAGGTGGCGATCTTCATCGAGGGCCTGACCGAGTTCACCGATTCGATCGCCGAATCGGGCGTCTCGCAACTGGTGACGGCATCGCTCAAAGCCGATCAGTGGGTGATCGGCGAGTCCGAGACCTCCACCTGGTCCTCGGCCTGGTCCTTGTCCCAACCCTTCAAGTCGGGGCGCCGGGGCCTGCTCATGAACCCGGGTGACATCGAAGGCGACAGCCTGCTGAATACGTCGCTGGGCCGGATCAGTCCGGAGTTGATTCCGGGCCGAGGCTACATCGTGGGACGTGGCAAAGCCCGGAAACTGCAGGTGGCCTTGCCTCCCGAAAACAGGGACTGACAAACAACCATGCCCGGCGGGGCCGTGAGTCCGGGAGGATTTGCGGCCCCGTTGTGGCTGTAGCAGACTACCGGAAACACAAGTTCGCCGCGGTGGGGGCCGCGCGCCGTCGAAAAGGTAACCCATGACCCGATCCTCCTCGGTGCTCCGCGACGTGTCCGCTACAGTGGCCGGCACGGTACTGGCGCTCTCGGTGGGGCTTTCGGCCGCCGTTCCGGCGCACGCCGAAACCAGTGAGCCAACCCCGACGTGCCTGCTGTTCTGCGAAGTGGTCCCTCTCGACGCCGAAGACCAGAAAACGCCGCCCGGCAACCCGGGAAAACCGGATCCCAAGCCCACCGGGGAACCTGCACCACCCGCGCCAGCGCCTCCCGCGCCGGCAGCGCCCGCGCCCCCGCCGGTAATCGCAGAGCCGGCTCCCGCTCCGGTTCCCACGCTCGCTCCGGAACCCGGCGATACGCCAACCGAGGAAACGGCGTCGGCCGCTCCCAGCACCACCGCGGCCAGTGCGTCGCCGTCCGCCACCGGACCCTCCACCGAATCGAACTGGAACAAGCCCATCACGAAATCGGCCACACCTACCCAGGCCGCCGCCGTGTCGCGGAACGGTGGCGGCACCCTCTTCGGCAGCCCCGGACTGCTGGCCATCATGGCCGGGGTGCTGCTGGTGGGCGCTGCCGGCCTGGCGTTCGCGTGGTGGGGCCGGAACCGGTTCGCATCGCACTACTGAGCCGGCTCTTCCGTGGAGCCGGCACGCTCCGGGCTGGACCCATGGGGAGGGCTGTATGGGCAGCGGTCCCCATCGACAGTGTCTGGGGGCCGGGATAGGTTCTAGGTAATGGATCTTCCGGATAAGCCGGAGGCCGCTGGGGATGCCGACACCGTTCGGA